>JBCBTE010000069.1:0-15968 GCA_039818805.1 Pseudomonadota bacterium
GAAATGGGAAGAGATAAATGTAAGTCTTTTCGCATTTCTGATTTCTCTGTGTAAGGAACAGGTATCGTGCTTGTTTACCTTCCCATCGCCGAAGTTTCGGTCAATGCCTTCTTGTTGCTGGGCCTTGGCGGGATGGTGGGCATTCTCTCAGGCATGTTTGGCGTCGGTGGCGGGTTTTTGATGACGCCGCTTTTGTTCTTTATTGGTATCCCGCCTGCCGTTGCCGTGGCCACGGAGGCCAACCAGATCGTCGCCTCGTCCTTTTCTGGTGTCTTGGCGCATCTGAGGCGCAAGACTGTCGACCTCAGGATGGGCACCGTGTTGCTGATAGGGGGGTTGATTGGCGCGGCGCTTGGCGTCGTCGTGTTCAACTATCTGAAGGCGCTGGGGCAAGTCGATCTGCTGGTGCGGCTGTGCTACGTCGTCTTTCTTGGCATCATTGGCGCGATGATGTTCATCGAAAGCCTTAATGCCATTCGACGCAGCAAGAAGGGTTCTGCACCGACGCGCAAGAAACACAACTGGATTCATAAACTGCCGTTCAAGATGCGGTTTCGTACTAGCGGCTTGTATATCAGTGTGATCCCACCGGTCATCGTTGGCATTTGTGTTGGCATTCTGGCCGCGATCATGGGTGTCGGTGGCGGGTTCATAATGGTGCCTGCGATGATCTACCTGTTGGGGATGCCGACCAAGGTGGTTGTTGGTACCTCCCTGTTCCAGATCATTTTCGTCACCGGGTTTACGACGCTGCTGCATGCCACGACAAACTTCACCGTGGATGTGGCACTTGCCGTCCTGCTTTTGGTTGGGGGCGTGATTGGCGCGCAAATCGGGACCACGATTGGCACACGCCTGAAGGCAGAGCAATTGCGCATCCTGCTCGCCATCATGGTTTTGGCCGTGTGCGTCAAGTTGGCGCTGGACCTGTTGATCATGCCGTCCGAGCTCTATTCCATTGGCGTGGCGGGAGGGCACTGATGCGTACGCTGATTGCCCTTTTATGCCTGTTTGCTTGGCCAGCCATGGCAGAGCAGGTTGTGCTTGGGCTGTCGAAAGACCAGGTGGCCATTACAGCCACTTTCGAAGGATCGGAAATCCTTGTCTTCGGGGCAGTGAAACGCGAAACGCCAATCCCGCAGGAACCGTTGGACGTGGTGGTCGCAGTCGCCGGCCCGAAAGAGCCGGTGGTCGTGCGTCGCAAGGAACGTCGCTTTGGGATTTGGGTAAACACTGACTCCATTGAAGTGGATGAGGCCCCAAGTTTTTATGCCATTGCAACAACCGGACCGCTTCGCGATGTTTTGTCGAATGTCGAGGACCTGCGCCACCGGGTTTCGATCCCACGGGCGATCCGGTCGGTCGGCGCACCCAGCGGTGTTGCCGACGCTCAGTCCTTTACCGATGCCGTGATCCGAATCCGCAAAGCGAATGGTGCGTATTATTTGCAAGAAGGGTCCGTTGCACTGGACGAACAGACGCTGTTTCGAACTTCGATCGCGTTGCCGTCCAACCTGACCGAAGGTCTTTACCCGACGCGGATTTTCCTGACGCGGGCGGGCAAAGTGGTTTCCATCTATGAGACACAGATTGACGTGCGCAAGGTCGGGCTTGAACGGTGGCTTTACAACCTCTCGCGCGAACAGCCGCTTTACTACGGTCTTATGTCGTTGGCGATTGCCATTTTCGCAGGATGGGCGGCGTCCGCTGCATTCCAAGCGTTGCGGCAACGCTGAGCGCGCCTGACGTGACGACTCATCTGTTTTTCAACAACTGCGCTTTCGTCGCGCAATTCTTGTCATTTCTTTACGGTGATGACTATGCGCGGCTTTTGAAAATGGCGGGCAATGCGTAGCGGCGAAGCATTTATAGGAACGGTTATTCATAGAATAGTTTTCTAGGGCGCGGAGAGCGACCTACGAACGCGCTGGCTTGGTTGTGTTTTTACGTTTTACCGTCTGTTTCGTCATCCGGCCATTTCCACGCGATCGCGCCAAGGTAGTTACCGGTTTCCACCGAGTTGACCGTCATCCGTTTCGGGCCGTAGCTGTCGGCTTTGCGAGGGTTTCGAAATGCTTTCCTGTTGCGGGCAAGACGGATCAAGCCCGACAAGGTAAGAACCAGAAACGTGCCATCACCTTTGAGCGGCACAGTATCAATCGTCTGCCATCCAGACGCGACTGCAGCCTCGAGCATTTTGTACGGATCGCGACGCTTAGGCAGCGAATGTTTCACGGACAATCCCCTCGTTGTTCTGGTTGGTGATGAATATCACGAAAAGTCGCCGATGCGCGATTGATTTCTGGCCTGTTGGGGTGCGGCATCTGCTACATGCAGGCCTATTTCCATTTGGCTAAGTCTCGGACGCGCGGGTCAAAGACAGCCGCGCCGTTTCCAGGTGTTCCTTCATCACATTCGCTGCACGCTCTGGTTCGCGGGTTCGCAGAGCATTCAAGATCTGACGGTGTTGGGCGTTGTAGGTGTTGATGGTCTGACCATCCAGCGTAAGGCGGCGCATGCGGGTCCAGTCATCCTGGCTGCGGACACTGGCGATCTGGTCGATCACCCACATCAAAAGCCCGTTGCGTGTGCTGTCAGCCAGCGCACGGTGAAAGGCGGTGTCGGCCTCGGAAAACGCAACGGGGTCATCGACGCAACCTTCCATGCGGTTACAAAGCGCTTCCATATCGTCGAAATCGGCACGACGCCCGTGCAAGACGGCCAAGCGGCAGATGTGCGGTTCGAGTGCAAAGCGCGCATCCATTAGTTCCAACGGGGTGGCGTTCTCGATCGCGCCGGCGGCCGCTGTCTCGGTCTGGTGAACGACATACGTGCCGCTGCCGGGACGGGTTTCCACAAAGCCCTCTTCCTCAAGCTGCATGAGCGCCTTGCGCACCGTACCGCGCGCTGCACCATACGTGTCGGAAAGCACCCGCTCGGGCGGTAAGCGATCATGTTGCTGCAAGGTGCCTTTGGATATCTCCCGGCGCACCAAGGCGGCGATGTCTGCCGCGCCCATTCTTTGTGCGTCTGCCACGCGAATCCTCCACAAATTTGAACCAATTATATACCTATTTCTAACTTAAACCAGCGTTTTCGGCGTATTTGGATCAAAATCGGTTGACTTTTGGATCGCGCGTCGGAATCGTGGCTAAAGGTGCGGGAGTCGTGCGCTTCTGTGCTGCCACCGAATAAACCGCTGCAAACAGGCGCAAGACCTAAGCGCGGCATAACATCAGGGAGTTACACTGTGGCCGAAACCGATCTTGAAAGATTTGTAGAAGCGCCGGGTCGCGCCGAGAAAATCAAGGAAGTGCGGAAGATGATCGATGCCAAGGGCATTGAATATCTTTATCTGCAATTCGTCTCTGTGACCGGCAAAATCATGGGCAAAGGCATTCCCGCCGACCACTGGGAAACAGTGGCCATGAAAGGATTCCAGCTGGTCTATGGCGCCACGGTGAACCTGTTCACTGACCGCGCGGGCAACTATCTGGGCTATGGCCCGGAGGCGGCTGAATTGGTCGGTATTCCTGAACCTGAAACGTTTATGCAGCTGCCTTGGGCGCCGCAGATCGGGCGGTTTTACTGCACTCTGTTCCGCAACCGTGAAGAAAAGGAAAACCCCGGTGGTTTCCTGACCTCAGATTGCCGGGGCAACCTGCGCCGGATGCACGAAGACTTCAAAAACAAGCACGGTCGCAGCCTGCGGATCGGGACCGAGCCCGAGATGATGTGGCTGAAGTTCGATGAGAACGGCAAGCCGAAGGACGGCTATTCAAAACCGTATTGCTATCACATTGACCAGTTTGAATCCCTGCGCCCCGTTAGCATGCAGGTGATCAAATATGCCCGCATGATGGGTCTGGATATGATCCAGGGCGACCACGAGGACGCGCCGGGGCAGCTTGAGCTGAACTGGATGTTCGATGACGTGCTGCGCAATGCGGACCGCTTGACGACTTATCGCCAAATTTGTGCGCAGGTGGCGCGGGAGAACGGAATCTTCGCGTGCTTTATGACGAAGCCCTTCATGGGTGTGTCAGCCTCGGGTTGTCACCACAACATGAGCCTGTGGCGTGGTGGCGAGGATGAGTTCGTGCGGACAGGCAACGACCCCGATGACCTGCCGGGCATGCGCGACAACTACATGTATGTCAAAGGCGGCGAGAATACGTTCATGCCGGATGATGACGATCCGCAGATGCCGGGCAAGGAGGGCCTGGAAGCGATCGGCGGCGTTGTGCATCACTTGCAGGCGCTGACGGCTGTGGGGTGTTCCACGGTGAACTCGTATCGCCGGTTGTGGGACACGGGCTTCTGGGCGCCGGTCTTTGCCGATTGGGGCTTCCAGAACCGCACAACGGGTCTGCGCGTATCTGCGCCGGGTCGGTTTGAGTACCGGTCGGTTGACAGCATGGTTAACCCGTACTTGATGGGGACAACCCTGCTGGCAGCGATGGATGACGGGATCGATAACAAACTGGATCCCGGAGAGCCGGAAGAGCGCAACATTTACGAAGCCATCGAACAAGGCAAGCAAGTCAAGAAATTGCCGATGTCCTTGGGCGAGGCCTTGGATTTCCTGGAGAACAGCGAGGTCGTCAAACGGGGCATGCCCGGCGAGATGTACCGCCTGTTCCACGAATACAAATACGACGAATATGCCCGGTTCATGTCCACCGTGACGGATTGGGACAACGAGACGTACATGGAATGTCTTCCCTGAGGCATCCCATGCATTGGGCGGCGGGTTGAGGAGCCCGCCGCCAGTTTATCGACTATCAACCCAGAGGAGGCGCTTCCAGATGTGTGGAATTGCTGGATTAATTCACAAGGGCAAAAGCAGTGCCGTCGGGTCAGAAATGACCGCGATGCTGCAAGCTCTGAAACACCGGGGGCCAGACAGCACCGGGTATGCCGTGTATGGCACGCCCAGCGAGGGCGATTACATCATGCGCCTGAAGGTGGCCGAAGCCGAAGACATGGACAAGGGTCGCGGCATTCACCAGGTGATCGCGGACCGCATCACCGAGGTGGAGGCGATTTTGGCAGAGCATGGCGCCGAGGTGAAGGCCAAGGACGCGCCGCGCGAGTATTCGCTGCGTTATGTGCTGAGCCACAGCGGCGACACCGGCGAGATGGCCGAGCATATCGAGGAGACCGACGGCGTAGAGATCCTGTCGATGGGCAACGGTCTGGAGCTGATCAAGGATCTGGGTGATGCCACGGTGGTGTCAGAGGCCTACGGTCTGAATGATTTTCAGGGCACGCATGCCATCGGGCATACGCGCATGGCCACGGAATCGGATGTCGATATCAAGTCCGCGCACCCCTACTGGGCATTTCCATATAATGACGTGAGCGTGGTGCATAACGGCCAGATCACGAATTACTGGATCATGCGCCGCGAGATGGAGCGCAAGGGCCACCGATTCATGTCGAACTGTGACTCTGAGCTGTTGGCCGTTTATACTGCGCATAATCTGGCCAATGGTGTTTCGCTGGAAGACAGCCTGCGCCAGTCCATCGAAGAGATCGACGGCGTGTTCACATATCTGGTGGCGACAAAGGATCAGCTGGGTATGGCCAAGGACACGATGGCCGCGAAACCGCTGGTTCTTTACGAAAGCGACGATCTGATTGCCATGGCAAGCGAAGAGGTAGCGATCCGCGCGATCCTGCCCGAAGAGATCGACACGTATGACCCGTATGATGAGGAGGTCCGGGTATGGCAGGCGTAACTGACGCAGAACTGAAGGAAATGACCCAGGAAGAGCGGGTGACCGCGCTGGGCATGCGCACCGAGGCGTTGACCGGCAAGTCCCTGTATGTGGAATTTGACCCTGATGCCGAGGAGCGGTTCACCTATCCGTGGGCGCCTGATGTGGATTTCAACAAGCGCACCGAGATGGATTGCGATGGGATGACCACGACCGAGGTGAACTCGGGCATTCGTGCGCTGATGGCCGAAGGTTATGGTACAGTCGTTTTGAAGAACCCGCGCGGGATGCACAGCCTTGGGGTTGGTATTCTGTCGAAGCTGAACCTGATCATTGAAGGCTCGACTGGCTACTTTGCGGTGGGCCTGATCGACGGGCCAAACGTGCGCATCAATGGTCGCGTGGGCTGGTCGTGCGGCGAGAACATGATGTCCGGCACGATCATGATCGAGAAAAACGCAGGCTCGACCTTCGGCGCGGCCATTCGTGGTGGCGATCTGGTCTGTCGTGGTTCGGTTGGGTCGCGCACAGGGATCGACCAGAAAGGTGGCACGATCATCGTGGGTGGTGACACCGGCGCGCTGTCGGGTTTCATGATGCAGCGGGGCCGGATGGTTGTTTGCGGCAATGCCGGCAAGAACCTGGGCGACAGTATGTATGATGGCACGATCTTTGTCGGTGGTGAGATCAAAAGCCTTGGCGTGGACGCGGTTGAGGCGGAACTGACCGACCTTGATAAGGCGTGGCTGACGCGGAAGCTGACGCAATACGGCCTGATGCCCGACAAGGGCGTGGATCATTTCACCAAGATCGTCGCGGGCAAGATGTTGTGGAACTACGACAACCTCGAGCCCACCGAGAAGAAACTCATTCTGTAAATCGGCCCCGGCCCCCATGGGGGCTGTGCCATTCCTGTGAACGAAAGGATATGACATATGGCTGACGGAGATCTGCCCAAGAAAAAAGCGCTGGACCGCGATGTAAACCGCATCGGCGACAGCTTTATCTTCCCGCCGCGGGTGATGGATGACATCCACATCAAGTCGGAACTGGGACGCTACCGGATGCGGGGTTTCTCGCTGTTCAAGAAAATCCCGCATTGGGATGATCTGACATTCCTGCCCGGGACGCTGACGCGGTTCGTGATCGAAGGGTATCGCGAGAAGTGCGAGACCAAGACGGTGATTGGCCCGCGTGCAAAAGTGCCGCTGGAGCTGGATATTCCGGTTTACATCACCGGGATGAGCTTTGGCGCGCTCAGCTATGAGGCGAAAACCGCGCTGGCGCGGGGCGCCACGATGGCCGGTACGGCGACCTGCTCGGGTGAAGGGGGCATGATCCCTGACGAACGGCGCTATAGCTCCAAGTGGTTCTACCAGTGCATTCAGTCGCGTTATGGCTTTAATCCCAACCACCTTGTTCTGGCGGATGGCTGTGAGTTCTTCATTGGCCAGGGTTGTAAGGTTGGCCTGGGCGGGCACCTGATGGGTCAGAAAGTGACCGACCAGGTGGCCGAGATGCGGTCGCTGCCGGCGGGCATCGACCAGCGGTCGCCGGCGCGTCACCCGGATTGGCTGGGTCCCGATGACCTTGCGCTGAAGATTCAGGAGATCCGCGAAGCGACCGATTGGCAAATCCCGATCCAGCTGAAGCTGGGGGCGTCCCGTGTCTATGACGACGTGCGGATGGCGGTGAAATGCGACCCGGACAGCATCTATATTGATGGTATGGAAGGCGGCACGGGCGCGGGCCCGCACCTTGCGACCGAAGACACCGGTGTGCCAGGCATGGCCGCGATCCGCCAGGCCCGCAAAGCCATCGACGATCTGGGCAAGCGCGGCGAGATCAGCCTTGTTTACGCAGGTGGTATCCGGAACGGCGCGGACGTGGCCAAGGCCATCGCTCTGGGCGCGGATGCGATTGCGATCGGTCACTCGGCCATGATGGCGCTGAACTGTAACAAGGACATCCCCGAGGCGAACTTCCCCGAGGAAATCGGGGCCGAGCCGGGCTATTGCTATCACTGTCACACGGGCCGTTGTCCGGTGGGTGTGGCTACGCAAGATCCCAAGCTGCGCGAGCGGCTGGACCCGGATGAGGCGGCGGAACGCGTGTACAACTTCTTGCACACGCTGACGATCGAGGCGCAGTTGTTCGCACGGGCGTGTGGCAAGACTTATCTGCACTCGTTGGAGCCAGAGGATTTGGCCGCCCTGACGATGGAGGCGTCTGCGATGGCGGGCGTGCCGTTGGCGGGCACCAACCATACCGTTGGGGTCGAGGATTATCACCACCTATAAAATGCGTGGGTTTTCACCCACCCTACGGAATAATGTAGGGTGGGTGACACCCATGCTCCGACAAGGAGAAAAAAATGGCTGGAACACAATATCGCGGCTCTGAGATCAAGGATGTCGACCAGTTCCTGAACGATGCGGCGGGTCTTGAATCCGAGCGCGAAAAAGAAATCGGCCAACACATCGGCTATCGCTATGACGTGAACCTTGTGCCGGATTATGAGCGGATCACGCCCTTTCTGGCCAAGTATATGGAGGTCATGGGCTGGGACGATCTGAATTGGCTGGAAGACGTGCACATGGGGTACGAAGAAGGCGCGCCGGCGGTGTTTGACCGCAACAACAATGGTTGGGTGCGGGTGCCGGACACGATTGAATTGCCGGACAACCAGCAGGATCGGGACATGATCGCGCGCGAATTGTTGATCAAATTCCAGATGTCGGATCGGCATCCCTTGGTGAACCTGCGCAAGGCCTATATGAAGTTCTGATATGACACGCCCCCTGGATATCGCTTGTCTTCAGACGCGTCCGATGCCGGATATGGCGTCAGCGTTGGAGGAGGCGTTGCCGCTGGCTGAAGCGGCCCATGGGGCGGGGGCGGATATGCTGTTCCTGCCGGAGTATTGCGGGGGTCTTAGAACAGAGGGGGCGGCGGTTGCGCCGCCCTCGGCACCCGAAGATATGCATGATTTTTTGCTACAGATGCAAGGGTTTGCAGCGCGGGCGAAAGTCTGGGTGAACCTTGGTTCGATCGCCGTGGATGGCCCGGACGGGCGGATCATCAACCGTGGGATCATGCTGGATGACACCGGGGCGATCCGGGGGCGGTATGACAAGATCAACATGTTCGACATTCAGTTGAGCGAGACAGAAGTGTACCGCGAGAGCGCGAAGGTGGCTCCGGGCGACAGGGCGGTGATCCATGACACGCCGTTCGCGCGGATCGGGCATACGATTTGCTATGACCTGCGCTTTCCCGATCTGTGGCGCGGGTTGGCGCAGGCGGGGGCGGAGATATTGATTTGTCCGGCGGCATTCACGCGCAAGACGGGCGAGGCGCATTGGCATGTGCTGAACCGGGCGCGAGCGATTGAGAATACTCGGTTCGTGATCAGCCCCTGTGCAGTGGGGCCGGTGCCGGGTGGTGGTGAGAGTTACGGGCATTCGTTGGTGGTGAACCCCTGGGGCGAGGTGATCGCCGATGGCGGCACGATCCCTGGGGTGGTGCAGGCACAGATTGATCTGGACCAGGTGATCGAGGCCGAGGGGCGTATCCCGAGCCTGTCGAGCGATCAGCCCTTCACCCTGGTGACACAAGAGACCAAGAGGAGCGTGGCGTAATGTCATTGGCGGCCCAGTTGGGGCAGAGTTTTTCGGACAATCCGCTGCGATTGGCGTTTCTGAAATGGCAGTGCCATGTGCGACAACTGGCCATGCGCGACAAGG
The DNA here is from genome assembly GCA_039818805.1 of Pseudomonadota bacterium. Taxonomy (GTDB): domain Bacteria; phylum Pseudomonadota; class Alphaproteobacteria; order Rhodobacterales; family Rhodobacteraceae; genus Roseovarius. Next base: position 9,470 of record JBCBTE010000069.1, read on the forward strand.
ATGGCCGGCCCGATGATGCGATCATGCCGGATGTGACACCTGCGGGCGCGTCCGAGCCGATGGGTGCGATCATCACGGTGATGAACAAGGCGCCGGGGTATTCGGTGACGCCGGAATTGCAGCATATGGCGGCCAAGACAAATGATCCCGCGCAGATCCGGCAGACGGCGCTGCAGTTCTTATCGGCAACGTATTATCAGAAGGCCAAGGAGTTTTCAGACATCCTGACGGCGACGTTTCCGCCTGGGTCGCCAGGGGCAAGGGCTCTGCATGATGCTGGGTATGCGACACTGACCTTCGAGTGTTATGGCCAGCGGTTCGATCTGGAATGCAAAGTCTGGCGTTTGGCGCCACATAACTTGCTGCATCAGGCGACGATGGCCCATAACATCCTGTTCAATCCGACCCTGCCGCCCGGCACCGAAGTGTTGGGATTTGAGCCGGATTGGGATGCCAGCCGGGCCGAACCTCCGATCGGACGGCGTTAACTCGCCACCCGGATCCCACCCCGAAAGCTGCGTGGAGAAGCCCCGAATTTTCGGGCGTATTCCCGGCTGAACTGTGTGGCGCTTTCATAGCCGACAGCGGCTGCAGCTGCAGTGACGGTGCATTCGCCGCGACCTATCATGCGACGGGCATGGATCAGGCGCAGGTCCTTTTGATATTGCAGTGGGGTGGTGCCGGTGATGGATTTGAAATGCCCAAAGAAAGCTGACGGGCCAAGGCCCGCGGATTTTGCCATTTCCGCCACGGTCATCGGTGTACGGTAGCTGCGCTTGATATGGGCAATGGCACGCGCCATGCGGCTGGCCGGGCTGTCTCGGACCAAGAGCTGTCGCAGCATTCCGCCATGGGTCGCCATCAAAAGACGAAAATGTAGTTCCTTGAGGATCAGAGGCGCCATGACATTGGCCTCCCACGGTTTTCCTGCCAGCTGAAAATAGCGCCCAAGCGCATCGATCAAGGCATCATCGGGGGCACCAATTTCAATGGCCTTGCCTTCGGTTTCGTCAAACACCGTGTCTCCGATTTGGTCGTAGAGACTGCGCAATACACTTATGTCCAGCGTCAGGTTGAGCATTAGGCAAGGAGATTTAGGCTGTGCACCGGGCACGTGGGCCGTGAGCGGCAGAAGATGACTGGAGATAAAGGTTTGTCCCGCCTCAACGGTCATGTCGCACAAAGCACCGGATAGGTGTTGACGGCCCTGCAGGATCAGGCAAAACCGCGGGTCATCAAGACGGATTTCGGGGTCCGTCTCGCGACTGTAGCGGGTGACGGACATATTGCGCAAACCAGTGGCCAACGGCACGCCGTTTCCCCAGTTCGGATTGACGAATGCGCTGACTTTGTCAGCCAAGTCTTTGAATTGCATGGGACCCCTCCCTTCTTTTGAATAGTCCAAGGCTGGTTTGTGATCACGAAAAAACTCCGCCTTTGCGGAGAAACAGGCAGTTGATGATCTGGAAACGATTGCGACCAGCATCTGTCGACTTGCGGAATCCATCGTTCTGGACATCTCAATACATTTTGTATACAAAATGTATAACAAAGTGGAGATCTTGAATGGCTACGGATCGAAAAACAGAGTGTTGGGACGATCTGCGGATGCGAATTCTAACACTGGATGTTGCCCCTGGCAGCGATCTGGACGAAGCGCGCTTGTGCGCACGCTACGGAATTTCCCGGACCCCAATGCGCGAGATTTTCCAGAGACTAGGCGGTGAAGGTTATGTCGAACTGACCCAGAACCGTGGGGCCAAAGTGGCCTCGATGGATCTGCCGGTGATGCGGATGTTCTTTCAAACCGCCCCGGTCATCTATGCGAACGTAGCGAGGCTGGCCGCCGAGAATCGGTCGGATGGCGATACGACGCGGCTTCAGCACATCCAAGATCAATTCCGTGCTGCCGCTGAAGGCGGCGATGCCGGTCAGGCCGCGCTGCTGAACCATCAGTTTCATCTGGCAATCGGAGAGATGGCGCAGAATCCGTACCTGATGCCCAGCCTAAAGCGGATGCTGATCGATCACACGCGATTAAGTCAGACGTTTTATCGGCCGGCATCCGAGGATGAGGCCGCGCGAGTGGCGCTGGCGGTAGATCAGCATGATGCGATGATCGAGGCATTTGTGGAGCGGAACGCAGATAGGGCCGTCGATCTGACGATTGATCACTGGAACCTGTCGCGGGACCGGTTGGAGCAGTTCGTGACACCCGACCCGTTGCCGCTTGATATTGTGACGGAGAGAGGAGGCGCTCATGCCGTTTGAGGGACCGTTCGAGGGGATTTGGACGCCGGTGGTGACGCCTTATCATGAGGATTTCTCTCTGAACGAGGGGGCGTTGGCCGAGGCGGTGGAGCTTCTGATTTCGGGTGGAGTGCACGGGATTATCAGCGCAGGGACCACGGGCGAATATTATGCGCAGAGCTTTGAGGAGCGAGTTGATCTGGCGCGGCGGATCAAGGCGCTGATCAAAGGCCGGGTGCCGATGGTGATGGGCACCGGGGCTATTCGAACCGAGGAGAGCATTGAGTATGCGAAGGCGGCGAAGGAGATTGGCGCGGATGCCATTCTGGTGGCCACGCCGCCCTATGCCGTGCCAACGGGGCGCGAGATTGCGCTGCATGCCTTGGCGATTGACCGTGCCGCGAACTTGCCTGTGATGCTGTACAACTATCCGGGCCGGATGGGTGTGGATATGGATGAGGAGACGCTGGATCGGTTGGGGCGGTCGCCTAATTTCTGCGGGATCAAGGAGAGTTCGGGGGATATCAACCGGTTGCATATGATCGCGCGGGATTATCCGCATCTGGGGCTGGTCTGCGGGATGGATGATCAAGCGTTGGAGTTCTTTGCCTGGGGTGCGCGCGGCTGGGTCTGTGCGGGGTCGAATTTTGCGCCCGAGGCGCATGTGGCGCTGTACCGGGCCTGTGTGGTCGAGGGGGATTTCACCAAGGGGCGGGCGATCATGTCCGCGATGATGCCGCTGATGCGGGTGCTGGAGCAGGGCGGCAAGTTCATTCAATGCATCAAGCATGGGCTGACCATACGCGGGGTTGCGGCGGGCCCGCCAAGGAAGCCGCTGCAGCCGTTGAACAAGGATGATCGGCGCGCCTTGGAAGAGGTGATCCGCACAATGAACACAGCGATTGCCGCGATTGAGGGGGGCACATCATGAGCAAGCTTCTGACACGGGACGAATATGGCGCAATTGCTGCGGAGATCGATTTTCCGGCAGCGCCCTTTGTGGATGGGAAATTCCGCAAGGGATCGGGGCCGATGATGGAAACGGTGAACCCGGCCACAGGTAAGGTTTTGACCAAGATCTCGACAGCGGGCGCGAAGGATGTGGACTTTGCGGTTGAGAAGGCGCGCGAGGCATTTGAACGGGGCGAGTGGTCTAAGGCGCATCCCAGTGATCGTAAGGATGTGCTGATAAGGCTGTGCAAGCTGATCACGCGGCGGCGGCACGAGTTTGCGGTGATGGAGAGCCTGGATAGCGGCAAGCCCGTGCGGGATTGCGAGACGATCGATATCCCCGAGACCATTCACACGATCAAGTGGCACGGCGAGCTGATTGATAAGATTTACGATCAGGTCGGGCCGTCGGGAGATGACGCGCTGAGCATGATCGTGCGGGAGCCGGTGGGCGTGGTGGCCTGTGTGCTGCCGTGGAATTTTCCACTGTTGATGATGGCGTGGAAGATCGGGCCCGCGCTGGCGGCAGGAAATTCGGTGATTGTAAAACCGGCCGAGCAGACATCGCTGACAGCGCTGCGATTGGCCGAGGTGGCGCATATGGCAGGTGTGCCGCGCGGGGTGCTGCAGGTGGTGCCCGGGGATGGGCCAAGCGTGGGTGAGCCGTTGGGTCTACATATGGGCGTGGATATGGTGAGCTTTACCGGGTCGACCGAGACGGGCAAGCGGTTCCTGCACTATGCAGCTGATTCCAATATGAAAAAGGTCACGTTGGAATGTGGCGGCAAGAACCCCGCCGTGGTTCTGGAGGATGCAGAGAACCTGGATCATGTGGCCGAGCATGTGGTGAATGCGGCCTTTTGGAACATGGGTGAGAATTGTTCAGCGACGAGCCGGTTGATTGTGCACAAGTCGGTGAAGGCCCCCCTGATGGAGCGGATCGTGGCGCGGATGCGGGACTGGAAAACGGGCGATCCATTGGATCCAGCCAATCATTTAGGCGCGCTGGTGGACGGCGAGCATTGCAAGAAGGTGGCGGGCTATCTGAAGGGCAAGGCGGTCGCCGGGGGTGGCACGCCCAAGGGGAACTTTGTTGAGCCGACGGTGTATGAGGTGAAAGCCAGCGACAAGCGGGCGCGGGAGGAGATCTTTGGGCCTGTGCTGAGCGTGATCGAGGTGGCCAGTGAGGCCGAGGCGATCGAGCTGGCCAATGACACCGAGTATGGGTTGGCGGCGAGTGTCTTTACCGGGAATGTACGACGGGCCATCCGGGCGGCGCGGGAAATCCGGGCGGGGACGGTGACGGTGAATTGCTATGGCGAAGGGGACATTGCGACACCCTTTGGCGGCTACAAGCATTCGGGCTTTGGCGGGCGAGATAACGGCGTGCATGCCCATGACCAGTTCACGGAAATGAAGACGATCTGGGTGGACCTTAGCGATCCAAAGGATGGGGACTTGGTGGGGTGAGTTATAGAGTTTGCTATCTCGCAGCCCCTTGGTCTCAATCGGATCTCTGTCGGGCTACCGGTTTTGAGTTGGGTGAAGAGTTGAGAGAGGTGCCAGCGAAGGGCCACTGGATCGGGACAATCAAGGGGACTGATAAAGCGTTGCTTTGGGTGGACCACATTGATTTTGCGCAGGCCCTTCTTGAGATTTTGCCTGAGCCGATCCCAGACGATCTTGTAGCCTGTTTCGTGGACGAAATGACCGGTTTCTCAGACGCATGGAAAGGCGATGGCGATGCGGATGGTTGGGGTTTGCTGCCTTCTTTTGATGGCGACGAGGGGGTCACGATTTACGGGGACGCCCCGGAACTAGATAACGAAGAAAGTCTCGACGCTTTCGATCTGGCAATCCGTTTGTTCGAAAAGGAAGTGGGATTTACATATGACCAGCCCAACTTTGTTGAGCTTCTTGAGAACATAAGAAGCGTCTCGCCCAGCGATCGTTTGACCAAACTTAAACTTAGCAGCGAAGTTGGCCCTATCGGAGGCATACTATGAGCGTTGAAGCGGTTGGCACCGTCCGGCGGGGGCGGGGGGCGCGGAAGGTGGCGCGGCAGGTGCGGGATTTCACGATGTTGCCTGCGTTGAAGCGGGGTATTCCGTTGACCGAGCCGATGGATGCAGAACAGATCGAGCGGATCGACAATGCCAGCATGGACATTCTGGAGAATGTCGGTGTGGTCTTTCGCGATGACATTGCCATTGAGGACTGGAAACGCGCGGGCGCGGATGTGCGCGATGGGGACCGGGTGCATCTGGATCGGGGACTTGTCAGGGAGCTGATCAAGAGCATTCCGGAGACGTTCACCTATCACGCACGAAATCCAGCGAACAACCTGCTCTTTGGCAAGGACCACGCGATTTTCGTGCCGATGACCGGCGCGCCGTTTTTGCGCGATCTGGACGATGTGCGGCGCAACCCGACGCTGGAGGACTTGGCGAATTTTCACAAGCTGAGCCATATGCTCCCTGCGATGCACTCGTCCGCGCATCATATCGTGGAGCCCTATGATCATCCTATTAGTCAGCGGCATTTGCAGATCACCTATTCCAGCATGAAGCATTCGGACAAGACATTCATGGGGATGACGACCAGCCCCAAGAATGCCGAGGATGTGATGGCGATGTGTGCGATCCTCTTTGGGGATGAGTTCCTTGAGACGCATCCGGTTGTGACGGGCAATTGTAACGGCAACAGTCCACTGGTGTGGGATGAAACCATGCTGGGCGCGATGCGGGCGTTCAACAAACGCAACCAGCCGGTGTTGTGCTCTCCCTTCGTCTTGGGGGGTGCCAATACGCCTGCGTCTGTTGCGCCGACCGTGGCGCAGTTGAATGCCGAGGCGCTGAGTGCGCTGGCCTATACGCAGGTAGTGCGCAGAGGGTGTCCAGCAATCTACGGGCATTACCTTTCAACGGTTAGCATGAAGTCCGGCGCGCCGATGGCCGGGACGCCAGAGATCAGTCTGATGAACATGATGATCGGGCAGATGGCGCGGCATTATGGTGTACCGTGGCGGTCCTCGAACACGCTGGGCGGGGCCAAAACGTTGGATGCGCAAGCGGGGTATGAAAGCTCGACCACATTGATGGCGCTGCAGATGGCGGGCACGAATTACATGTGGCACAGTGCGGGATGGAACGAGGCGGGAATGCATTGTTCCATGGCCAAATTCGTCATTGATGCCGAGCAATGCGCGATGGCGTACCGGATGGCCGAGGGCATCCGTTGGGATGACTTTGATGAGGCGATTTCGGCGGTGGGCGATGTGGGTCCCGGTGGGCATTAC
>JBCBTE010000070.1:0-15832 GCA_039818805.1 Pseudomonadota bacterium
GTATTTCTTGTCCCATTTCACCAAAGGCGTCTTGTTTAGCGCCGGTGCTTTTTTAGGTCGGTCGGCAAAGAAAACTCGGCTGCGCGGGCCGCCCTGAATCCACAGGTTGCCATAGTTCTTGTTCTTTTCGATCATATAGTTGCCCGGGTCGAACCAACTTGCGATTTCAATCGGGTCCTGCCCGGGAAGATATGGCACCGCATCAATCCGCCCTTTGGGATACATGTCCAACAACATCGCGCCAAAAGACCGCACCTGGCTAACGTCAAGCCAGTCGGTCAGTGCACGAATAGGTCGTGTGTCGCAAAACGGATAAACAAAGAGTTCGTCCGGATCGACCACCAGCGTCCAATGACCGTGCGCATACTTGCGCTGCAACCAGTTCAGCCAGTCGACCCCATACTTTGACCTCTTGTAGCTGGCTTTGGTTGTCCAGACCGATACATCCTCTTGGTCGGCAAGGTATTCGCGACCACCGTCATTGCTGTCATTGTCCACGATCAGGAAATGCGAAACGCCCAAGTTGCGATAGTATTTCAGGAAGAAGGGCAGGCGTACAAATTCGTCACGCATGGTTGAAAACAAAAGAATATCCCCAGGTCGGATCTTCTTTGTCCTGTCCACCACCGGCTTCATCGAGAAATGCTTTCGAAAGGCACGAATCTGGTGCCTTTTCCGACGCAGCCGCATCACGTATGACTGCAGCAGACTCAACAGCTATATCCCTTCAGCAGATACGTGGGCCTCATCTCACCGTACACCTTGACCATTAACACTCTCTTCTCCATGCATTTCCCGGTTCGAAAGAACGGAACAGCACGGTGGGTGCGCGTATAAGCCATTGTTTCCATTTCGTAAACGATAGACATCGCGGTCAAACCCAATTCCCTTTTGACATCAAGCCCATCGCCTCAAGCTGACGCCAGCTTGAAAACCGGGTCGAGTGTTCGCACCATAAGTCGGGATTTTGGGTCAAAGCGTCGTAGTAGGCATCGTAGAGATCGCTATTGGCAAAGTGTTCGCGCCGATGCTTTTCCTCGGCTGACTTCCAGACCACAGTGTTGAGAAACTTTGTGTGCAACAAAATCCCTGAAGTGCGCTCTCCTCCTTGGTCATCATAAACGCGATTCAGGTATCTTGGTAAAAGTGAGTGCGCCGAACTTACATAGGTAAAGCGCCGATTCCATTTGACGAGGGGTGTCTTACCCATAGTCGGTGCCCGTTCTGGACGGTCCGAGAAAAACCGCCGTGCACGTACGCCGCCTTGGATCCACAAGTTGTGAAGGTCGGGCTTCTTTTGCATCACGTAGTTGCCCCCGTCGAACCAACAAAGATGCTCGAACGGGTCGTCACCCGGCCCATAGTCCTGCGCGTTAAGCGGCCCTTTGGGATACATGTCCAGCATCAACGCGCCAAAAGAGTCTCGGCCATTGCCCTCTAGCCATTCGACGAGGGCGGGCAGCGGTCGGGTGTCAAAGTGAGGATAGATCAGGATCTCATCGGCATCCAACGTCAAGCACCAGTGGCCATGGCCATGCTTGATCTGAAGCCATGTCAGCCAGTCGACGCCGAAACGCGATAGCTTGTAGCTGTGCCCGGTGCTCCACACAGACACGTCTGGTTGTTTGGTCAGATAGGCTTGTGTGCCGTCATCACTCGCATTGTCAACAAACAGAAAGTGCCCCACGCCCAGTTTGCGATGGTGATCCAGAAAATAGGGCAGTCGAACAGTTTCGTTGCGTACTGTGGAAAAACAAAGGATATCGCACGGATTGATCTGATCCGTCTGGTCATGGATCAATTGAAGCTGACCACGTTTGCGCCAAGCCCGCAGCAAAAGCCTGCGACGCTTCCACCGAAGCCTGTACGCCATCCAAGCCTCTGACAGCACGCTCATCCAGGTTGCCCGACTTCTGACCTTTTACGCACGGTCCGCTTTATTCCCCGCAATGTCCAGCTTGATGGGACCCCTGCGCCTTCGCCAAACTCTTGACGAAGGCCGCGGTTTGGAGTGTCAGCCAGACGGGTCCAAGCGGTTTACTCGGCCGCCTTGGCCGGATGGACCACGTCAGTCAGATAGCCCAAAAGATCATCGCGCAATTCAGGACGGTCCAGTGCAAAGGCAACGGTCGCCTGCAAAAAGCCCGCTTTGGAGCCGCAATCAAACCGACGGCCTTTGAAGCGGAAGCCGTAAACCTCTTCCCCGTCAGCGCGCGCATCGGCAATCGCATCGGTCAACTGGATCTCTCCACCCGCGCCTGTCTTTTTCTTGTTGAGCTTCTGCAACACGGTCGGGGTCAGAATGTATCGACCGATCACCGCAAGATTCGAGGGCGCTTTGCCGGGGGCTGGTTTTTCCACCATGCCTTTGGTTGAGACAAGCTGACCTTTGTCCTCCTTGATATCAAGCACACCGTACGACGAGGCCTGTTCGTCCGGTACTTCCATCGCGGCAACGATGTTACTGCCGGTTTCTTCAAACGCATCCACCATCTGGGCCAGACAAGGCGTATCCGACGAAATTACGTCGTCAGGCAGAATAACGGCAAAGGGCTCGTTCGCGATCAGGCGCCGCGCGCACCAAACCGCGTGGCCCAGCCCCAGGGGCTTGTTCTGGCGTGTATAGGCAATCTCGCCGCTGTCCATGTTGGTGGACTTCAGGATCTCAAGAAGGTCATCCTTGCCCTTCTTACGAAGCTCTTGTTCCAACTGTGGCGCGTTGTCGAAATAGTCTTCCAAGGCACCTTTGCCGCGCGATGTGACAAAGATGAATTCCTTGATACCAGCGGCCCGCGCCTCGTCGATCGCATATTGGACCAAAGGCCGGTCAACCAAGGTCATGATTTCTTTTGGCACCGACTTTGTCGCTGGCAAGAACCGTGTGCCCATTCCGGCAACCGGAAAAATGGCTTTGGTCAATTTGTTGCGCATTCTTCGCTCCTAATCCTCAACACTGGCACTATACGACATAATCACCTTCCAACGCTTACTTCCAAACGGATAGGAAGATTTTTGCGAATTTGTGAAACCAATTGCCACATCGTTGGCGTAAGCCAAGTTCAGCTCATCTTCATTTCACGCATCATCGCTTCGATTCTGTCGATATCCTCCGGGTTGTTCAATTCCCAAAACTGTCTGCCGCGCGCCTCGACTTCGACGCACAAGATGGACCCGCCTTGTTCCAGAAATCTCAGTTGCTCAAGACCTTCCAAAGTTTCCAGCGGTCCGGCAGGCCAGCTTCTGTATGCATACAACGCCGACGGTCGGTAGGCATAGACCCCAACATGGTGAAAAACCGGCGTTTCTTCCCCATCGGCATAATGCCGCGAAGTGAACGGAATAACCTCTTTCGAGAAGTACAACGCGTGGCGCGCGGCACTGAAAACCGCTGTGGTGCCGCCAACACGGCCTTTCGACCGGTCTTCCAGAAATCCATTGAGCGCACGGTCGTCACATCGCAAGACCGGTGTGGCCACGTCTGCGGTCTGATCATCTTGCAAACCTTCGACCAGATCCTCCACAAACCAATGCGGTGTCAGCGGCGCATCACCCTGCAGGTTCACGACGACGTCGCAATCCTGGCCAAGCGCTTCTAAGGCTTCTGCACATCGCTCCGTGCCGTTGGCGCAATCATCCGAGGTCATCACCACTTCGGCACCAAAAGCATCGCAGGCGGCCTGAATCCGCGTGTCATCCGTGGCCACCACGACACGATCCACGCCTGAGACTGATTGCGCGGCGCGCCAGCTGCGTTCAATCAAGCTTTTGGCAACGCCGTCAGCGCCGGTCAGCATCGCCAGCGGCTTTCCAGGATACCTGGAGGATGCGTAACGGGCCGGAATGACGATAAGCACACTCATCAGGCGTCTTTCAAATCCACCTTCGGCGAATACGCGATGAAAAACGGGTTGGCGTAACCGGGTTTTCCATATGCCAAAGGGGCGTGATCTTCGAACCGAACGACCTTGCCACCAGCCCCAGTCAGAACCGCGTGCCCTGCAGCAGTATCCCATTCCATAGTGCGACCAACCCGCGGGTAGATATCGGCTTCGCCTGTCGCAATCAGGCAGAATTTCAGCGAAGAGCCCGCGCTTTTCATATCCTCTACCGCGTATTTTGCGATGTAGTCCTCGGTGGCCTGGTCGCGATGCGATTTGCTGGCAACCACCATAAGCGCCTTGTTGTCGGGATCGGATACGGAAATCGGGTTCTGTGCTCCCACCTTATACCGCGCAAACGGACCATCCTCTTCGACCGATTTCCCATCGGCTTTGGTGTAGAACATTCGCCCCTTTGCCGGCGCGAAGACGACACCGCGTGTCGGCACGCCGTGTTCGACATATGCAATGTTCACCGTAAAGTCGCCGCGCCTGTGGATGAACTCCTTCGTGCCATCGAGAGGATCCACGATCAGAAAGCTATCACCGGTTTGATCATGTGTTGCGGCCTGTTCCTCGGTGATCAAAAGAACATCCGGAAACGCTTCGCGCAGACCCGAGGAGATGATCGCATCGGCAGCTTCGTCTGCTGCGGTGACCGGGCTGTCGTCCGACTTTACTTTCACGTCAAAGTCAGCGGCGTTGTAGATCTCCATGATCTTGTCGCCCGCTTCCAGCGAAAGGCGGCGCATCACCGTGACAAGTTTGTCGTAGTCCAAGGGTCCGCTCCGATTTGTCCAGCCATATTGATCAGGCATGTTGCGGGATTATTTCGCACCTCTTATGATACGGCGCTAACGGTACAGCAAGAAATCCGTGCAAAAAATGTTTTTGAAGGCAGTGCACCGCAACGAGTTATGTTTCAGAACACGCGCAAAAACTCTTTGGTCGGCTCGGTCATTACGATCGCGGAACTGATCTATCATACGACCGTGCGGTCCGTACGCTCGAGCCACAACAATGCTTTCATGGCTCTGTTCACGAACATCATGACGGCGATCGTATTCGTTCTTGCGTTTTACTTCATGTTTTCGATCCTGGGCTTGAAGGGCGCCAAGCTGCGCGGCGATTTCATGCTTTACATGATGTCGGGTGTATTTCTGTACCTAACCCATATCAAGGCGTTGGGGGCTGTCGCGGGGGCGGACGGTCCGTCATCTGCAATGATGCAGCACGGACCAATGAATACGGCCATTTCCATTATCTCCGCTGCGCTTGGTGCGCTCTACATTCAAATCCTGTCTGCATTGATCATTCTGTTCATCTACCACACAGCCTTTGTTCGGATCGAGATCGACGACCCGGTCGGCGCGTTTGGTATGTTATTGATCGCGTGGTTCACCGGCTGTGCTGTCGGGCTTTTGGTCATGGCTGCAAAACCGTGGTTTCCAACGGCTGTTTCTCTGATCCAGACAATCTATACCCGTGCGAACATGATCGCGTCAGGCAAGCTTTTCGTGGCCAACACATTGCCCGGTTTCATGCTGAACTATTTCGACTGGAACCCGCTTTTCCATGCCATTGACCAATGCCGCGGTTTCGTCTTCGCGAATTACTTTCCGCGCAACACAAGCTATGAGTACGCGATCATCGTGGGTTGTGTTTTGCTGACCATCGGCCTTCTCGCCGAATTCTACACACGTCAGTTTGCCTCAAGCAGCTGGTATGCAAAACGATGAGAAAAGTCGCATACTTCACGGCTTTCCTAGTCTGGTCGACCTCACTGTGGGCGGAAGCCTTGCCTGCATTTTACGATGTCACTGGTGTCGCGGCAGATGATTTTTTGAATGTACGTGCCGCACCGGGCACAGCTGCCTCGATCATCGGTAAGCTCGCGCCAACGGAAACTGCAGTTGAAGTCGTTGCCAAGAATGCAGCCGGTGAGTGGGGGCAAGTCAATGTTGGCGAGACGGCAGGCTGGGTGTCATTGGCGTACCTCGCTCGTCAGCCAGGCCAAGCTGATGATCAATTGCCGCGCCCACTCACTTGCGCCGGGACCGAGCCGTTCTGGTCGCTTTCCATCAACGCGTCGTCCACGGCAGAGCTTTCGCGCCCGGACGAAGAACCTGTGCAGGTCACGATGCTTGATCCGGTCACGGCTTCGAACCGCACCGACCGCTATGCCATCTTTGGTCAAGGGGGTGAGCGGGTTTATACGTTCATCTTCCACCGGGACATTTGCAGCGATGGTATGTCGGACCGCACATATGGGATAAGTGTTGATCTTTTCCTGACTGAGGAAAGCGGCGTCAATTACGTGACAGGATGCTGCAATCTGGCGCAATAACACCAGGTCAGTCTACGACGCGACACGTCAGGTTTATCCGGCCACCATCCGGCAACAACGACGAGCTTCCGGCACGAATGCGGTCCACGCCGTGGTAGGTAAGCCGCGCAGAACCGCCCATCACCACAACGTCACCCGATTGAAGCCAGATTGACTCGGTTTTGCCACCGCGAGTCTTGTTGCCAATTCGAAACAAGCCCTCATCCCCCAAAGAGACCGACAGAACAGGCCAATTGAAGTCGACCTCGTCTCGATCCTGATGCAGGCCCATACGTGCCGTTGCGTCATAGAAGTTTATGAGGCAGCAATCCGGCATGCGTCTATCGCTAATCAAACATCGCCATATTTCCAGCACATCCTCTGGGATTGCGGGCCAATCCATACCTTTGGGATGCTGTTTGTCATACCTGTACCCAGACCGATCCGACACCCACCCATACTTTCCGGCAGACGTCATGCGCACCGACATTGGCTTGCCGGAAGGTGTCTTCGGTGAAAAGAACGGGGCCTGACGTGTAACGTTCCGCAAGGTCGTCACCAACGCCGCCTGGGCCGTCGCATCCAAATACCCTTTGAAAATGCGAAACCCCCTTATTTCCAAAGAAGTTTCAATCATTTCTCCAAAAATCCTGACAATTGCGAAAAATTAAACCCGAATCCTGCGATTCCACACCGCACGGCGGCTTGCAGGGTCCTATTTGCCTGACTATATACCCCACGAAGCGCGGGAGCCACGTAGTGGTAACTGCAAATCATCTGGTGACCAGATGCCGAATTGGGTCAGGTCGCCCATCCATCGCCTTAAGAGAAGGGATCGAAAAATATGTCGAAAGTCATTGGTATTGACCTCGGAACCACGAACAGCTGCGTTGCCATAATGGATGGCAGCCAAGCGCGTGTCATCGAAAACTCGGAAGGTGCACGCACCACCCCGTCTATCGTTGCATTCACAGACGACGAACGTCTTGTCGGCCAACCGGCGAAACGCCAGGCGGTTACAAACCCCGAAAACACCATCTTTGGCGTCAAGCGCCTGATCGGTCGCCGCGAAGACGATCCGGATTTGGCCAAAGACAAAAAGAACATGCCGTTCAACGTCATTGACGGAGGCAACGGCGATGCCTGGGTCGAAGCCAAGTCAGAGAAGTATTCGCCCAGCCAAATCTCGGCCTTCATCCTGGGTAAAATGAAAGAAACCGCCGAGTCGTACCTTGGCGAGGAAGTGACCCAAGCGGTCATCACCGTACCCGCCTATTTCAACGACGCCCAGCGTCAGGCCACCAAAGACGCCGGCAAGATCGCCGGTCTCGAAGTGCTGCGCATCATCAACGAGCCCACGGCGGCCGCGCTGGCCTATGGTCTCGACAAGGAAGAAACCCACACCATTGCGGTCTATGACCTCGGTGGTGGTACCTTCGACGTGACCATCCTTGAGATTGACGATGGCCTTTTCGAGGTGAAGTCGACCAACGGTGACACCTTCCTGGGTGGTGAAGACTTTGACATGCGCATCGTCAACTACCTGGCAGGTGAGTTCAAAAAGGAACACAGCGTCGATCTGACCAAGGACAAGATGGCCCTGCAACGGCTGAAAGAAGCCGCTGAAAAAGCCAAGATCGAGCTTTCGTCTTCCTCGCAAACCGAAATCAACCAGCCGTTCATCTCGATGGGCGCAGACGGCCAGCCGTTGCACATGGTCATGAAATTGACCCGCGCCAAGCTCGAAAGCCTGGTCGGCGATCTGATCGCCAATTCGCTCAAACCGTGCAAGGCCGCTTTGAAAGATGCCGGACTATCGGCCAGCGACATTGACGAGGTGGTTCTGGTCGGTGGTATGACCCGCATGCCCAAAGTGGTCGAGGAAGTGACCAAATTCTTTGGCAAAGAGCCTCATAAGGGTGTGAACCCGGACGAAGTGGTTGCCATGGGTGCGGCCATCCAAGCCGGCGTTCTGCAAGGTGACGTGAAGGATGTTGTCCTGCTCGACGTTACGCCTCTTTCGCTTGGTATCGAAACACTGGGCGGCGTGTTCACCCGTTTGATCGACCGCAACACCACGATCCCGACGAACAAGTCGCAGATCTTCTCGACTGCCGAAGACAACCAATCGGCCGTGACGATCCGCGTCTTCCAGGGCGAACGTGAAATGGCATCGGACAACAAGCTTCTGGGTCAATTCAACCTTGAAGCCATTCCCCCCGCGCCACGCGGCATGCCGCAGATCGAAGTAACGTTTGACATTGACGCCAACGGTATTGTCTCGGTCGAAGCCAAGGACAAAGGCACCGGTAAAGAACAGAAGATCACGATCCAGGCATCGGGCGGCTTGTCCGATGACGACATCGAAAAAATGGTCAAGGACGCCGAAGAAAACGCCGAAGCGGATAAAGAGCGCCGCGAACTGGTCGAAGCGCGAAACCAGGCCGAAAGCCTGATCCACGCGACTGAGAAGTCGGTTGAAGAACACAGCGACAAGGTTGACCCGACGACAGTCGAGGCAATTGAGCTTTCTATTGCCGCACTTAAGGATGACCTGGAAAAAGAGGATGCCACCGCTGACAAGATCAAGTCCGGCATCCAGAACGTGACCGAGGCCGCGATGAAACTGGGCGAGGCTATCTATAAGGCCAGCCAGGAAGAAGGCGAAGAAGAGCCTGCGGCTGCGGATGAAATGGGCAAAGACGAAGACGATATCGTCGACGCCGATTTCGAAGATCTCGATCAAGACAAACGCGCCTAACGCGCCCAACGGACAGGCAGGGGCCAGATACTGGCCCCTGCTCTCCGACTAAAGGAGATATCCGATGGCCAAACGCGATTACTACGAGGTGTTGGGAGTCTCGAAAGGGGCTTCCGCAGACGAGATCAAAAAGGCCTACCGCAGCAAAGCCAAAGAGCTGCACCCGGACCGAAACAAAGACAATCCCGACTCTGAGAAGCAATTCAAAGAGGCGGGCGAAGCGTACGACATCCTGAAAGACGCCGAGAAAAAAGCGGCCTACGATCGCTTTGGCCATGCGGCGTTTGAGGGCGGCACCGGCGCAGGTGCGCGGCCCGGCGGTGGGTTTGGTGGCGCAGGCGGGCAAGGTGACTTTGCCAGCGCCTTTTCCGACGTGTTTGATGACCTCTTTGGCGATTTTATGGGCGGTCAACGCGGTGGCGCAGGACGCCAACGCGCTGCACGTGGCGCTGACCTGCGTTACAACCTGCGTGTGTCCTTGGAAGACGCGTATCGTGGGATGCAAAAAACAATCAACGTGCCCACCTCGGTGACATGCGAGTCTTGCGAAGGATCCGGTGCCGAAGGCGGCGCCGAACCGACGACTTGCCCAACCTGTTCCGGTATGGGGAAGGTTCGCGCGCAGCAGGGTTTTTTCACAGTGGAACGCACATGTCCCACCTGCTCTGGATTGGGCCAAATCATCAAGAACCCGTGCAACACATGCGGCGGTCAAGGCCGCGTCCAGAAGGATCGTTCGCTGTCCGTGAACATCCCTGCGGGTGTCGAAACCGGCACCAGAATTCGACTGGCGGGTGAAGGCGAAGCAGGCATGCGCGGTGGCCCAACAGGCGACCTGTACATCTTTATCGAAGTCGATCAACACGAGATTTTCGAACGCGAGGACACCAACCTGTTTTGTCGCGTGCCGGTGTCATTGACCAAGGCGGCCTTGGGTGGCGACATCGAGGTGCCGACCATCGACGGTGGCCGCAGCCGTGTAAAAATTCCCGAAGGATCGCAATCGGGCCGTCAGATGCGGCTGCGTGGCAAGGGCATGCCCGCGCTGCGTGGCGGTGGAGCCGGCGACATGTTCATCGAACTTGCTGTAGAAACACCCGTCAATCTGACCGGTCGCCAAAAAGAACTACTGCGAGAGTTCGATGGCCTTTCAGAAGAGAACAACCCAGAAAGTCACAGCTTTTTCAAATCTGTAAAAAGTTTTTGGGACAGCATGAAGAGCTAGGGTGCAACGACCAAGCGGCGCGATATCGGGTCGCCGTATACTTTGGGTTTATTCGTTGCTCTTAAACCTTCGCCCGATGGATATCCCACTAAGGCGTTCTCACCTCTTTTGATGCGCGGCGACAGTGCCGTGTTTCACAAGGAGATGTCAAAATGCCGACTTTTAACGGAACGGATGAAGCGGACCTAATTCGTGGCACAGCACAGGCGGATATCATCCGGGGTCTTGATGGCGAAGATACGATAATCGGATTGGGTGGAAATGACCGTTTGTTCGGCAGCGATGACGATGACCGAATTTTAGGCGGCCAAGGCAACGATTCCATCAACGCCGGTGAAGGCAGTGATACCGCGTTTGGTGGTGGGGGCAGTGACACGATAAGCGCAGGAGAGGGTAATGACACCATTCTGGGCGGGTCCGGCGGCGACCGAATTCTGGCGGGCGAGGGAAACGACAACATCGCCGGTGAGAAAGGTCACGATTTTCTGCGAGGTGGCGAAGGGAATGACTCTCTGTCAGGGGGCGATGGTCGTGACACGATTATTGGCGGAGAAGGCAATGACATTCTAATTGGAGGGCTCGGTCGAGATCTCCTGACAGGGGGCGATGGGTCAGACAGGTTTGTGTTCGAAGCAGGCCGTGACGTGATTACGGATTTCGATGAAGATGACGACGACATCGATTTGACTGCCGTAGCGGGCCTTGGTGATTTCGATGACGTTTTGGCCGCGGCCCGCCAGGTCGGGGATGACGTTCGACTTCGCTTTGATGAAGGTACGGTTGTCCTGCGCGATGTCTCGCTTTCCTCACTGGAAGCGGATGACTTCATCCTTTGAAGAGGCAAAATTTACCACGTGTTAACGTTAGTTGCGGATTGTGGTTACATGACGATCCGCAACGCCTTTCAAGAAGCGCCACTGCCTCTCTTCGATACGGACGAAGCGTTGCAAGTCGCGCCACTTTCGACAGGCAAACAACCGTCTTACATTCGCGACCACCGCAAACGACTACGTGACCGATTCTTGTTGGGTGGGGCAGAGGCGTTGCCTGACTACGAAATGCTGGAGTTGCTTTTGTTTCGCGCGATTCCGCGCCGTGATGTCAAGCCATTGGCACACACCCTCCTGACCCATTTCGGCAGCTTCAATTCGGTCCTGTCGGCTCCGATTACACAGCTCGAAGACATTCCTGGTGTGGGTGAGGCGGTAACCTGCGAACTGAAAATCGTTGAAGCGGCCGCGCACCGGCTGGCGCGCTCACGGGTGGCAGGATGCCACATCATGTCGTCTTGGGACACATTGCTAGAGTATTGCCATACCACAATGGCACATCGCGACACCGAACAGTTTCGTGTCTTCTACCTGGATCGAAAGAACACATTGATTGCCGATGAAGAACAGGCCCGTGGTACAGTCGATCACGTGCCGGTCTATCCCCGTGAAGTGGTAAAACGCGCCCTTCACCTCAACGCCAGCGCTTTAATCCTGGTGCACAATCACCCATCCGGGGACCCAACCCCGTCCGAGGCTGATGTCGTCGTCACGAAGCAGGTTCAAGCTGCTGCGGATGCCTTGGGGATTACGTTGCACGACCACATTATCATCGGCAAATCCTGCGAACTTAGCTTTCGCGCACAAGGATTGATTTAGCGCACCCAAACCTCGACTCGGCGGTTCACCTGACGACCCCAGCGGGTGTCATCACAGGCCATGGGCATCGCTTCACCAAACGCGTCGACCTCAAGCGCGATGCGTTGAAGATTGGCTGTTTCGGCGGCCTTGGTCACGGCACTGCGCACCGCTTCCGCACGTCGTGCAGCAATGGTTCTGTTGGCCCCCGCCGGGCCTTCACCATCGCTGAAGCCGACGAACACCATGCGGCGGGCGTCATATAGCCCGATTTCCATTGCGCGCGCCAATTGTTGTACGTTCGAGCGTGACTGAGCATCCAGTCGCGCTGATCCTGCTTCGAACCGAAAGGTTGTCGTTAAACGGCGCAATGGCGCAAGTGTGGTTACCATACGCTGCAATTCGTCCAGCCCAATTTCGGTGCCGGCACGCACAATAGCGTTGGCAAACCTGTCCCCCTGTTCATTTATGGCGATCTCTTCGGGCGCTTGATCAACAAACCCGGCACGACGAATGACCAATTGTGCTGATGGATCCTTCAAGTATGACAAGAATTCGCGCACCAGTTTGGGCATCCGCCGTGCCGGCAAATACAAAAACATGGGCGCGGTAAGAGGGTAGTCCTCGGTCTTGACGGCGCGCCGTGTCGCACGCAGCGCGAAACCGCACGCGCCGCTAAGGGCCAGCTCCCAGTTGCCCGCCGTCTCGGATTGGCTGGTGATACCAAGCGCGAAGGGATCATTTGCAACGGCGTTGGCCAATGCCACTCCGTCGCCGTGTTGCGTGACAGACTGCGTCAGTGTTGCCCCGGCCGGACGCAACACCAAGTCTTCGCTGGCCTGACCCAGCCCCGTCCGCGCATCGTAAAGATGCACGGCGATTGGCGCATCCGGACCACCAAGTACCAACCAGTTATCGATCTCACCAGAAAGTACCTGCGCGAGGTCTGGCAGGGTGATGCTTTGCACCGGGTTGGCAGGAGCTACGACAGGCACCAAGGCGTCAAGCGCCATCACACGGGCACGACCCCGACCAGTCAGATCGCCAAGCCCCGCGTCCTGGCCCAATTGGCGTTCATCGGGACGGATTTCGCGCATCGACATCGCGATGTCTGCGACATTTGCAATCAGGTCGGCAAAACCTTCGTCGGAGTTGTTTAGCCGAAAGACAAACTCTCCAACGATCCGGTCCTCACCCGGGTCGCGAATGGCAAACAACAGGCTGCCATCCTCAAGCGTCTCGCGCTCCATCTCATAGGATTCGCGGATCACGAAGGCCTCGACCAGCGCAGGCATCAAGATGCGTCCAATTGTCGGCGATCCCGAAAAAACGGCTTCGGCTACGTATGTATCAAGATTTGGGCATCCCGGTCCGCTGCAATCCACGCCAGACCCATCCACTGTCAGCTCACCATAGATCGTATCCAGGCGATAAAACTCACCATCAAAGCCAAGCAGGTTGCCGGAAATCTCGACATCGCCATCCCTGGATGTCAGCGTGACATCCTGCGCGAGCGCAGCGATGCCCCCGGCAAAAAGAAAAAGTGCGGCGAAAATCGCCGCACGTATCGTTGTCATGAAAGACCTCTGACCGCAGCGTTTAGTTCCGCGCGATTTTCAAGTCTTCGTAAAGGTTTTTCAACACCAGAAAATCACCAACCGCATCGCAATCTGGCATGGCAAGCGTAAGATCACGCGCGTTTAGCGCAGCTTGTCCGGATTTAACCAGCACCTGCGCTTCGATATCACGACCACAATTGGCTGCGTTCACCTCGGCCTCGAGGCTGACGTGCACGTCGCCCTCGCGCAGCGCGGTCTGAGTTGGGAACGTGTAGACCTCGGCCATCATGGCGGTATCCTCTACGCCGTCACCCAGGCGCTGGATGAAACCGCCTTCACCGTTGGCAGCAGTGAGCATGTCGCGCGCCGCATCCGTCCAGACATGGCCGTCTTCGCCATAGGTAGCGCCATACTCCATTGCATGGATTTGCAGGCCGCTTCGGCCCTTCCACTGAACAACGTAGCGATCATAGAACTCCAGGTTATCAACCGTGGCATTCGCGACAGCACCTTCGCCGTTGTCAAAGGCCGCGATGAACAGTGATTGCGTGGCCAAGGCAGGCACACTCATTTTCCATTGCCCGTCGGCATCCGTCACCGCCGAAATCATCATGCCGTTGTGGTGGAGCGTGAATTGAGTGTTCGTCATGCAAGGCGCGTTCAGCGACAATTCAACCAGCGCTGCGGCAGCAGGGGTCGCATCCATTTCCATGTCGCAGGCAAATGCTGGCGTAGACTCTTCTGATGGCGGTTGCGAGATTGGTTCGTCACTAAGTGCGGCCAAATGCACTGGCGTGTCGGGCAACTCTTTCGGTTGCGGCGCAGCGGCGGGCGGAACGCGCTCGGCTGATACAAAGGTGATCTCTTCGAAGGCCATACCATCGTCTGGTGCGGCGCTTCGCGCATGTTCTTCAAGTGTAACGGACGCTTTTTGCGCAGAGGCTACTGCGTCTGCGGTTTGCTCCACCAGATCTGTGCCGGGGGTTGCAAGTGGCGTCACCGCAACCGACGAAACAGCAGGCGCCTCTGCCGCGGCGGGCGTACCTCCGTTCGATGCAAGTTGCATGAAGTAACCGATGCCAAGAGCGCAAGCCATCGTGCCGCCAGCCATAACGATACGCTTTGGGTTCAAAGACTTGATCATAGCGAATTCCCACACCTGTCAAAGGTCTGGAAAATCACTAAAGCGCGAAAAAGGCCGCTTGATGGCAACCGAATGGACTCATTGCGGCTTTGGTATGGCTCAAGAAATCAGACGAGGCGCCCGTGACAGTGTTTGAATTTCTTGCCCGATCCGCATGGACACGGCTCATTCCGACCGGGATTGCCCCACGTGGACCGATCATTTTCATCAAACCCCGCGGCCGAACCTTTTGTCGGTGTATCCGGTGTGGCCGGTGCATCTGCCGCCTGTTCCATGGTTTCACGCTGCGTTTCAAGGTCACGCAAAATCGCCTGCTGCTCTTCTTCGGTCATGGGACGGACCTGTGCCAGCTTTTGCGTCACGTCCTGACGCAAGCTGTCCAGCATTGATTCAAAAAGCTGGAACGCCTCGTTCTTGTACTCGTTCAACGGGTCCCGCTGCGCATATCCGCGGAAGCCGACAACACTGCGCAGATGCTCCAGCGTCAGAAGATGCTCGCGCCACTTTGCATCGATGGTCTGTAAAAGAATCTGCTTTTCAATCGAGCGCATCTGCTCTGGTCCGAAAGCTTCTAGCTTTTCGGCCATCATCTCTTCGGCAGCCTTTTCAAGGCGGTCGGCGATCTCGTCGTCATCCACGCCTTCTTCTTCGCCCCACTCCATCACCGCCACGTCCATGTTCAGACGTTCGATCACGGCGGCATAAAGACCTTCCATGTCCCATTGGTCCGCATAGCTTTTGGGCGGCATGTACTGATCGATCAAGTCATCAATCACTTCACCGCGCATGTCTGACACGGTTTCAGACAGATCTTCGGTGCGCATGATGTCCAAGCGCTGTTTAAAAATTACCTTGCGCTGTTCGTTCATCACGTCATCGAACTTCAGCAATTGCTTCCGGATGTCAAAGTTGCGTCCCTCGACCTTGGCTTGTGCACGCTCGAGGCTTTTGTTTACCCACGGGTGAATGATCGCCTCGCCTTCCTTCATACCCAGGGTCGACAGAACTTTTTCCAGCCGCTCAGACCCGAAAATGCGCATAAGGTCGTCATCGAGACTTAGGAAAAACGCCGAGCGCCCCGGGTCGCCCTGACGCCCCGATCGACCACGCAATTGGTTGTCGATGCGGCGGCTCTCGTGCCGCTCCGTGGCCAGCACAAAAAGACCGCCGGCATCTTTCACGGCCTGTTCATCCGCCTCATGCCCGGCTTCGATTTTGGCACGCAGTTCTTCGGGGTCACCATCCGGATCCGCGGCAATGGCCTCGAGAATTTTCATCTCGACATTGCCACCCAGTTTGATGTCGGTACCG
>JBCBTE010000071.1:0-15516 GCA_039818805.1 Pseudomonadota bacterium
CCGACGAACTGGCCACCAATCCTTTCCTGCGCGCAACCGATCCCAGTGTTCAGGCGCGTCTGGGCATGGCAGGGGCCGATCCTGCGGATGTTTTTGCTGAAATACGCACCAGAAAGGACAATTTTTAAGCAAACGCGCCGGCATGCGACGCTTGGTCCGATCACGTTCGACTACAGCGAAATAAGGCACAATGGGGGAAAAGTGATCAGGTTTGACGAAAAAAACCTTGAAGGCTGGGCGGGATCGACCAAACTTTAATCTTATAAGGCGATGGTTGATGGATCAGCCGCAGCCGACATAGAGGGAGCACCAAAGTGCCGTCATTCTCAAACACGCTGGAACAGGCAATCCACGCGGCGCTGGCGCTGGCCAACGCGCGACAACATGAATTCGCCACTCTGGAACACCTTCTACTTGCGCTGATTGACGAACCCGACGCGGCGCGCGTTTTGAAGGCGTGCAGTGTCGACACGGAAGACCTGCGTACCACCCTGGTCGAGTTTGTTGATGACGACCTCTCGAACCTCGAGACGGATATCGACGGATCCGAAGCTGTGCCAACCGCGGCCTTCCAGCGGGTGATCCAGCGTGCGGCCATCCACGT
Organism: Pseudomonadota bacterium; assembly: GCA_039818805.1. Taxonomy (GTDB): domain Bacteria; phylum Pseudomonadota; class Alphaproteobacteria; order Rhodobacterales; family Rhodobacteraceae; genus Roseovarius. The sequence goes on from JBCBTE010000071.1 coordinate 605, forward strand.
GCAATCCTCGGGCCGCACCGAAGTCACCGGTGCAAATGTGCTGGTCGCCATCTTCGCCGAGCGTGAAAGCAACGCGGCTTACTTCCTGCAGGAACAGGATATGACCCGCTATGATGCGGTGAATTTCATTGCTCACGGTGTCGCCAAGGATCCTGCATATGGTGAATCGCGTCCCGTTCAGGGCGTGGGTGAAGAGAACAGCGAAAACTCAGGCGGCAACACCGAAACCGACGCGGTCGAGAATGGTGAAAGCGCACTGGCAAAGTATTGCGTCGATCTGAACGAAAAGTCCCGCAAAGGCGATGTTGACCCGCTGATCGGTCGTGATAGCGAGGTTGAACGCTGTATTCAGGTGCTGTGTCGCCGCCGCAAGAACAATCCGCTGCTGGTGGGTGATCCGGGTGTGGGCAAGACTGCCATCGCCGAGGGTCTGGCGCACAAAATTGTCGGCGGACAAACCCCCAAAGTGCTGTCCGGTACGACGATCTATTCGCTCGACATGGGCGCACTTCTGGCCGGGACCCGGTATCGCGGGGATTTCGAAGAACGCCTGAAGGCCGTTGTGACCGAATTGGAAGAACACCCCGACGCGGTGCTTTTCATCGATGAAATTCACACTGTGATCGGTGCAGGTGCGACCTCGGGCGGGGCGATGGATGCCTCAAACCTGCTCAAGCCCGCGTTGCAGGGCGGGAAATTGCGCTGCATGGGGTCGACCACGTTCAAGGAATTCCGCCAGCATTTCGAGAAGGACCGCGCGCTCAGCCGCCGGTTCCAGAAGATCGACGTGGTGGAACCGACCGTGGAAGACGCCGTGAAAATCCTCAAGGGCCTCAAGCCCTATTTCGAGGAACACCACAGCGTGAAGTACACCAACGATGCGATCAAATCGGCGGTGGATCTGTCGGCACGTTACATCAACGACCGCAAACTGCCCGACAAGGCGATTGATGTGATTGACGAGGCTGGCGCGGCGCAGCACCTGGTTGCAGCGTCCAAGCGCCGCAAATCGATCGGCGCCAAGGAAATCGAAGAAGTTGTGGCCAAAATTGCCCGTATCCCACCGAAAAATGTGTCGAAAGACGATGCAGAGGTTCTCAAGGACCTTGAAAGCGGCCTCAAGCGTGTTGTTTTCGGTCAGGATACCGCGATCGAGGCGCTGTCCGCGGCCATCAAGCTGGCCCGTGCGGGCTTGCGCGAGCCTGAAAAACCCATTGGCAACTATCTTTTCGCCGGCCCCACGGGTGTCGGAAAAACAGAAGTGGCCAAACAATTGGCCGACAGCCTGGGTGTAGAGTTGCTGCGTTTTGACATGTCGGAATACATGGAAAAGCACGCGGTCTCGCGCCTGATCGGCGCGCCTCCGGGCTATGTCGGCTTTGACCAGGGTGGTCTTCTTACAGATGGCGTCGATCAGCATCCGCATTGCGTGCTGTTGCTGGATGAGATTGAAAAAGCGCACCCGGATGTGTTCAACATCCTGCTGCAGGTGATGGATCACGGCAATCTGACCGACCATAACGGGCGTACCGTGAACTTCCGCAACGTGGTCCTTATCATGACCTCGAACGCGGGCGCCACGGAACAAGCCAAGGCCGCAATCGGGTTTGGCCGCGACCGTCGCGAAGGCGAGGACACCGCCGCGATCGAACGCACCTTCACGCCGGAATTCCGCAACCGCCTGGACGCGGTCATTTCCTTCGCACCGCTACCCAAAGAGGTGATCTTGCAAGTGGTCGAGAAATTCGTGTTGCAGCTCGAAGCGCAGCTTATGGACCGCAACGTGAGCATCGAACTGACCCGCCCCGCCGCCGAATGGCTGGCCGACAAGGGCTATGATGACAAGATGGGCGCGCGTCCCCTGGGACGGGTGATCCAGGAACACATCAAAAAGCCGTTGGCCGAGGAACTTCTGTTCGGCAAACTGGCCAAGGGTGGTTTGGTCAAAGTCGGCGTCAAGGATGGTCAAATCGATCTGCGCATCGAGGGGCCGGAACGGCCGCGCCTATCAGGCAAAAAGCCGCCGCTTCTGACCGCAGATTAAAGCGTTTCGCGTCGGGCTTGGTAAACTCGCATCAGAGTCGACACGCGTATGACACATCACGGTTGTACGCGTGTCATGCATCAGATGTGGGAAATGTATTTTGCAATTCACGACAATGAAACACACCCTCAACAGTGTCATTTTTGGCTTCGCGCTTGGGACTCCGGCACTGGCCGAGCCACCGCAGCTGGCGCTACCGATTGACTGCACTCTCGGTGAAACCTGCTACATCGAGGATTACGTTGACCTTCAACCGGGCCAAGGTCAGCACGATTATACGTGTGGTCTGAAAACCCGCGAGGGGCATCGCGGGACCGATATTCACGTCCTGTCTTTCGAGGCCATGGAGGCGGGTGTCAATGTCATTGCTTCCGCACCTGGCCGCGTCGCCGCGTTGCGTGACGGAATGGAAGACACGCCCGTGACGCCCGACACCCGCGCCGGCATTGAAGGTCAGGAGTGCGGCAATGCGGTACGCATTGACCACGGGGCGGGGTGGCAAACTCTGTATTGTCACATGAAGCAAGGTTCGGTCGCGGTCACTCGGGGCCAAGAGGTGCAAACCGGGGATGTCCTTGGTCAGGTCGGTCTAAGCGGCCTGACAAACGCACCTCATATTCACATGACAGTTTTGAAGGACGGCCAGGTGGTCGACCCGTTCTTACCCGAGGCTAGCGATGGTACGTGTGGCACTGGAAACGGTTCCGGTCTGTGGGAAACCGCCTTGCCTTATGACCGTGCGGGCCTGTTCACGGTCGGGTTCAGCAACGGCGTGCCAGAATTTGATGCCGTCAAATCGGGAGAAGCCCGAGTTCTCGATACGACAACCGACGCTCCGCTTGTGCTGTATGGCCACGTTTTTTATGCCCGCCCCGGTGATACCCTGACGCTATGGGCGACGGGGCCCGAAGGCGAAGTTTTCAACACGACGATCGTTCTGGAAGACCCACAGGCGCAATTGTTCCGCGCCTATGGACGGCGTGCGCCGGAGGGCGGCTGGACACCGGGTGATTATCGCGGCTACGTCCGACTGGACCGCGACGGACGTGTGATCGCCAACCGCCACGCCGACGTCGCCGTTACTTCTCGGTGAGTTTCAACTCGATCCGCCGGTTCTGCGCCCGTGCTTCGGTCGTGTCTGCAGGGTTGATCGGCTGGTACTGCCCAAACCCGTTCGCCGACAGCCGGTCAGGCGGCAGGCCAAGGAAATCGACCATGTAGCGCACAACCGACAGGGCCCGCGCCTGGCTCAGTTCCCAATTGTCGGCATATTCGCCAAAGCCCGACAGGGGCGTGTTGTCGGTATGCCCATCGACTTGGATGACCCAATCGATGTCGCCAGGAATATCGGCGGCCACCCGGCGCAGGATTTCCGCAACCTTGGCAATCTCGCCCTGCCCGGCCTGTGACAGCGCGGCCTCGCCCGGCGCGAACAACACTTCGGACGAGAAGACAAACCTGTCCCCCACGATGCGCACGCCTTCCTGCGCGCCAAGCACATCACGCAACCGGCCAAAGAACTCGGATCGAAATTTCTCAAGATCGGCCTTTTCTGCCTCTAGTCGTTGCCGCTCGGCCTCTTCCAATTCCCGCCGCCGGCGTTCTTCCGCGGCCACGCGCGCCAGCGCAGTGTTGAGCTCATTGCCAAGCGACTGCAACTGCACCTCCGACGCTGCTTCGCGCACCTTGGCGTCATCCAGCAGCGCCTGAAGCTGACCCAGCTGTTCGCGCAGGGCGGTGACTTGCTGGTTCAACAGGGCTTGCTGTTTTTGTGCTTCGGTCGCGATGTCCGCCTGCTTGTTCAACTCTAGCTGGACCTGACCCAAAAGTGCGGCGCGCTGCTCGGCTTCGGTCAGGCGCGTGGCCGCTTCCTGTTCGGCCGCCAGCTTGGCGGCAAGGGCCGCGGCCAGTTGCTTGCGCACATCATCGGCCGACAATGCCTCTGCGGTTGCTGCCTCGTTTGCGGCCAGCAGCGCCGCAATCCGTGCCTCGGCGGTTGCAAGCGAGACGTCGCGCGCCGCCAATTGATCTTGCAGGTCGGCGATCCGGGCCGCGTTTTCATCGGCGGATCCTTCGGCTTCGGTCTGCGCCGCGCGCGCGGCTTCCAACTCGGCTTCGAGACTGTCGCGTTCCGCGCGCAGATCGTTGACTTGGTTCTCGGCCAAAAGAGCTGCGGCAAGCTTGATGTCCAGATCTTCCGTGGCCGCTTGTGCCGCGGCGAGCATCGCCAGAGTTTCCTCGGCTTCGAGACGCTTTTCTTCCAGCGCCAGTGTCATCGCCGTCAGCTCGGCACTTGCTTCTTGCAGCCTGTCGCGCAACGCCTGGGCGGCAGCAGCTTCGGCCAGACGAGCGGCTTCTTCTTCACTCAGCTGCGATTCCAAATCCGAAATCTTCGTGCTAAGAGCGGCTTGCGCGGCTTCGCCTTCGGCTGTCTCACGTTGCAAATCAGCAATCAGAGCCTCCAGCGCTTCACGGCGGGCCGCGGCCAGTCGGGCAACTTCAGTCTGCGCGTCGATTTCATCGCGAAGGCCAGCCAATGCTAATTGCAGCTGCTGTTGTTCGCTCAACAAGGTATCGCGCTGATCCTCAAGGTCGGCAATCTGGCCAAGATTGTCGTTCTGTTGAGCCAAAAGGCCAGCAACCTGTTCTTCGAACGACACGATACGTGCGCGCGCCGCCTCTAGCGCGGTCTCCTGATCTGCGGTTTGGCTTTGCAGCGCCGCAATCAGGGCGGCTTGTTCTTCTTCGCGGATACGAGCGTCTCCAAGTGTGACGGTCAGTGCGCCGACCCGTTCTGTCAGCGTCGCATTGCGATCCTGCTCAAGACCCAAGGCCTGCGCCAGGGCCGCCACCTCGGCCGAGAGCTTGTCCAACTGGGTTTCTTGCCCGCTGATGGTTTCACGCAACACGAACTGCACGATCATGAAGATGGTCAGTACGAACATCAGGACCAGCAAAAGACCGGTCATGGCATCGACAAAGCCAGGCCAGATCGAAGCTTGGAACCTTGCACCGGTGCGCCGCGACAGGGCCATGGTCTAGCCTCCCTGCTCCCGTTCCGGGTTTAGGGCGCGGGCATTGCCTGGGCGACCCGCGCTGGCCCCCAATTGGCCGATGGCGCGGGACAGCGCGTTCAGATCGGTGCGCAGCTCGGACATGCTTTCTTGTCGGCCCGCGCTGATCTCTTCCAGAATACGCAGCATTTGCACATCAATCGAGCGCAGGCGCATCCGGCTTTCGGCGTCCAGCCCCTCGGCCCCGTGGCCTTCGCGTGCGTTCAGGACATGGATCAATTGTTCCTGCCCTTCAGCCACGCGGCTTAGCGCTTCGTGCAGGGGTGTGGTATCGGCCAACCGCTCTGTCAGCCGCTCAACCGAATCTGCCAACACACCCAGCTTTTCGTCAACCATGGCGCGGCTGACATCGGACTGGGTCAACATCATCTGCAGGCTTTCCATCTGCTCGCCCATGTGATCGATCACGCCGGCCATCACATTGCCTTCTGCACCACCTTCCCCATCGCCCGAAGCAAGCCCGACGCGCGTGATCGTCGAGACCCATTCCTCCAACTCGCGATAAAATCGGTTCTGCCCATGGCCCGCAAAAAGCTCCAGCAATCCCACCACAAGCGATCCGGCCAATCCCAGCAAGGAGGATGCAAAAGCCACACCCATGCCGCCAAGCTGTGCCTCAAGCCCGGTCATCAGGCGGTTAAACACGTCTATCCCGGCCTCGCCTTCCTGTGGGGCGAGACTGCGGATCGTGTCGACCACGGCAGGCACAGTCGTGGCAAGCCCATAGAACGTGCCCAAAAGCCCCAGGAAAATCAGCATGCTGACGATGTAACGCGTGATTTCGCGCGCCTCGTCGATCCTTTGCGCCACGGAATCAAGAATGGACCGGGCCGAGCCGGACGCGATCTTCATGCGCCTGCCCCGCTGGCTGAGCAGGGTCGCAAGCGGCGCCAAAAGCTGCGGTGGCGTGACCAGCCTGTGGCCGGGGCGTTCCTGGATAAACCCTTCGATCCAGCGAACCGAGCCAACCAGTTGATAAAGTTGCCAAAAACAGGCCACCACCCCGATCGCAAAAACGAAAAGGATGAAGCCATTTAGATAAGGGTTTGCCTGAAACACCGGCAACACACGCGGCAAAGCCACAAACGCCCCGAACCCGGTCAGGCCCAGGACGATCAACATTAGGGTGATCTGCCTGATGGGGCGAGAAAAGTTCGGCTCGACCTCACGATCCGGCTGGTCCATCTGGACGGCTCCCGGCATTGTTATTGTTGGCGCTCACCCTACGCTTTTCAGGCAGTCTAGCCAAGGATTTATGCGCCAAGCGCGCGCACGCGCGACACCAGCCAATCCAACTCGCGATCGGCGATCCCCAGTTCATTGAGATGCGCGTTGGTCTGGTAGAGATACTCGTCATTCGGGCCCCGCCCTCCAATAGCGCGTGCAATGATCCGCGCCTGTTCTTCCAGATCCAGCCCGCCACAATACTGAACGTGGCTGGCGTCTACCACATAGGTAAGCGCGGCGACCTGCCGGCCGTCTTGCAAAAGGATATCCAACTCTTTTTCGATATAGGCAGAGGAGATCAGTTCGCGGTCTCGCAAATAGCTTAGCACCCGCGCTTCTTGCTCTTCGTGCACGGCCAGCGCCACACCGCGACACAATGCGCCATCGGCTTTGTCCAAGGCCAAAACCAACCCGGGGTTTTCCTCGGTCCCGCGATGATGGATCGAGCGCATGCAAAAGCTTCGGTGATAGTCCGGCAAGGCCGCCAGCACGCGCTGCGTTGGCTCAAATCCGGGGTTCCACACCAACGAGCCATAGCCGAAGACCCACATCGTCATTTTGCTGTCCTTCCAAGAGTCATCGCCTTAAACACCATTCAAAAGAAGCGTGAAAGAGGGCGTTGGCAGATGCGCACATTGTTGGTCTTGATCCTTGTCTGCGCGGCTGCCTGGTCGGGATACTGGTTTGCCGGTTCAACCTCCGCCAACACGGCGTTTGAACGCTGGTTCGAAGACCGGCGCGCTGAAGGGTGGGCCGCCGAATACGCCAAGCTTGAAACGCAAGGATTTCCAAACCGGTTCGATACCACATTCACCGACGTGGCGCTGGCAGATCCAGACACGGGGCTGGCCTGGGACGCGCCCTTCTTTCAGGTCTTCGCACTGAGCTATCGGCCTAACCACATCATCGCCGTGTGGCCAAATGAGCACCGCATCGCTACCCCCCTGGCGAAATACGATGTCGAAAGCGCAGACATGCGAGCAAGCCTGGTGACACGCCCGTCGCCGGGCCTGCCCCTTGAGCGAATGACGCTGACAGTCGAGGGATTGCAAATTGCGCAGGTCGGCGCCGACCAACCAACCAAAGCGACAGGTTTAACGCTGGCCGCCGAGCGCAGCACCGCTGCCGACAGTTCTTACAGGTTGGGTGTGTCCGCCGATGGCTTTGCCCCGGCGCTTGATTGGCGCCTTCGGATCGATCCGGGCGGCAGCCTGCCAGAAACACTCGACGCGCTTAGCCTTGATATGACTGTGGCCTTCGACAAAGCCTGGGACATCAGCGCCATTCAGGATGCCCGCCCCCAACCGCAGGAGATTAAACTGCGCCTTGCCGAAGCGCGGTGGGGCCGGCTGGAACTGCAGGCCGCGGGCGAGGTAACGGTTGACGCGGCGGGCATTCCCACGGGGGACATCACCATCAAGGCCCGCAACTGGCGCGAAATCCTGAACATGGCCGTCAGCTCGGGCGCTCTGCCGCAGGGCTTTGGCAATACCTTGGAAGATGGGCTTTCGCTGATCTCTCAGCTGGCAGGCAATCCAAAGACACTGGACATTCCACTCAGCCTGAGAAACGGAAGGGTTTTGCTAGGTCCGGTACCATTGGGTCCGGCGCCCGTGCTACGGCTGCGCTAGTTAGCGACAGTAAGGACCACCACGATGGCGCGCGATGTCAAAATGAAAATGATCGCGGTGGTGCACGTCGGAATTGGGGCCCAGCACGGTGCCGAACGGCCCACAAGCGGATTTGTGCAACTGTTTCAGAATGCGACCGCGCTTGCTGCCACCCCAGTCTGACAAAACGGTGATCGACGTGCCGTCAACCAGGCGGAATGCCGAAATGTCGATGGCATTGCCCTTGGCGTGTTCCGACAAGCGCGCACCGCGCCGGTTGTTGCGGGTGCGGCAAGCGTAATGCGCCGCGACTTTGAGGCTTTGCACACCGCCACCATAGTCACCGACCGTCGGGATCATGTCATCCTCAACCCACGTCTTGAGTGTCCGCGCGGTTTCGCAATTCATCTTTGATGGCTGGCTTAGCAATATCCCGCCGACCGCGTCGACCTCGACCGCGTTGGAGATGCCGCAAGCGCCGTTGCCGGGCACGTTTCCGATTGAAACGCCCTGGATCGCCGCGTCGCCGCAAACAGCGCCTCTTGTGACCAGATCAGGCGCGTCTTTCCCACCGCCAATCATCGAACAACCCACCAGTATCACTGGGAAAAACAGCGCGACCCGCATCAACATCAGCCCTTTTTAACGCGTCCGAAATCGGGCGCATCCGTGTCTTGCCCGGCCTCAATGATACCACGGCGTATTTCACGTGTCCGCGTGAAATACGCGTGCAAGTGGTCGCCATCGCCGGTGCGAATAGCCCGCTGCAAGGCAAACAGTTCTTCTGTGAAGCGGCCCAGAATTTCCAGCGTGGCATCCTTGTTGGTCAAGAACACATCACGCCACATTGTCGGGTCGCTGGCCGCAATACGGGTGAAGTCACGAAACCCGGCGGCAGAATATTTGATGACTTCGGTGTCCGTTACCCGGCGCAAGTCGTCGGCCACACCAACCATCGTGTACGCAATCAAATGCGGTGCATGGCTGGTCACAGCACAGACCAAATCATGGTGATCTGCGTCCATCTCGTCCGTTTGGGACCCCATACCGTGCCACAAACTTTGCAACCGTTCCACGGCAGCCCGGTCACTGCCGGGCACTGGAACAACCAAGCAGTACTTTCCGTCAAACAGCTCGGCAAAGCCGGACCGAGGGCCGGAATGCTCGGTCCCGGCCATCGGGTGTGCGGGTACAAAATGCACACCTTCCGGAAGATGCGGCGCCACCGCATCTATCACTGCGCGCTTGACGGACCCCACATCACTTACTGTCGCGCCCGGTTTCAGCTTGTTCGCGATCTCGGCCGACAATGACCCCATAACGCCGACCGGCACACACAGAACCACCAGGTCAGCACCGTCCACGGCCTCGGCGGCGGTGTCGCACACCCGATCGCAAAGCCCGATTTCGCGCGCGGTGTCCCGCGTCTCGGCAGAGCGGGCATATCCCGTCACTTCGCCGGCAAGCCCACCGCGTTTGATCGCCCAGAACATGGACGACGCAATCAGGCCCAGCCCAAGCAGCGCCACGCGGTCGTAGACCTTGCTCATGGGGCGTCCCCCATGAATTGCCCCACAGCGTGAGCCACCCGGCGGCAGCTGGGTTCGTCACCCACCGTAATCCGCAGGCAATGCGGAAGGTTGTACCCTGCCACGCGCCGCACGATCAGGCCTTCGGATTTCAGATATTCATCGCAGGCCTCGGCCTGTTCCTGCGTGGCAAAGCGTGCAAGGACGAAATTGGCCAGTGACGTGTCTGACGGCACGCCATGCTCGGCCAGCGCCTCGGCCATCCATGCCCGCATCCGCGTGTTTTCTTCGCGGCATTTTACGGTCCATGCAATATCGCGCACCGCTGCCTCGGCGGTGACAAGTGCAGGCTGGCTTAAATTGAACGGGCCACGAATTCGATTGAGCACATCAATCACGTGATCCGGCGCATAGCCCCAACCGACCCGGAGCCCACCCAGCCCGTAGAGCTTGGAAAAAGAGCGGGTCATGACCACGTTCTCGCGGGTGTCCACCAGGGACGCACCGCCATCATAACCTTCGACATACTCGGCATAGGCCCCGTCCAACACCAGCATCGCCTGATCCGGCAAACCCTCGGCAAGACGTGCGATTTCGCCCTCGCCGATCATCGTGCCGGTTGGATTGTTGGGATTGGCAATGAAAACCAGCTTGGTACGGTCCGTACACGCCGCCAGAATAGCATCCACATCCGTTACCCGCTCACGCTCGGGCACCTCAACCGGTGTCGCCCCGTTTGCCAGCGCCGAGATCTTGTAGATGGCAAAGCCATGCTCGGTATGGATCACATCGTCACCGGGTCCTGCATAGGCCTGGCAGAGAAATGACAGGATCTCGTCACTGCCCACGCCACAGATGATATTGTCTGGTCGCAGGCCATGCACTTCGGCGATCGCACCGCGCAATGCGGAGTGATCGGTCGAAGGGTAGCGATGCAAATCATAGGCCGTCTTGCGGAACGCTTCCTTGGCGGCCTCGCTGGGCCCAAACGGGTTTTCGTTCGAGCTTAGCTTGACCACATTCGACACGCCGTCGACATGTGCACTGCCACCCACGTAAGGCGCAATATCAAGGATTCCGGGCTGCGGTTTGATACCTGTCATCGCTTTGTTCTCCCCCGCGCGGTTCTAGCGGCGTCAAGACCCCTTTGCCAGTACCAATTGCGCCGATCCCAACCGCCCGTGCCAACCTGTCACCCGCATGTTACGCGCAGCCTATTCAACTGGTCCCAGGAGGTTCGACATGACCGATTACGACCTGGACAATGCCTATGAAATCAATGGGCCAGACGAGGCCCGTTCGCTATACGGTCGCTGGGCCGAGACATATGACGACAGTTTCGGCGACGGATGGGGGTATGTCGCCCCGCGCGAAATTGCCAGACTGTTTCTGAGCGGGAACAATGCCGACACGCCGGTACTGGACATCGGTGCAGGCACTGGATTGGTCGTGGAACACCTGCAAGGTCTTGAGACGGACGCGCTGGATATCACGCCGGAAATGCTTCGGGTCGCACAGGCCAAGAACCTGTACCGCACTTTGATCACCGCGGACCTGACAAGGCCGCTCGATCTGCCTGATGACACGTATGGCGGTATCATTTCGTGTGGAACCTTCACCCACGGCCATGTCGGCCCGGAATGCCTGCCGGAGTTGTTGCGCATCACCCGACCCGGGGCGCTTTTTGTCTGCGGCACCATTGCGCCCGTACTGGATGGGCTGGGCTTCGGCTCAGCTTTGGCCAGGCTTGTGGCGCATAACCGTATCGAGCCGGTCGGTTTCCGCGAAATTCCGATTTACGAAGGTGCCGACCACCCGCACGCAGCCGATCGCGGCCTTGTCATGGTGTTCCGCTCCCGCAAATGAAAAAGCGGCCCGCAAAAGGGCCGCTTTCGTATCGCAAGCGCAGACGCCTTAGTTCTGCGCGTAGAATTCGATCACCAGGTTCGGTTCCATCATCACCGGATACGGCACGTCGCTCAGGCCCGGCGTACGCACGAACGTGGCCGTCAGCTTCGAATGATCGGCATCGATGTAATCGGGCACATCACGCTCGGGCAGTTGGGTGGCCTCCAGAATGGCCGCCATCTGCTTGGACCGGTCACGCACCTCGATCACGTCGCCTTCTTTGACGCGGTAGCTGGGGATGTTCACGATTGTGCCGTTCACGCGCACATGCTTGTGGTTCACGAACTGACGCGCGGCAAAGATCGTCGGCACGAATTTGGCGCGATATACAACCGCGTCCAACCGGCGCTCCAGCAGACCTACCAGCAACTCGCCCGTATCGCCGCGCTGACGCTCGGCGTCGCGGAAGATGCGGCGAAATTGCTTTTCGGTCAGGTCGCCGTAATAGCCTTTCAGCTTCTGTTTGGCACGCAGCTGCAGACCAAAGTCAGAAATTTTTGCCTTGCGACGCTGACCATGCTGGCCGGGGCCATATTCACGACGGTTAACCGGGGATTTCGGACGACCCCAGATGTTTTCGCCCATCCGGCGGTCAATTTTGTACTTGGCAGCAGTTCTTTTTGTCATCTGCTGATCTCCTTCGTTCAGGTTTCGAAGGGCGTTGTCCTTTGCCCGGATTTTGCCGGGCCGACAGGCATCCCCTTGCGGGGGCCACCAACACCAATGAAGCCGCGCTTATATAAGGGTTTGCAGGGGAGTCAACACAGGATACGTATGCACGCCGGTTTAATTGTTGGCCTGTGCAATCGACGGGCCAATTGCGTTGCGCGCGACAAGATCCATCTGGCAGCGGTTCCTAATCCACCACGATCACCTGACCATTCACCGTCCCCTCAACCGCTTTGGCATAGGCCAGCCCAACCCGTCGGGATGACACCGGATCATGACCCGGAAACCACGCGCCATATTGATCCGCAGACACCTGCAAAAGCCCCGGGCTCACCACGTTGATCCGCTGCCCGCGTGGCATCTGTATCGCCGCACCGGTCACGAAGCCCGCCAGACCTCCGTTGGCTGTCGCCGCACCGACGCCGACCTGAATGGGATCGCGGTCCAGAATCCCGCTCGTCAGGGTGAAGGACCCCGCGTCGGCCACATGCTTTGTCCCCGCCAACACCAGGTTGATCTGCCCCATCAGCTTCTGTCGCAGACCCACCATCGTCTGTTCCGGCGTCATGTCCGTCAGCGTGCCAAAATGCACCTCACCGGCAGCGGAAACGACCGCATCCACCCTGCCCACCGCGTCATACAACGCCACGCAAGACGCGAAATCAGCCATGTCCACTTGCACATCACCAGATGACCGCCCAGCCGTGATGATCTCATGACGGTCTCCAAGCGCATCGTAGATGGTGCGCCCGATATCGCCAGCCGCGCCGATAAGCACGATTTTCATCTCTCACTCTCCCAACATGTCCCTGTAGATGCCCAGTTTCTTATCAAGCAGTGCCGCGCAGTGATCCAAGTCGCGCTGCATCGTCTTCAAGCGTTCCGCGTGATCCAGCAAGGTTTGCCGCCGCGCCCGGATGGTCGCGTCTCCCTGCGCATAAAGCTCGGCAAAGGCACGCATCGCCCGCATCGGCATGCCCGTCGCCCTGAGCGAAGCAAGCAACACCAACCAATCAATCGTATCGGGCGAAAATCGCCGGTGCCCGTCGACGCCTCGTGAAACATGCGGCACCAATCCTGATTTCTCGTAGAACCGGATCGTGTCGATACTCAGCCCGCTTTTTCGCGCCGCTTCGGATATTTTCACGTGCTCCTCCATCGCTTGCCCAGAACTGTAGCGTCCTGGAGCAACTCCAGATCAAGTGCAAAATCCACCCCGCTTCTTGACATTCTTGTAACCACAATGTATATACAATGTATAAACGTGAATAATGCTGTGTTCCGGTAAGGAGTAATGACATGACCCTTGTAACTGCGAAAACCATGCTCGTGCGTGATCGGCTGGACTGGCGTACCCCGCATCTGCGCTGGATTCCGAAAGGTTTTTACCGACGGTTTTTCCGCGCTGCCGCCTGACGCACCAAAGTGAATTGTCTCGCAATACGAATGAAGAAGGCCGCCCTGATACGTGGGGCGGCCTGTTTACATTTTCAAAGCTCTCCGCCCGGGAAAAACACTGACACGAAAAAAACTTCCCAGACGCGGCTTTGATCCGCGCGGCACACTGGGGCGCGGACCGCTCTAAGCTGCTTCGTGCTGCAAGATTGCCGCTTCCGACGCGCTCAAGTTGCGACGCGCAAACCCACCATATGCCTGTGGTTCATGCTCCAAGTGGGGGTTGTATTCCAGCAAACGCTTGCGGTCCTCATCGTCCAGCGCTGACAGTGAGGCACTTGCCGGGTGAAAGCTTTCAGTCTCTACACCATTGGCCCACAGGATCTGATGTCGCGGCAGCAACAGGTGGACATAGGTCACTTCGCGCACGGCAAGGTCGACCGCAATATTGCGTCCGTCGATCAGGTCCTTGGCCGAAACAAGCACTTCGGGCGTGTTGTAGAGTGCCTGTGCGACGCTGCCAGTCACCAGCATGCGGTGTTCGGGGCTGACCAATAACTCTTCCTCGGGGCGTTGCACCCCAAGCGCACCAGCGCGGATGCGCACAGGCCGCAAATGCGGCATCGCAAACAGGCGCGCACCAGTCATCCGGCGGCTACCGACCCATTGAACTTCTTCAGCGCCATTGTCCTTGGTTTGCACGTAATCGCCCTCGCGCAATTCCTCGACAAGACGCGGCCCGTCCGGCGTCTCAATACGCGTGCCAGGTGTGAAACAGATCACGCCCCCGGTCTCTGTACCGTTGGTGTTGTGCCGCTTGCAGCCCAATGACTCATGCACCACCCACATTTCGGTATTGCGTGGCGGGATGTCGTCCAAGAACATCAGCAATGGTTGTGCGCCACCGCCCACATCGATCACCGTGACGGTATAACTGTTGACGCCGTTGGTGACGACAAACCCGCAATCCATCAAAGGATCACTGACATCCACATTCCGAAGATCGGTTGTATTGGTCCGGGCGGCCTTGACCAGCCTCCGCACCAGTTTTGCCGCGCATTTGCGGCTGTTTGCATCCCGTTCGGCCCGCTCAAGGCGCAGTACTTCACTAGGTCCATCCACCCGAACCACGTCCCCACGCCAAGACCACGCGGCCCCCACGTTAAGCGACTGGATCGGTGCGGCGTCTAAACCGTCCACTTCCGTCTGCGACCAGGAGATGACGAACGCGCCCCGAAAGGTCGTTCCCATTGCCTGTATGCCTGCCTTTTATTTTATTTTTTTATGTCCAAGAGGTTACCAAAAGCGAATCACCCTGGGAACCCCTTCAAAAGGGTATTTGCTAAAATTTTAATCTTAGCTGCACTGACCCCACAATCTGGCTCTCCGCTTGGGCTTCGAATTCTTCGTCCAGCCACGTCAGGCCGTAGTACAGCGAGCTGCCGCGCTGACCTTG
>JBCBTE010000072.1:0-15447 GCA_039818805.1 Pseudomonadota bacterium
GCGGCATCAAAGCCTTCGGACGGGCCGGATTCCGCTATGTCGAGCGCTTTGCCCTCAGGCGTGCCTTCGGCGATATCAAAGAGGACGACATCCCCCAGTTCCTTGAGCGCGGCGAGATGGGCAAGTGTGCCACCAATCTGTCCGGCGCCGATGAGGGCGATCTTGGGTCTGGCCATGAATTTGGTCTCCGGTCGGGTTGAGTGTTGCGCAATGGCGTAGTCGCAAACCGGGTGCAATTCAAGGGCGCCGCGGCGCAGCGATCATTCTGCATGCAACGGAATACCGTCGTGATGTTCGGAAACCATGTGAGAGTTGCGGCGGTTACGCCCGATTGGGCGGTGAAGCGCCTGTTTGGTCGTTGCGCGCGGCGGTGCGATGTTGACCCCGCGCGACCCCTGGCAGCGGCGCGAACCCGAAGGCGTGATTCTTGTTTTTTCAACGCGCGGGCGGCCACACCGCCCGCGGATCGTTCACGCGTCGTTACCTTCCGCAGGAAGCACGTCCGCCATAGCTTCGAATGCCTGACCGCTGGCGACAAGACACGTCACGCCATGTACGGACGTCACGGTAATCGTCCAAGTGCCGGTTTCCTGCGATGCAAACACTTCAATCACCGCATTGTTGGCGCCAAGCCCCATCGACTGGCGCGACTCGCCGTATTTCGAGGCGAGGCGGTCCACAACCGCTTCGCGCGGCGCGCAGTTCGAGGCGTTGGCAGGACCGGAAAGACACACGGCTGCGAGGGCCGCACCTATCATCAACTTGGTCTTCATCATCATAACCTTTCTGAGCTGGTCCCTGCCGTTTTCTTTGCAAAAAGCCTGCCCCAAGGCGTATCAAATCAAAGTTAACGGAGCGTTCGTGCTTTAAATCACAGTCATTTCTGCACTGCGGCGCGAAAGGTCTTGAACTTTTCTGCCAAAAATGTGGAATGCCTGCGCAAGAATATTGCGGCCAACAAAAAGCGGGGGCCATGCGCATGGACCTACAAACACATCCCTACCGATCCGTCCTTTACATCCCGGGCTCGAAAGAGCGGGCGCTGGACAAGGCAAGAACCTTGCCCACGGATGCGATCATTTTTGATCTTGAGGATGCGGTTGCGCCCGATGCCAAAGCCACAGCACGCACCACTTTGGCCCAAGCGCTTAGCGATGGGGGCTACGGCAATCGGGTAAAGGTTGTGCGGATCAACGCACTGACCACCGAATGGGGCTTTGAAGATGTGCGTGTTCTGGGCAATGCCGGGGCCGATGTTATTCTGCTTCCCAAGGTAAACTCTTATCCGGACGTGGACAGCCTGGCCGACATGATCGGGCCGGACATGCCGATCTGGACGATGATGGAAACACCGGCCAGCGTATTCAACGCAAAGGAAATTGCGTCACATCGCCAGGTGACTGGTCTTGTGACAGGCACAAACGATCTGACCAAGGAATTGGGTTGCCGATATCGCACGGACCGTCTGCCGCTGATGTCGGCGCTGCAGATGATCGTGATGGCAGCGCGCGCGGCGCGCGGTGTTGTCGCGCTTGACGGTGTTTACAATCGGTTCCGCGATGGCGACGGTCTGAAGATCGAATGTGAACAGGGGCGCGATCTGGGGTTTGATGGAAAAACGCTGATCCACCCCGATCAGATCGAGGTGACGAACACAGCGTTTGCACCGACCCAATCCGAGATCGACATGGCGCGTCGCCAGATCGAAGCATTCGAGGACAGCCAGCGCCAGGGTCAGGGTGTTGCCGTGGTAGACGGCCAGATTGTCGAGAACCTGCACGTGGTCGCGGCACAGCGCATTCTGGCCAAGGCCGAAGCGATTGCGCAATTGGCTGCGGAGTAAACCAGATGATCCTTTTAATCTTTGGTCTGCTGCTTTGGTTCGGTGCCCATATGTTCAAACGTCTGGCGCCGTCCGCGCGAGCGAAGATGGGCAATGCAGGTAAAGGCCTGATCGCGGTCGCCTTGTTGGTCAGCATCGTGATGATGGTCAAAGGATACCAGGCCGTGGACGGTGTTACCTTCTGGGGACGACACCCTGCGACGGTCGGCATCAACAACGTGCTTATGCTGCTGTCAGTTTACATGTTTGCGGCCTCGGGTATGAAAACGGCGCTGTCCCGCCGCATGCGCCACCCCATGCTGGGGGCGGTCAAAGTCTGGGCCTTGGCGCATTTGCTGGTCAATGGTGACGTTGCCTCGATCATTTTGTTCGGCGGTCTGTTAGGCTGGGCCGTGGTGCAGATGATTGCGATCAACAAGGCGGAACCCGACTGGGTGCGCCCGGATCCTGCACCGCAATCAAAGGAATTGGCCGCACTGGGCGGTAGTATCGTGGTCTACGGCCTGATCGCGGCTGTACATTACTGGCTGGGCTATCCGGCTTTCGGGTGAACACAATGAAGCTTTATCGGTTCTTGTCAGGCGACGACACGTCGGCCTTTTGCCATAAGGTGACTGCTGCTTTGAATCAGGGATGGGAGCTGCACGGCTCGCCCACCTATGCGTTCGATGCCGCAAATGGCGTGATGCGGTGCGGGCAGGCCGTCGTGAAAGAGGTCGACGGCACGTATACACCCGACACCAAGCTGGGAGAGCAGTGACGATGGCCAAAACCAATTCCGGCAGGTTTTTCGAGGATTACACCGTTGGTGAGACGATTCATCACGCTGTGCCGCGCACCGTTTCCGGCGGCGAACGCGCGATGTATAACGCGCTTTATCCCGCGCGCCATGCGCTTTATTCGTCGGACGAGTTTGCACGAGCTTGTGGCCTTCCGGGAAGCCCGCTGGATGACATGGCAGCATTTCATGTGGTCTTCGGTAAAACGGTGCCCGATATCTCGCTCAATGCGGTCGCCAATTTGGGCTATGCCGAGGGTCGTTGGCTGCAGCCTGTCTATTCCGGCGATACGTTGCGCTCGACCTCGGATGTGATTGGCGTCAAGCAGAACTCGAACGGCAAATCGGGCGTCGTGTGGGTGCGCACAAAAGGTACGAACCAGCATGATGAGGTCGTTCTGGAATATGTACGCTGGGCGATGGTGCGCAAGCGCGATCTGGATGCACCGGCACCCGACACCGTGATCCCTGATCTGAAACCAGCGCTCGAGGTTAGCGACCTGGTCGTGCCGGCGGGCCTCGATTTCTCTGGCTACGATTTCAGATTGGCGGGCGAGCCGCATCGTTGGGATGACTATGCCGTTGGCGAGGCAATTGACCATGTCGATGGGGTGACCGTCGAAGAAGCCGAGAACATGATGGCAACGCGGCTTTGGCAGAACACCGCCAAGGTTCATTTCGACGCCACGTTGCGCGACGACGGCCAGCGTTTGATATATGGCGGGCACGTGATTTCAATGGCGCGCACGCTTAGTTTCAACGGGTTGGCCAATGCGCAGATCGTTGTCGGCCTCAATGCCGGGGCGCATGCCAATCCTTGTTACAGCGGGGACACGATTAAAGCGTGGTCCGAGGTATTGGACAAAGCCAAGACCGCCGTGCCCGGCGTGGGTGCCCTGCGGCTTCGGCTGGTGGCAACGAAAGGCGGCGAGGCCTTCAAGCTGAAAGGGGATGACGGCAAATACTTGCCCCACGTTATGCTTGATCTGGATTACTGGACCTTGATGCCGATCTAGTCTTAGTTCACTTGAACGACGTACCGTTGTCGCATCGGGCAAGTTGTGCCCTGCCGGGACGCGTCCCCGAGTTGGTCTTGGATGCAGTTCAACGCGCGTCGCTTAGGGTTTTTTTAAAGGCCACCTTGTAGAACTGCCCGGAGCTGCAAGGAGAAACTCATCATGCCGCAAAAGCGACGGGATACGCAAAAACTGCGCCGGTGTCTTGTTCTGGAAGACAGTATGCAAGATCAGGAAATGATCCGTCGCGCCATGCGAGGCGCGCGCATAGATGTGGATCTGGACTTTGTGACCACCATAAACGGTGCGCGCAAATCGCTTCGGGAAAAGACATTCTCGGCCATTCTTTGCGACAATAGCGTCCCCGACGGAAGTGGGAGCGAATTTGCGAGAGAATTGGCCGCCGAGCCAGAGTTGATGGGCACGCCGATCGCAATCGTGTCAGGCTGGCCATCGCCGTTCATGTGGGACAAGGCGCGCCAGGCCGGCCTGAAGGTGATCGACAAGACAGACGAGCCTATGATCAAGCTGCGCGACTTCTTTCGGCATAACTTTCGCAATTCCGATCCGATGACAACGCGTCGCCGCGCCTGACACCCGGGGCTGTGCGGGTCGTGCGAATGTGATCCTTCGCGGACAGTCTTTTCTGGGCAACCGCAACGGAATTTCGCATGCTGCCGGAATGGGAAGGCACATCAAACCCTTGGGCTGGCTCTCGGCCTTTGTGATTGGCATTTCCGCGCCGGCAGCGGCCTGCGAGGTCGCCTTGGTGCTGGCGGTGGATGTGTCCGGTTCGGTCGATGAGCAAGAGTTCAATATTCAAATGCAGGGTCTGGCGGACGGATTGCGCGACGCGTCCGTCAGTGAGGCCTTGGTCGTGGGCGAAGCCGCGTTACTGGTGCTGCAGTGGACCGGCGCGTCGCGCCAAAGGGTGGTTGTGCCCTGGATGCGCATCGGTTCGTTTGAGGACGTCGAAGCGTTCGCGGCGCAGGTTGAAACCACGCCGCGCGTATGGCGGAATTTCTCGACCGCCGTGGGCGAGGCGCTGACGTTCGCAGCAGATCAGTTCGGTCACGTCCCGGATTGTGCGCGACGTGTGATCGATGTCTCGGGCGATGGGTCGTCCAACGAGGGCATCGAGCCACGCGAGGTGCATCCACGCCTGAACGCATTGAATATCACGGTCAACGGGCTGGTCATTGAAGGCGCCGAACCCAAGATGACGGAATATTTCTGGGAGAACGTTATCCTCGGGCCGGGCGCGTTTGTGATCACAGCAAACAGTTATGACGAGTATCCTGCACGTATGCGGCGCAAGTTGCTGCGGGAAGTAACGAAACAGATATCTGGCAACGGCGCCGATTCTTTTCGTCCAAATTTGTGATCACGCCATATTCAATGTGATCACGAATTTACAAATTGCGACGATATGCCGGTAAAATTTGCCTAATGAGGGTTTGCAGTGGCCAGATTTGGTTAGATAAAACGTAACAAACGCGTGCTGTTGTACAATGCCAAAACGGGGGCATTGCGCGCGCCGAGAAAGGGATCATTAATGGCAGACGTTAATCGTGGTAACCGCCCACTGTCTCCGCACCTTACAATTTATCGACCACAGCTGACGTCGATCACTTCGATCCTGACGCGGATCACCGGTAACGCGCTTATCGTCGCGTCGCTGATGACCGTCTGGTGGTTCTTGGCTGCGGCCACGTCGCCGGAATACTTTGCGCTTGCGGATGGTTTCGTGACCAGCTGGTTCGGTGACTTGGTGATGTTCCTGTCGCTGTGGGCCCTTTGGTATCATACGCTGGCCGGAATTCGGCATCTGATCTGGGACAACGCGATGATGCTTGAGGTAGAAACAGCCGAAAAGATGGGCTGGGCGGTTATCGGCGGATCGATTATCCTGACCATCCTCACAGCAATTATCGTTTAGGGGATGGCGATGCGTTATCTGACCGATCGCAAGCGCGCCGTGGGCATGGGCGCAGCAAAATCCGGGGTGCACCATTTCTGGTCGATGAAGGTCCAGGCGGTGGCGTTGCTGATCCTCATTCCGCTGTTTGTCTTTACCTTTGGGCCGATGCTGGGCGCACCCTATGAAGAGGTCGTCGCCTACTTTGCGCGCCCGTTCCCGGCTATCGTGGCGGCGTTGACGATCGTCGTCGGGTTCAAGCATTTCTCTGATGGAGCGCAAGTGCTTGTCGAGGATTATGTACATGGCACCGCGCAGAAGATCACGATCATTCTTGTGACGTGCCTGAGCTATGGCGCGATGGCGACGGGGCTTTTTGCAATCGCCCGCCTGGCCCTTTGATTTTGATTTCGGAGAACTAACAGCATGGCTGCTTACGAATACGAGACGCATGACTATGACGTCGTGGTCGTCGGTGCGGGCGGTGCGGGATTGCGCGCCACTTTGGGCATGGCCGAGCAGGGCTTGCGCACGGCGTGCATCACCAAGGTGTTCCCGACACGGTCGCACACTGTTGCCGCGCAAGGCGGGATCGCCGCGTCTTTGGGCAACATGGGCCCCGACAGCTGGCAATGGCACATGTACGACACGGTCAAGGGCAGCGACTGGCTGGGCGATACGGACGCGATGGAGTATTTGGCGCGTGAGGCGCCAAAGGCGGTCTATGAGCTGGAACATTACGGTGTGCCGTTCAGCAGAACCGAAGAGGGAAAGATTTATCAGCGCCCGTTCGGTGGCCACACAACCGAATTCGGGGAAGGCCCGCCGGTGCAACGCACCTGTGCCGCTGCCGACAGGACAGGCCATGCCATTCTGCACACGCTTTATGGGCAATCGCTGAAAAACAACGCCGAGTTCTACATCGAGTATTTCGCCATTGATCTGTTGATGCGCGATGACGGCACGTGCACCGGCGTGGTGTGCTGGAAGCTGGATGATGGCACGATCCACGTATTCAACTCGAAAATGGTGGTGCTGGCCACGGGCGGTTATGGCCGCGCGTATTTTAGTGCCACGTCAGCGCATACGTGCACCGGCGATGGCGGGGGCATGGTGGCCCGTGCCGGATTGCCGCTGCAGGATATGGAGTTCGTGCAGTTCCACCCGACCGGCATTTATGGCTCGGGCTGTCTGATCACCGAGGGCGCGCGGGGTGAAGGCGGATACCTGACAAATTCCGAAGGCGAGCGGTTCATGGAGCGCTATGCGCCCAACTACAAGGATCTGGCACCGCGCGACTATGTCAGCCGTTCGATGACGATGGAAATCCGCGAAGGCCGTGGCGTGGGTGACGGTGGCGATCATATCCACCTGAACCTCAGCCATTTGCCGCCCGAGGCGTTGCACCTGCGACTGCCGGGGATTTCGGAAAGCGCGCGCATCTTTGCCGGGGTAGACGTGACCAAAGAACCGATCCCTGTGTTGCCCACCGTGCACTACAACATGGGCGGTATTCCGACGAATTACTGGGGCGAGGTTCTGAACCCCACGCAGGATGATCCGACAGCCGTTGTTCCGGGGCTGATGGCCGTGGGCGAGGCAGGCTGTGCCTCGGTGCACGGGGCGAACCGGCTTGGGTCGAATTCGCTGATTGACCTCGTGGTGTTTGGTCGCGCGTCGGCCATTCGTGCCGGCAAGGTCGTGGACCGCGACAGCGCGGTGCCGTCGACCAACACAGGCGGGGTGGACAAGGTGATGGACTGGTTTGATGGGCTGCGCCATGCGGACGGAAGCGTGGGCACGGCAGAGCTGCGACTGGAAATGCAGCGCACTATGCAGGAAGACGCGGCGGTGTTCCGGACTTCGAAAACGCTAGCCGAAGGTGTGAAGAAGATGGATGCGATTGCGTCCAAGATGGATGACCTGAAGGTTACTGACCGCAGCCTCGTGTGGAACAGCGACCTGATGGAAACGCTGGAGCTGGCCAACCTGATGCCCAACGCACTGGCCACGATTGCCGGAGCCGAGGCGCGGCACGAAAGCCGCGGTGCGCATGCGCATGAGGATTTCACCACGCGCGACGATGAAAACTGGCGCGTGCACACGGTGGCGCGCGTAGATGGCAAGGATGTCGACCTAAGCTATCGCCCCATCATCGAGGCTCCGCTGACCACCGAGGACGAGGGCGGCATCAACCTGAAGAAAATTGCACCGAAGGAACGAACATTCTGATGAAGTTGCTCATTCTAGTTTCCGTTGCCGCGTCGATCTCGATCGCGTCTTCCGCTTTGGCTAATCCGGTTCTGATTGCCTCTGGCGCACATCAGGAGTGCTATAAAGAGGTCGAGAATTCG
Source organism: Pseudomonadota bacterium (assembly GCA_039818805.1). Classification (GTDB taxonomy): domain Bacteria; phylum Pseudomonadota; class Alphaproteobacteria; order Rhodobacterales; family Rhodobacteraceae; genus Roseovarius. Next base: position 7,910 of record JBCBTE010000072.1, read on the forward strand.
AACGCCTTTGGCGTATCGATCAAGAAGAGATCGGTCAATGAGGTTAGTCTTCGGTTCAAAAAGGCCAAGGGAAAGAAGGTCGAAAACAGCGTTTTCCGAACCGCAAAGGCCGATTTCAGAGCGTGCATGATTGGCAAACTTGAGCCCTATTCGGTCACTGTGAAGTAATAAGGAACGCGTAGGTTCATATGGCAGATATTCGTGCCCCAGATTCGGTTAAGCCGACCCGTCCTGCGGGATGGCCACGGGCGCGCGGGCGGCACTATCTGCATGCGTTAGAGTATCTGCACCTGACACGTCGGCCGGATTGGTATCTTGAGATTGGCACTGGGCGAGGGCATTCGCTGGCGCAGTGTCCGGGCAAGGCGATTGCCGTTGATCCGGATTTTCGTCTGACCGGGGATGTGATGGGCCAGAAGCCTGCGCTGCATATGATCAAGGCAACAAGCAGTGACTTCTTTGCCAGCCGGCAGGCGCGTGATCTGGCCCCGCGGATTGATCTGGCGTTCATCGATGGGATGCATCTTTTCGAGTATGTGCTGGATGATTTCATCGAGACGGAAAAGCTGTGTCATTCGGGATCTATGGTGCTGTTGCATGATCTGGTTCCGTTTTCACCCGCCACGGCAGAGCGGGAATGGGACCCTGAGCTTACCAAGGGCTGGTCGGGTGACGTGTGGAAGATGACGCTGATCTTACGGGAGTACCGCCCTGATCTGACATTCGATGTGCTGAACCCGCGTCCGTGTGGTTTGGGCATGATCACCGGCTTGGACCCAACAAACACAATTCTGGCGGACAATCGGGCCAAGATCATTGACCGTTTCATGGATCTGACAATTGAAGCCTTTGGCCCACGTGAGCTGGGCAAAGCGATGCAATTGCGCGATGTGGACGACGCCCTTCCGGGGTTGCGCGAAAAGGAGGCGGCGGAATGAATATGGCACGCCTGCCCAAGCTGGGTCTTGGCCTTGGTTTTGTGGCCGCGCTGTCGGCATGTTCGGCGGCCAATAATGCGGCGGACGCAATTGCGCGGGACCGGGCGAAAACGGTGGTGAACGGCGTTGTCGAAAACCGCTTTCCCGGTGTGAATGCCGCCCCTGTGACCGATTGCGTGATCGATGCGGCTTCGGCCAGTGAAATTCTAAGCCTGGCGCGGGATTCCGCCACCGGTGTCACTCAATCGACCGTCGAATTGGTCGTGGAAATTGCCAGCCGACCGGAGTCGGTTCAATGTATTGCTGAAAACGGCCTGACCCTGTTGGGCGGCTAAACGGAGGAAACGGAATGGTACAACTGACGCTTCCCAAGAATTCGCGGATCACAAAGGGCAAGACCTGGCCCAAACCCGAAGGCGCGACCAACGTGCGCAAGTTCCAGATTTATCGCTGGAATCCGGATGACGGGCAGAACCCCAGCGTGGACACGTACTTCGTCGACATGGACAAGTGCGGGCCGATGGTTCTGGACGCGCTGATCAAGATCAAGAACGAGATCGACCCGACCCTGACTTTCCGCCGTTCCTGCCGCGAGGGGATCTGCGGCTCCTGCGCGATGAACATCGACGGGATCAACACACTGGCCTGCATCTATGGGCTGGACGAGATCAAGGGCGATGTGAAGATCTACCCGCTGCCACATATGCCGGTGGTCAAGGACCTGATCCCGGATCTGACGCATTTCTACGCCCAGCATGCGAGCATCATGCCGTGGCTGGAGACCAAGACGAACCGTCCCGCTAAAGAGTGGCGGCAGTCGATCGAGGACCGGTCCAAGCTGGATGGGCTGTATGAATGCGTGATGTGCGCGTCCTGTTCGACGTCCTGTCCCAGTTACTGGTGGAATGGTGACAAGTATCTTGGCCCGGCGGCGCTCTTGCACGCGTATCGCTGGATCATCGACAGCCGGGACGAGGCAACGGGCGAGCGGTTGGATGATCTGGAAGATCCGTTCAAGCTGTATCGGTGTCACACGATCATGAACTGTGCCAAGACCTGTCCCAAGGGACTGAATCCGGCCAAGGCGATTGCCGAAATCAAGAAGATGATGCTGGAGCGCGCGGTTTAATCTGCGGCTGTGTCCAAAAGTGACAGCAGATCGACCATCCGGTCGAGTTGCCCGGGCTTGGCGCGCGGTCCGAAAAAGTCGGCCAGCGCCCGTTTGCGTGTCCTGGCAAGGTCGGCCAGGGTGGTGCGGCCCGTTTCGGTCATCTGCACCAATTTCGCGCGCCCATCGGATTTATGCGCGACACGTTTGATCAACCCGTCCTTTTCCATCCGGTCAAGCAAACGCGAGACACCGTATTGCGGCATCTGAAGCACGTCTTCGAGAGCTTTTGCCGTCAGGTCCTGATTGGCGCTTTCAAGTGCGTGCAGAGCTTCAAAAACTTCCAAGCCGGGTAAACTTTCGGCCTTGAATGCGGTTTCCAATGCGCCGCGCGTCAATGAATAGGCGCGTGCCAAGGCGTGCCAGGCGGTGTCGTGCTGCGGTGTTCTGCTCATGTCTTGGATTCTACATGCAGTTGCATATTCAGACAAGCCTGACCATCTGCACGAAAACTGCGTGAAAGGCGGGGCCCGGTCTGCACGAAGGACTGCACAAAACAAAGCATTGGAACGTAGAAATATGAGAGGACAGTCCCATGCTTCGATCCCCTGGATTGCGGTTCATCATCGTCGGGCTACTGGTGTTGCTGATGACCATCCCTGTGTTTTTTGTCGGCGCAATTATCGACAGCCGCGCGGATTACAATCGTCAGACACTGGCGTCGGTCGGGCAGGAATGGGGCGGACGGCAGCTATTGTCCGGTCCGGTTCTGATCATCCCGGTCGAAGAAACAATAATGGTTCGTGAAAGGCACGAGGTCATTGATCCGCTGACCGGTGAGCAGAAGCTTGATGGAAACGACAAGCCGGTCTGGCGTTTCAAGGATGTCGAGAAAACCGTTCGCCGCGATCCGGTTTATGTTTATCCAGATGCGTTGGATATCCGCATGGAAAAAACCACGCAAGAACGCAGCCGCGGGATCTTCACCGTGCCAGTGTTCACCGCCAAGGCCGACGCGGCATTTGATTTCCCTGGGCAAGAGGCCGAGGGTGTTTTGCGGGGCGAGGAAGTACTGCTGTGGGATGACGCGGAATTGCGGGTCTACGTCAGCTCGAACCGTGCCTTGCGTGGCGAAACGCGGCTTTCGGCGGATGGGACAGCACTTGAAATGGAGCCGGTGGCCAGTGACAATCGTTATGTCGGCGGGGTGCGGGCGGCCACCGGTGATCCGCGGAAGATCAACGGATTTGACTTGAAGTTGGGATTGAACGGGGCCGAGATGCTGTCCTTCACGCCGGTTGGACGCGAAACGCGCGTCGTGCTCAGTTCGGACTGGCCACATCCCGAGTTTTCAGGTGCCTTCCTGCCCGATGCGCGCGACGTGCGCGAAGACGGTTTCGAAGCTCATTGGGTGATCCCGCATCTGGCCCGCCCTCTTCCGCAGATCGCGCGCGAAAACCAGGACCTGCTTGCGCGCAACGAGACAAGCTTTGGCGTCGGTCTCTATCGCCCCAACGACTTCTATCAGAAGGCGTATCGCGCAGCGCGATATGGCGTCCTGTTCATCGGGTTGACCTTTCTGACGATTTTCCTGGTCGAAGGACAGACCAAGCGCCCGACCCATCCCGTGCAGTACATCTTGATAGGTCTGGCGCAATCGGCCTTCTTCTTGCTGATGCTGGCCCTGTCGGAACAGGTTGGGTTCGGTGCGGCCTACCTTGTGTCAGGCGGGGCCACGGTGGGTTTGGTCACGGCCTTCGCAGCGTCGGCGCTAAAGCTGGGCAAGCGGACGATGGTCGTGGGTGTACTGCTGGCTTTGCTTTACGGGGTGCTATACTTGATCCTGCGCAGTGCCGATTATGCACTTCTGGCCGGGTCGATCCTGCTTTTCGCCGCCATCGCGGGCACCATGTTCGCCACCCGAAACGAGAACTGGTACGGCGAGCCGCGCCAAGGGCCGCGCCGGGGATGGTTCCGCAAGCCAGAGCCGAAGGCGCCGGAGATAGCTGAGCCGGCGACCTGACGCCACGTTTTCTTCCCAATCGCAGGTCGGCCTTGCTAGGTTGGCCTGCGAACGGGAGGACATCATGGCAGACAAGACCGACATTGCGATCATCGGGGGTGGCCTGGCCGGCCTCGTTGCTGCGTATGAGGCCGTGAAGCGCGGGCGCAAGGTGGTGGTGCTGGACCAAGAAGGGCCGCAATCCTTGGGTGGGCAGGCGTTTTGGTCCCTGGGTGGGTTGCTGATGATAAACACACCGGAACAACGGCGGATGGGCATCCGCGACAGTCGCGATCTGGCTGCACAAGACTGGATGGGCAGTGCGCAGTTTGATCGACCTGAGGATGAGAATCCGCGCAAGGTGGCCGAGGCGTATCTGGATTTCGCGGCGGGACCAATGCGGCAGTATCTGCATGATGTGGGAATGCGCTGGTTTCCCGTGGTTGGATGGGCCGAGCGAGGTGGTGCGCACGCCAGTGGCCATGGCAATTCGGTGCCGCGCTTTCACGTGACATGGGGGACCGGCACCGGGGTTGTAGCCCCGTTTGCGCGGTTGGCGAAAGAGGCCGAGGCGGCAGGCAAGCTGCGGCTGGCGTTTCGACACCGGGTGACGGGTCTGGACGTTTCAAATGGGCGGATCAAAGGCGTGCGGGGGGATGTTTTGGCCGATGATACCGCCGTACGGGGGGCATCGACCAACCGTGAGGTGATAGGGGATTTCGCGCTTGAAGCAGAAAGCGTGATCGTGGCCTCTGGGGGGATCGGCGGGGACCATGAGAAAGTGCGCAAAGTCTGGCCCGTTGATCGTTTGGGACCCGCGCCAAAGGTGATGGTGGCCGGTGTGCCGGATTACGTGGATGGCCAGATGCAGGATGTGGCCAAGGCCGCCGGGGCAGGTGCGATCAACGAAGATCGGATGTGGCATTACTGTGAAGGCTTGAAGAACTGGGACCCGATCTGGCCCAATCACGGCATTCGAATTTTGCCCGGGCCATCCTCCATTTGGTTTGACGCCAATGGCGACCGGATGGAGGCGCCGTGTTTGCCGGGGTTCGATACGCTAAGCACGCTCAAACGTATCCTGTCCACCGGGCATGAACACAGCTGGTTTATCCTGACTCAGAAGATCATTGAAAAGGAATTCGCGTTGTCCGGAAGCGAGCAGAACCCGGATCTGACTTCGGGCAAATGGAGTGCTGTGATCAAGGAACGTCTGGGCAAAGGGGCCACGGGGGCGGTGGAAGCGTTCAAGGAGCATGGCGACGATTTCGTTGTGGCCAGGGATTTCGACACGCTGGTGGCGGGCATGAATGCGATCACGCCGGATACCCCGCTGGATGGGGCGAAGCTGCGGGCGCAGATTGCGGCGCGGGATGCGCAGCTGACCAATCCCTTTGCCAAGGACGCGCAGATCATCGCGATCAGGCAGGCGCGGGCCTATCGCGGGGACAGGTTGATCCGGACGGCGAAACCGCATGCGATTCTGGACCCGGCGAACGGGCCGCTGATTGCCGTTAGGTTGAACATTCTGACTCGCAAGACATTGGGTGGGTTGCACACTGACCTTGAGGCGCGGGCGTTGCGGCCGAATGGATCTGTGTTTGATGGGCTTTACGCCGTGGGCGAGGTCGCCGGGTTCGGTGGCGGTGGATACCACGGCTACAACGCGCTGGAAGGCACGTTTCTGGGGGGCTGCATTTTCTCGGGCCGGGCCGCAGGGCGTGTGGCCTGAGCTTTACAAGCCGGACAAAAGGGATTTTGCATAGGGCGGCAAGCGAAGGAGCCGCCCCATGACCCAACCTGCCGATGCCCAGGCGCGCCGCGCTGTGAAGCCGGTGATCTGTTATCCCAACGAGACATTGCCAACGCCCGACCTGGCGCTTTACCGGGCGGCAAGAAAGAGCGCTCGGAAAGTGGACGAAGTCATTGCACCGCCACGGGACGCGGCGTGCTTTCGCGTGGCGGCCGGACAATTTTTTCGTATCACCAGCGTGGAAGGTCCGCAGGTCGGAGACCTTAACCTGTGGAACGCGCGTGATCTGAGCGAGCGATTCTATTCCGGCAAAAGCCGGGCCTTGCACGGCACACATCTGACAACCGGCGAGCGGATGTGGTCAAGCTTTCCCATGCTGCGCCCGATGGCAACGGTCATCGAGGATACGTTGAGCTGGTATGGCATCGATGACTACGGCGGGTCGGTCCATGACGTGATCGGGACGCGGTGCGATCCATATACCGGTAACCTGCTGGCGGGGTCGCAGTATCATCATTGTTGCCATTCCAATCTAACGCGGGCCTTGGCGGATGAATTGAGTGTTTCTTTGGAGGAGGCCGAGGGCCATGTGCATGACGTGCTGAACGTCTTCATGTGCACCGGGTTTACACGGGATACCGGTCAGTATTTCATGAAGTCGAGCCCTGTACGGCCCGGCGATTACCTGGAATTCTTTGCCGAAATTGATCTTTTGGGGGCGCTTAGCGCCTGCCCAGGCGGGGATTGCTCGTCGGAGCATTCCAGCGATGCGGCGGCGTGTTATCCGCTGAAGGTGGAGGTGTTCGCACCTGCGGAGGGGGCGCTTGACGGATGGGAAAGCCCGCCGGTGAACGGATATGATCGTAGCCATGGGCGATAAGGTCGATCAGGTTACGGGCGGATGTTTGTGCGGGAAGGTTCGTTTCGTGGCTACGGGTGCGCCATTGCGGGTGGGGGTGTGTCATTGCCTGGATTGCCGCAAGCATCACGGCGCGTTGTTTTATGCGGCGGCGATTTTCCCCGAGGATGCAGTTGAGATCGCGGGGGAAACCAAAGCCTATGAAGGTCGGCATTTTTGCCCCGAATGTGGCTCGTCTGTTTTTGCACGCAGTGACAACGAGGTAGAGATTCACCTGGGCAGTCTGGACACGCCGGATCAGTTTGAACCGGAGTATGAGCTTTGGACCAAGCGGCGCGAAAGCTGGCTGCCGGAGTTTTCCGGGACGGCGTGTTTTTCGGCGAACCGGGAGGACGTGGAGTAGATGTACCCCGAGGAACGTTAACAGCGTACAGCCTTTGTGAGTGTGAGATGGCAAATGGCCGAATTGAGCCCGTTGCAGACATCATACAGAGAATGCTACTTTCGCTTATGACCAGGGGTAATGAAAGAGCACGTCGAATTGAGCTTCGGCGTGCAAACGGTTCAAGAAGGCTTCCAGATTTTCCCGAGATTGCTCCGGCACGTGGGCCAGAGTACCTGACCGCCCACGCATGCTTTAGCTGCAACAAATCTTGGAAGATGAAACCAAGCAAAAGCACGCATACTTGTCCCGAGTGTGGGCAATCCATTGAACTCATGGGACGTTCGTTCAAAGCCCCAAGGAAGACAGACCGCGAACAGTGGGAAAAGATACGGAGGCTTTGGGAGGCTGGTTTTCGCTTTCACAGCTACAGAAGCTATCCTGAGGCCGAACCTTTGCCAGAGCTCCTTCGTGACGTTGAGGATTTCATTGCTCG
>JBCBTE010000073.1:0-15404 GCA_039818805.1 Pseudomonadota bacterium
CTCTGACCGCTCGTCACGCAGTTGTTCTAAAGTCATCGCAGAGGCGTCACGCACTGTCTGACGCCACCGGCGAATGTCGCGCCGATGAGAAATCCAGTCCAGCCCTGATCGTTTCAGCCCCATGGTGTTGGATCTATTCCAAGTGGTTTTGCCATAGTCTGCCTCATGGAACCTTCCATAGCATTAACCTGATTTCGGAAACAATCCATTCAAAACGCTACTTTGGCCCCGAGGGGGGCTGACCGGGTGACAGCTGCCGGCGCGTCCGCTTCTGTCGGCCCCGTGTTCGCCGGGGGCGCCGGGATGTAGCGCTTGACCGGGCTGGCCGCGCGCAAGGACTCCGCGAGATCAAGGATCAAGGTCTTGCCCAGCTTGCCCGCCACCGGGCTGCCCAGTTTGCCATAGACCGCAAGGCTGACAAAATGGTTGTTGATGACCATGCCGGCCCGCCAGTAGCGTGGGTCACTACCCGGCAGGGCCGGGTTGCTGGGGGCTTGCAAACGCACGAGTGCAAGGCCGTCGCCGTCTATCGCCTGCAAGGTCTTTTGCGGGGCCATGCTGGCCGCGATGCCCAAGGCCTTGGGTGGTACGATGCCGGCACGGGTCGGTTTGACATTTACCACGAATAAGGCGGGTTCCACCGCCGTGCCCCTTTGGCCGGTCAGGGATTCGCAACTGGCCAGAAGCACCAGTTGGTTGCCATTTTGACGCCGCACGCTGTCGCCATCCACGCAGTACCCGCGTGGACCGCGCACCACAACGTCACCCCCGTAAAGTGGAATGGCCTGGACTGCATTGCGACTACTTTGGTCGCGCAGGCCAAAACCGCCTCCGTCGGCCAAGCAAGCCGACAAAGGCACGGCGGCCAAAAGCCAGACCCGTCTTAAAGCGCCCATCGGGATCCTAGAGATCCATGTAGATGTGTTTTTCCGCCTCGGCCCCAGGGTGTGTGACAGCGCCTTTGTATGTCTCACCCACCAGCTGTGCGTATTTCCAGAGCGCGCCGGAGGCATAAATTGTTTCGCGCGGGCCAGGCCACGCCGATTTGCGTGTTGCAAGATCGTCATCGCTGAGATCAACGCTCAACTCGCCGGTGATGGCGTTGATGGTGATCACGTCTCCGTCTTGCAGCAACGCAATCGGGCCACCATGTGCAGACTCTGGCCCGACGTGACCAACGCAGAACCCGCGCGTCGCCCCCGAGAAGCGACCGTCGGTGATCAGCGCAACCTTCTTACCCATGCCCTGGCCCGAAAGGGCCGCAGTGGTGGCCAGCATCTCGCGCATGCCGGGGCCGCCTGCGGGGCCTTCATTGCGGATGACCAGCACCTCGCCTTCTTTGTAAGAGCGCATTTTCACGGCCTCAAACGCCTCTTCTTCGTTCTCGAAGACGCGGGCGGGGCCGGTGAACACCTGTTCCTCTTCAGACATCCCCGCGACCTTCACGATGGCGCCTTGCGGCGCGAGGTTGCCCTTCAGGCCGACAACGCCGCCGGTCTTTGTGATGGGCGAGGCTGCGGGGTAGATGACCTTGCCATCGGCCTCGCGTTCAATCAGGTCAAGCTCTTCACCCATGGTGCGGCCGGTCGCGGTGATGCAATCCTCGTGGATCATGCCGATCTTGCGCAGCTCTTTCATGACGACAGGCACACCGCCCACCTCGTACAGGTCCTTGGCGACATACTGACCGCCCGGTTTGAGATCGACAAAATAGGGCGTGTCCTTGAAGATCTCGCAGACATCATCGAGGAAGAACTCCAGCCCCGCCTCATGCGCGATGGCGGGCAGGTGCAGACCGGCATTGGTGGACCCGCCTGTGCAGGCAACGACGCGCGCGGCGTTCTCAAGCGACTTGAGCGTGACCACGTCGCGGGCACGAATGTTCTTGTCGAGCAAGCGCATCACGGCCTCACCCGAGGCGGTGCCATAGGCATCGCGGGACTCGTAGGGCGCGGGTGCGCCGGAAGAGTTGGGCAGAGCAAGTCCCATCGCCTCGGACACGCAGGCCATGGTGTTGGCGGTGAACTGGCCACCGCAAGCACCAGCAGAGGGGCAGGCGACCTTTTCAAGCGCTTTGAGTTCTTCGTCGGAATTGGCACCGGCCTGATGGCGGCCCACGGCCTCGAACACGTCCTGGACGGTGACGTCTTTGCCCTGGAACCGGCCCGGGAGGATGGAGCCACCATAAATGAAGACGGACGGCACGTTGAGGCGCACCATGGCCATCATCATGCCGGGCAGGGATTTGTCACACCCCGCAAGGCCGACAAGAGCGTCATAGCAATGGCCGCGCATGGTCAGTTCCACGGTATCGGCAATCGCCTCGCGGCTGGCCAGCGAAGACCGCATGCCCTCATGCCCCATGGCGATGCCGTCGGTAACGGTGATGGTGGTGAACTCGCGCGGGGTTCCGCCAGCTTCCTTGACGCCCATCTTGACCGACTGGGCCTGACGGTTCAGGGCGATGTTGCAGGGGGCGGCCTCGTTCCAGCAAGTAGCGACGCCGATGAGGGGTTGGTGAATCTCATCCTCGGAAAGACCCATGGCATACATGTAAGAGCGATGCGGCGCGCGGGCCGGGCCCTCGGTCACATGGCGGCTTGGCAGGATTTTCTTGTCGAACTTGGTCATCTGTCCCTCCCTGGCGATGGTCCCGGATGGTCTAGGGCAGCCGGACGGGTTGGGCAAGGTTCTGCGGGCCTAAAACAGGCAATCTCGCGATGTGAAGAATCCGATGCGGAGTTGTTACAAAGTTGTCGATGCGCAAAAACACGGTACTTTGTTGACAAGAGTGTTGGGATATTCGGGAGCAAGGTTATGAGTTTTGACATCTGGCTTTTGTACCTGACAACGGTCTTCGCTTTCATGGTGACGCCCGGACCCAGCCATTTGTTGATGTTGTCAAACAGCATGGCGCACGGATTTCGTCCCTCGCTTGCGACGGCAGTTGGCGACCTGACTGCGAATGCCTTTCAGATGTTGGCCGCGAGTTTGGGGTTGGCGACCATCCTGGTCGCGTCACAGAACGCGCTTGCGATCGTCAAATGGGCGGGTGTTGCGTATCTTGTGTGGATAGGTATTCGAATGTGGCGCGGCGCCAGTAAAGCATCCGCGCGACAACCGGTGGCGCGTACTGCATCCCCGAAAACACTGTGGTGGCAAGGTTTTCTGACATCTGCTGCAAATCCCAAAGCTGTTGTATTTTTTGCGGCCCTGTTCCCGCAGTTCATCAACCCGTCACAGCCGTTTGTGATACAATTTCTTGTATTGTCGTTGACATACATAGTGGTGGATGGCGCTTTTTTGGCAAGCTACGGCGCAGGCGCGGGTTGGTTGGCCTCTCGGCTTAGGGGCAAGGCGATTGCCGTGGTGCACCGGGTCGGAGCCATGTTCCTGATTGGTGCAGCATTTCTTCTTGGTTTGAAGACTCTCCGAGAGACGTAAGCCAGCGCCTTTGAAACCAGTATTGTCTAAATGGCTTTCAGAGCTTCAAAAAAGACAAACCCCCGAAGCATCTGCCCGGGGGTCGTCTGAATACGCGTTAGGCGCAAGCTCGGGTCTTTAGAGGAGACCTTCGCGCTGAGCCTTTTTCCGTGCCAGTTTGCGGGCACGGCGAATGGCCTCGGCCTTTTCGCGGGCGCGCTTTTCGGACGGTTTCTCGAAATGCTGCCGAAGCTTCATCTCACGAAAAACGCCCTCACGCTGCAGTTTCTTTTTCAGGGCACGAAGCGCCTGATCGACATTGTTGTCGCGAACACTGACCTGCATGTGGTTGTCACCACCTTTCTAAGTTTGAGTTGCAAGATTGCAGGAATTGGTCGGATAGCAAATCCTGCCTGGATTGTCCAGTGTTGCGCGCCATCTGGCATTCACCGCAAATCAGAACAAAAAATCGTTCGCCTGAAGGTCTGTCATGTCGACATCCCGAAGAATCATCGTGTTGCCATTCAGGTCCTTGATATGGGTGTTGTCGCCCGCTTGACGTATGTGCCCGCCGGTCATCAGATCCTGAAAACCGGTGATTGTGGCCACGTCGCTCAGGTCGATGCGGTCGCCATCCTGATTGGGGTCAAAGTCCGCCACCACATCCCGGTCCTGTGAGAAGATGAAAAGATCGGCACCGTCACCACCCGTCATCACGTCACGCCCGTCACCGCCATCCAGGTGGTCGTCGCCACCCCCGCCGATCATCCGGTCACGTCCCGCACCGCCAAACAGATGATCATCGCCGCCCGCACCCTTGAGCAGGTCATCACCGGCCTCGCCGAAAATCGTATCCTGACCTCCGTTGCCGAACACCCGGTCGTCGCCGCTGCCGGCCTCGATACGATCCTTGCCGCCGCTGCCGCTAAGCGTGTCCTCGCCGCCAAAGCCCACCAGCGTGTCATGGCCACGCCCGCCCTCAAGCCGGTTGGCACTGTTGTTGCCAGTGATCTGCTCGCCGGTGGCAGGCGGTGAGGGATCGGGCGGGTTCGGTGCGCCGCCCGGTTGATCAAGCTGAACCTGCGCTCCGGTGCGGGCGAAATTCTGTGTGACGTAAACCGCGTCGAAACCGCGGTTGTCACCGACTTCGATTCCGATCCCGATAACTTCGAAGGAGGGATTGAGAATGTTCGCCCGATGGCCGGGACTGTTCATCAGGCTTTCATGCAGGTTGACCACATCGTCGGCAATTCCTGGGGCACCCCGTTCGGATTGGTAAGCAATGTTCTCGCCCCAAGTCCAACTGCCGGAAAACACAAAGCCCGCGTCACGCATCCGATCACCCGGATCGGATCCGCCTTGTCCCGTATGCGAGAAGACGCGCGCGTCATCCATCCAGATACTGTGGTCCTCGCTTGCCTCGTTGAGCCGAAGTTCAAGCGTCAGTGGATCGATGCCGCGCGACGTGCGCTCTTCGTTGATCAGGTCAAGCATCTGGCGCTCGAACGTATTTGCAACTGACATGGGGGGGTGTCCTTTTCGCTGTGAGTGCGAGGACCGGTTTTCAGACCGGTGTCGGCTTGGGGCAAGCGGTGCGGGTCAAACACGAAAGAACTGGGCAATTCGATGCATGTTTAAGCAAAAATTGTGGCGATTTTCTGCACGGGACTCGCTGGCTTCCGCTGATTCGGCGGGAATTTGCCCTCAACGCGCCGCTGCAGGCCGTAAACCGCTTATCCGATGTCGAACGGTTTCCCGGTTCAGGCGATCAAACCCCGATGTTGCCCTGTGCCCGGCTTCGTCCTAGGTGTTGGACATGAACAGTGAAACCGACAACATCAAAACCCGTTTGTTGGCTGCAGCCAAGCCACATGTCCCGTTCGATGGCTGGAACGAGGCAACTTTCCGTGCCGCGGTCGAAGATGCCGATATCAGCATTGGCCTCGCCCGGGCGACCTGTCCGCGCGGGGCGGTGGATTTGGCCTTGGCTTATCACGATGAAGGCGACCAGGCGATGTTGGACCGGCTGGCGAACGAGGACATGGGTGACATGCGCTTTCGCGACCGCGTTGCCGCGGCGGTGCGCTATCGGCTTGAAGCCATCGATGACAAGGAACTTGTGCGCCGTGGTGTGACACTGTTTGCACTGCCTCACCATGCGTTCGACGGGGCGCGGGCGATCTGGGGCACGTGCGACAAAATCTGGAACGCATTGGGTGACACATCGGACGATGTAAACTGGTACACCAAGCGCGCCACGCTGTCGGGGGTGTATTCGTCGACCGTTTTGTATTGGCTGGGAGACGACAGCCCGGACCACGAAAAGACGTGGGATTTTCTGGATCGTCGAATTGACGATGTGATGCAGATCGAGAAGGTCAAAGCCAAGGCGCGCGAAAACAAATTGGTCAGCGGTTTGATGGCAGGCCCACTTGCCTTTGTCAGCCGTATCAAGAAGCCCGCGCCACACCAGAATGCGGGAATGCCGGGGCGCTGGACGCGTTAGATCACGCCTTGGGTTGGACCGCGCCCTGCCACCTGAAACACAGCAATCATCAATGCCGCCAAGGTTGCGCGACAGCCAACGTGGCCTGTGGGCAGATGTGACTGGGATGTCGGCGGATAGCGTCGCAGAACCGTCATCCAGCCTCGCGACAGCCTGCGGCCCTGGTCCGGGGCAGTTGATTACATGTGGGGCAAACAGCATCCTTTCTCCGCAAGCCGCAGGTTTCATTGCATTATCGGCCGATACTGATACGACAGGAGCAGGCAAAAAGGATGAAGTATGGCCCAATCCATGCGTGTTGTTGAGATCACCCGCCCGGGAGGGTCGGAGGTTTTGCAAGAAGCGGCGCGCCCAAGACCCGTGCCGCGCCACGGTGAAGTGGTGATCCGGGTAGCCTATGCCGGGGTGAACCGTCCCGACGCGTTGCAGCGGGCAGGATTGTACGATCCGCCGCCTGGGGCTAGCGATCTGCCGGGCTTGGAAGCGTCAGGAGAGATTGTCGCCCTGGGAGACGGTGTTACCGATTTGGCGGTGGGTGATCTGGTCTGTGCCTTGCTGCCCGGCGGCGGCTATGCCGAATACGTGACAACCCCCGCCGCACACTGCTTGCCCGTGCCCGATGGAATACATCTGGATCAGGCCGCCTGCTTGCCAGAGACGTTTTTTACAGTTTGGACGAATGTGTTTGGCCGCGGCCGATTGAACGCCGGCGAAAGGTTTTTGGTGCATGGCGGTTCCAGCGGTATTGGGACGACGGCCATTCAACTGGCGCATGGCTTCGGCGCGCGCGTCTTTGCCACAGCAGGTTCGGATGAGAAATGCCGCGTGTGCCGGGAATTAGGTGCCGAGCAGGCCATCAATTATCGCGACACCGATTTCGTTGACGTGATGCGTGGGCATGGCGGGGCCGACCTGATCCTTGACATGGTTGGCGGGGATTATCTGCCGCGCAATGTCCGGGCCTTGGCCGATGATGGACGGCTGGTGCAGATCGCATTTCTGCAAGGTCCGAGGGTTGAGGTGAACTTTACCGAGGTCATGACCCGGCGGCTGATGATCACGGGTTCAACCCTGCGCCCGCAAAGCGCGCTGGCCAAGGCGCGGATTGCCGATGATCTGCGGCACCATGTCTGGCCGTTGATTGCGGCAGGAAGTGTGGCGCCGGTGATGGATTCCGAGTTTCCGCTGGCCGAGGCTGCCGCCGCCCACGCACGTATGGAAAGCAATGGACATATCGGCAAAATCGTCTTGCGGGTGGCCTAGCATGGGCATGGCACAGCTTGTCATTCTGGGGTTGATGGCGGTCAGTGTGGTGCTGGGCGCTTGGGCCATCCAAAAAGATACCGCACCGGTTTGGCGTTTTGCGGTGCCCAAGCCGGTGCAAGCGTCGGGTGCACCGGTATTCGCCACGATTTTTGACTATGAGACGTCAGCGGGGCAGGCGCATTCACCATCGATCGTTATCAAGGAAGATGGCCTTGACGTAATGTGGTTCGAGGGGTCCGAAGAAGCGCAGGCCGATGTCGATATACACTTTGCGGGCTTTCAAAAGACCTCCGGCGGGTGGCACAAGACAGCGTCTGGCACGCGGATCACACGGGCAGGTTTGGGCGCAGTTTTCGAGCCGCGTCAATTGGTGGTGACGTTGGGCAACACGCTGGACCAGCAGGACGGGCACGGTGGTATCTATGCCACGGTTGTTTCCGTCGGGGGGTGGGCAATGGCCTCGGTTGCCGATGTTGCGATGGGTCCGGAGGGGCCGACACGGGCGCGTAAACTGAACCTGTCGCCTTTTCTGAACCGATCCCACCTGGTCAAGTCACCAGTCGTGCCGTTCACCGACGGCACGCGCGGGTTGCCTGCGTATTTCGAGATGGGGGCGGCGCATGGCGTGTTGGCGCGGTTGGATGCGCAGGGACGCGTGCGGGACACGGTGCGCATCGCGGGTGCGGGCAAGCCCATCCAGCCGATGATCGTACCCCTCGACGAGATGCGCGCGGTTGCATGGTTGCGGGATTTCGAACCGTCAGGACAGTTGTTGACATGCCGCACCGCAGATGGCGGCAAAACCTGGTCCGAGGTTGCCGCGACCGATATGCCGAATCCCAGCGCGCCTGTGGCGGCCTTGGCTTTGGGCGCCGGTCGTATTTTGATGGCGGCTAACGATGATCCGTCCGGGCAGGACCGGATGCGGTTGCTGTTGTCGGATGACGAAGGGGCAAGCTGGCGGGTGCTGCAAGAGTTAGAGCCAAATGGCGCCGGGGCGCGCTATCCGATGTTGCAGACGCTGCAAGGCGGAGAGATCGTGTTGGCTTACTCGGTCGGCAACAAGCAGGGCCTTCGCGTTCACGTGTTGAATGCCGCTTGGGTAGCGGCCCAATGAGCCGGGTCGGAGCGTCCGTGGCGTTGGCCGCGTTGGTGGTTTGGGCGGTTTTCGTTCTGGCAGGCATGGCATTGTCGCCGCCCCTTGCGGCCGGACTTGCCGTTTTGGCCGCGGTTGCGTCGGTCACGGTTTTTCGCAACAGCGTTCCAGTGGCCGGGGCGATCGCCGTTCTGGCACCGTTTGGCGTAATGCTGCCGGCGCTGGCCATACGGCATGTGGCGGTGACCTTGGGCATTCCGGTGCCGGGGTTTTCGACCATAGAATTGTTCGTGTTTCTGGTGGCCTATGTTGCGTTTCTGTGCACGGCTTTCAACATCCTGCCTTTCGATCTTTATCGTCAAGGCTTTGCGCCTTGGTCCGTGGCAGGGATGGTTCTGCTGGTCTGCATCTACGCGCTGGTGACGGGTAACTGGTTTCTGGCTGGCGTTGCGGTCTTTGGGCAATTGGCCTGGGTGATGGGCTGGGGCAGCAGCAACTGGTTTGACATGATGCTGCATGTTTTGCTGGTGCCCATCGCGGCGGTGGCGTTGATCCTGCGCGTGGTCTGAAACCGGCATCCGTTATGGATTGAGTATTTTTGCCAAGAAAAAATCGCAGTGTGAGCTATCGGATCGGCGCGAACAGCGCGTCTTCCAGCGTGCAATCGCGGATGACATCACGTCCGCAAGGCACCGGATCGAGGTCTTTTGACAGACAGGCGCGCACCTCCTGAATGCGGCCCTCGCGGCATGTGATCGTCAGCATGTCCGCCTTTAACTGTGGGTTTGCCTTGAGAAACGCCGCCTCTACGACCGAAGCGGGAAGCTTGACCGGATCCTTGAGTTTGCGAAACACTTCCGGCCGGTTGATTTGACCGTAAGCCTGTCGGGTGAGCGCGTAGTAATCCGGCGCGGAAAGGCCGGAGCAGGTTCCGTGCTTTTTCCACTGATACCAAGCCAGACCAGACGTGCCCATGATGTCGGCCATCGCGTTGGTCATCGTGCGCGACGGCGGGCGTTCGACGGTGGGGCAATGTGCCGGCCAGCCACGGTGGTATTGCGGCCAAAGCCCGTGAAGGACCCATCCGTGATCGTGTTCCGCGTCACACTGGGGCGAGCCACGTGCATCTCCTTCAAGCGCGCACCATGTCGGTGACCAACTGAGCGAAAGGACGTAGTAATCGAACGCTCCGGCGCGTTCGCCGTCGGCCAAGGCCACGGTTGTCCCCAGAAGAAATGCAAGGATCGCGCGCATCATTCTCTCTTCCAATTTCTGCCAAGCCCCACTATATACCGGCCAAGTTCCCCGACAACGGAAACCCGTCCCGGCCCCCGGGACCGCCGATTTCAGGCGACGGGAAAGATATGCGTGAAGGAGATGCAAGCGATGTCGAAACCTCTTATGGCGAGAGCCACGGCTGTCTGGCTGGTGGACAACACCACGATCAGTTTCAAGCAGATTGCCGATTTCGTTGGTATGCACGAGTTGGAAATCCAAGGGATTGCCGATGGTGATGTGGCCACCGGCGTCAAGGGGTTTGATCCGATCGCCAACAACCAGTTGACGCAGGACGATATAGATGCGGCGGAAAAGGATCCGCTGCACAAGCTGGCGCTGAAATTCAATGCCGCAGCTGTGGGCGAAGAAAAACGCCGCGGGCCGCGCTATACCCCGCTGTCCAAGCGGCAGGACCGGCCAAACGCCATTCTGTGGCTGGTGAAATTTCACCCCGAACTGGCCGATGCTCAGATCGCGAAACTGGTGGGAACGACCAAGCCGACCATCCAGTCGATCCGAGAGCGTACGCATTGGAACATCTCCAACATGCAGCCGATCGATCCCGTGGCATTGGGCCTGTGCAAGCAGTCCGAGCTGGACGCCGCTGTCCAGAAAGCCGCGGCCAAGAAGGCAAAGGATGGCCAGCCAATGGACGACGATGAACGCCGCAAGCTTCTGTCGACCGAGCAAAGCCTTGGGGCTGAGGCCGAGCCGCGAATCCCCACCGCGATAGAAGGGCTGGAAACGTTCAGTCTGACCGGTGGCGAAGGTGACGATGCCGACAGCAAGGAAGAAGAGATCGACGTTGATAGCTTCTTTAACCTGCCGGGTGACGGTGACGAAGGCGACGACAAGAACGACGAAGACGAAAAGTGATGCCGAGGGGCTGGGACAACCGCCCTCAGCCACCAAAGCGGAGTTGATTGCGTGAGAATTGCCGTAGTCGGAGCCGGTATGATTGGGTCTGCTGCGGCTCGGCACTTGGCACGTGGTGGCCATGACACGGTTCTGATTGGCCCCGGCGAGCCCCCGAACAAGATGGCGCATCGCGGTGTTTTTGCGTCACATTATGATTCCGGACGTATCACCCGCACCTTGGACCCCGATCCGTTCTGGGCGCGGGTCAGTGCCGCCAGTATTGCGCGGTATGATGAGATCGCCGAACAGGGAGAGCGTGCTTTTTTCACAAAGTCCGGCATGCTGCTGACTGGTCCGGTGCGTGCGCCGGTGTTACGCGAAACCGAGGCCGTCGCGCTACGCTCGGGTTACGAGTTTCAGCTTTGCGCGCCCGGGGCCCTTGCGGTGCGCTTCCCGCATTTCAGGTTCGATGTCGGAACACAGGGTCTTTTCGAGAAACATGGCGCCGGACACATCGACCCACGCAGCATGGTTGCCGCTCAAATTCGCGCGGCAGAGCGGGCCGGGGCGACGCGGGCCGCGGCAATTGTGACCGGTCTGGACGAGCGGCAAAACGGTGTAAGCGTGCTGACCGAAGATGGCGACGTGCCTGTCGATCAGGTGCTTGTCGCGGCGGGCGGATTTTCGAACATGGTGCTGCCTGAACCTCTGCCGATCCACGTTTTGGCGCGCACCATCCTTTTGGCCGAAGTGACCGAGCGTGAGGCCGCGCGTTTGGACGGCATGCCCACACTGATCCACTACATGCAGGACGGAGGCGATCTCTATCTGCTTCCGCCGATCCGGTATCCCAATGGGCGATACTATCTGAAGATGGGGGGCGATCCGCAGGATATCCCGCTTGAGACGACCGCCGATATCAAGGCGTGGTTCCGCCATGGCGGGGATCGCCAGGTCGGCGCAATGCTGGACGGGTTGCTGCGTGCGCTGATGCCCGGCGTCAAGCTGGGCCTGCGCACCGTGTCGGCCTGTGTGACGACGTATACAGAAACGGGACGGCCGGCATTGCAGCGGGTCAGCGACCGGATCAGCGTGGCCACCGCCGGATGTGGGCGCGGGGCAAAATGCAGTGATGAGCTGGGGCGTTTGGGGGCAGAGATTGCCCTGGGCCGGGGTCTGCCCGATTGGGCGGTTGAACCGGCGGACGGCTAAAGCGACTTGCGCGCATTGAGCGCGGCACTGATCGTGCCGTCATCAAGATAGTCCAGTTCACCACCAATGGGCACGCCTTGGGCGAGCGATGTCAGTGTAACGTGACCTTCCAACTGATCCGCGATGTAATGGGCCGTGGTTTGGCCGTCGACGGTTGCGTTGAGGGCCAAGATGACCTCGGTGATGTTCTCGGACGCAACGCGATCCACCAGTTTGGGTATGCGCAGTTGATCCGGACCGATCTGATCGAGCGCCGACAGCGTTCCGCCAAGTACATGGTACCGGCCTTTGAAGACAGCCGCGCGTTCCATCGCCCAGAGATCAGCCACGTCCTCGACCACGCACAGCAATCCGTTGGCGCGTTTCTCGGCGGCGCAGATGTCGCAGATATCGGTGGTGCCGACATTCCCGCAATTCAGGCATTCGCGGGCGGTCACCGCCACTTGTTGAATCACGTCGGCAAGCGGGGTCAAAAGCAGTTCACGCTTCCGGATCATGTGCAGCACGGCACGCCGGGCCGAGCGCGGCCCGAGCCCCGGCAGCTTGGCCATCATCTCGATCAGGGCGTCGATATCGCGGGTGGAATTCATTTACCGCGCCATGTCGAAGCAGGAAAAATGCGTTTGTGATATTCCCAAAACTCCTTTGGCGTTACTTGCGTCTCACCTATCTCGTTGAAGCTATTTTGCACTCTAGCTGCCGCCTTCTTGAACCCTGTCACAGCAAAACCAAAAATTATTGTGGCAATCGCAAGTAAACCACCGCAAAATCTCACGATTTCCGCTGCCGGACCGTGCGACATCTCGGCCACAACGAAGCAAGCAATCATAAGAAAAAGTGTCAAAAGAAATTGCTTCAGAGTGCTACTCTTAACGGAAGCAAGAACATAATCGACGTGTTTTTGGTCTAGCGGCCCGCTAAGCTCTTTTACTCTTTCAACAGAATACATTCGAACCTCAGAACGGCAGGTCCATGTCCTTGGGCAGGCCCATGCCCTCGGTCAGTTTACCCATCTCTTCCTTGGCTTTCTCGGTGGCCTTGGTCTGGGCGTCCTTGATGGCGGCGAGGATGAGGTCTTCGACCACTTCCTTGTCATCGGAATTGAAGATCGACGGGTCGATGTCCAACCCTTTCAACTCGCCCTTTGCCGTACAGGTGGCCTTGACCAGACCAGCGCCGGATTCACCGGTGACCATCAGGCTGTGCATCTCTTCCTGCAGGGTCGCCATCTTTTGCTGCATTTCCTGGGCGGCCTTCATCATTTTGGCCATGTCGCCCATTTGGCCCAGTCCTTTGAACATGTTTTTCTCCGGGGTTTGGTGAGAGGTTGATGCCTTGATACGGGGCGCGCCGGAGGGGGGCAAGAGGAGGGTTTGGCGCGCTGCGCACGAGTCGAAGGTTAACGGCGTTGAAAGACAGGGACTTGGACGTCGGTATCACGTCGGTATTGCGTCGGTATTGCGTCGGTATTTTTGCTGTGGAAGGCGTGGGTAAATGTGGCGCGCGATACGCCGCGCCCCAACATCTTGCGATGGTAAAAAAGGCGCTAACACTGCGGGCGCGCATCACCAGACATCGCCAGATGCCCTACGGTGCCGCGACTGAAACCACCGCATGGGGAACACGGCGAAATGGTGCCGACAGTATGGGCGCGGGGCGCTGGGCAGACCCGCTGCACCCTTACATCGGCGTCCCCTTTGGAATACACTTTGAACGAGCGGACCTGCACGGGCTCATGGACATGTCTGGAGTGTTGGAATGGGACTAACGAACAGAGTGCGCGGATGGGCCCTTGGCGGTGCACTGAGCCTTGGGTTGGGTCAGGCGGCGGTGGCCTGTGCGTTTCACGGCTACGTGCCCAATCCGACAATTATCGATCTCTTGCTGGCGACCGAGCAGGTGGTGGTCGCGCGCCTCGACCCAAACAATCCCCGTCGCTATTCAGCCGTCGAAACGCTTGTCGGACCGGATGTGGCGGACATTCCGATTACCGTGACCGCCGAGACCCAGGCGCTGCTGACACGCGACCCGTCGGCCACGGTCCTGCTGGCGCGGGATGGGGCGTACGGGGCGTGGCTGGATCTGGCCATTCTCGACAACCGCTTTCGCTCTGTCATTGACCGGTTGGTGCGCGACCAGTCCATCTGGTATTCGGGCGGTGACGCCGAACGGCTGGCCGTCTTTGCCGGCTTGGTCAACGATCCCAACGCAGATCTGAGGCGCCTGGCGCTGCAGGAGCTGGATCGCGCCCCTTACTCGGCTTTGCGAAAAGCGCAGGTGCCACCGGTACAAAACCTAAGACAGGACCTGCGCAAGGGCGAGCCCGATCTGATGCCCATTCGTGTGCTGTTGGCGGGGCTGTCACAGGATCAAGGTTTTGCCAGTCTGTTGTCGTCTGATCTGGATACGGCCATTCGGAATGACGTGGCCTATATGGGCGCCTACGCAACGGCCTTGATCGAGTTGGAAGGCGATCGCGCGGTTCGTGATATTCTGGATCGCCATCTGAAAGACGGGAGCCTTTCGGTTCAGACCCGGGAAAAGCTGTTGCAGGCCTTGGCTGTTCAGCACAAAGCCGCGCCTGACCAGACGCGGCGGACCATCGCAATCGGGGTTGCAGAGTTGTTGCGCACCAGCCCGGAGCTTGGCGAGGCTGCCGCGCGCCATTTTGGTTTGCGCAGCCATTGGAGCATGAGATCGACCCGCCCGGGCGAGCAAAGCACCGGCGTAGGATCAGACCGGGTGGATCGGTAAACAGGGTCGTCGCGCTGGCGGATTTTCCCTTGATCCAAGGTGTCGACAGATCTTGGACACGACAAAGGGCGGGAAATTCCCGCCCTTGTGCTTTGATGAGCGTACGACTTATTCGGCCGCCATCGGCGATTGCGCGAGATTGCGCAGCACGTAATGCAGCACGCCACCATGTTCGATGTATTCGATCTCGATCGCGGTATCGATCCGGCACTTGAGCATGATTTCTTTGGTCGTGCCGTCTGCCATGGTGATGGTGCAGGGCACTTCCTGAAGCGGCTTGATGGTGTCCAGCCCGGAGATCGAAACGGTTTCGTCCCCCGTCAGGCCCAGGGATTTGCGCGTGTCGCCCCCCGTAAACTCGAACGGGATGACGCCCATGCCAACCAAGTTCGATCGGTGGATACGCTCGAAATTCTCGGCGATCACTGCCTTTACGCCCAGAAGCGCCGTGCCTTTGGCCGCCCAGTCGCGGGACGAACCCGCGCCGTATTGTTCGCCACCGAAGACGACGAGGGGCGTGCCGTTGGCTTGGTGGGCCATGGCGGCCTCAAAGATTGAGGTCTGTTCGCCGTCGGGGCCTTTGGTATAGCCACCTTCGACCCCGTCCAGCATTTCGTTCTTGATGCGGATATTGGCGAAGGTGCCGCGCATCATAACCTCGTGATTGCCGCGGCGAGAGCCGTAGGAGTTAAACTCACGCACGGGCACCTGCCGTTCGGTCAGGTACTGACCGGCGGGGGTGCTTTCCTTGAACGATCCCGCGGGCGAAATGTGGTCGGTAGTGACCATGTCGCCCAAAAGGGCCAGAACGCGGGCATCTTCGATATTGCTGATGGTGCCAGGCTCTTTGCCCATGCCCTGGAAATAGGGCGGGTTCTGTACGTAGGTCGATTGTGCCGGCCAGTCATAGGTTTCGGCATCCGAGGTCTCGACCGCTTGCCATTTCTCGTCGCCTTCGAACACCTCGCCGTATTTCTCGATGAAGGCGGCGCGGGTGACGGTTTTCTCGAC
>JBCBTE010000074.1:0-15269 GCA_039818805.1 Pseudomonadota bacterium
TTTCCAACCTTCTGTCCTCAAAAAGTGACCCCGGCTATTCCAGTGTCGTTAAAATTTGTTCCGCATTAGGTTTAACTCCGAACCAGATTGCAGGGCTGAACGACCAGATCACGCTGGCTGGCGGAGAGATCGACAACCGCATCGTCAGCGCACAGGCCGAGCGCATTCTGACCGCCGTCACCCGCGAGGCGCACCGCAAGCTGTCACAACGCGGCGCGCGCCCGCTGCTGGATGACGTCCTGACATGGTGGCATCAACAGGGCGGTGTTCTGGCCAATTTCGACGGCCTGTCGGAACATGTGGACCTGTACTTGGCGCCCGAACCCGATTCAAAGCTGCCCGAGCCCTACAAGATCGGCCATCAGAGCCTGGCTGCCGAAAGCTTTGGCATCCAGACGGCCGAACACCTGCGCTATCTGTTCACCACGTTTGACGAGAATCTGAGCGAAAGCGTGCGTCTGGCGCATGTGGAAACCACCCGGGGCGATCCGCAGCTGTCGATCCAGGAAATCGACGTGATGTTGCCCGGGCACAGCTTTCCGCTGCGGTTCTCTTACAAGCGGCTGCTGCTGCCGGTCATGGATGCGCAGGCCAACAAATACGTTCTGAACTACTCACAAGCTCTCGAGTGAACCCGCGTAGTGGCGCATCATGTGCGCCAGATGATCCGACGACAGCGCCACCAGCCATTCGGAATCACCGCGCCCGGCCGGGGCCGGTTCTGCCCATTGCGCCACGCCGGGCAACTGCACCGTAAATCCGTAGGTCGTGGCGAAACCGGCCATTACATCGCGGTCGCGCATCATGGCATAGGTCCAGTCCACGGACCATTTGCTTGCGATACAACAGTGCAGCAACAGCATCAGGTAGCGCAGACGCTGGCGCGAGCCGCGCCGCCCGGGATGCACGAACAACTCGCCAATGTAAGCCATGCGGCCGTGAAACCCCGGCGGCAGCGAATCCGTGAACCGCAGGATCGTTTCACCGGACGGGTGCGGGTAATGCCGGCGCATGGTGCGAATCATATAGTCGCCCATGGATTCGCGGCCAACATTGTCAAACCGCGTGGCCACGGCGGCCGCGAACTCTCCCTCTTCCCGCAACACCAGCCAAAAGCCGGATTCTTCCGTGAAATCATTAAAATGCGCCGACAGCTTGGCCGTGACACCGTCCTTGCCATGAGCGCGCACCAGATCTCCGGCGGCGCCGAAATCCGACAGGATCTCGATCTCGCACCCTTTGTCCGCAAGACCGGCCAGACACGCCCCACCAACCTTGATCACGTCCAACGCATTTCGCATTTGGCACCGCATCCCCTGAAAGCAACAAGTGCTTTTACGCCCGCCGGTTTCTCCGACTGTGACAAAGGGTTAACAGTGTGCGATGTCGTTTGGAATGACTCCGGTCCTGAAAAACGGAATGTTTCTGGACCAGAAACAATGCGCTTTGAAATGGGCCTGAAGACGGATGGTGGGCGGTGAGGGGCTCGAACCCCCGACATCTTCGGTGTAAACGAAGCGCTCTACCAACTGAGCTAACCGCCCTCCGTCCGGGGTCTCTAGCAAATCCGATACGGCGCGCGCAAGAGCGAATGCGCGATATTATCAAAGCTTTGGCGAAGCGTGTTTTTCATTTATCACCAAACGCATTACCCTGCGCACGAGGCGCTACGGGGGGTGGCGCGCGGGAGTGGCGATAATGACGAACTGGCTGGTGCTTTTGGGCGTGGCCCTGGTGGCTTACGTGGGACTTGTCATAGTGCCGCGTGGGCGTGCCGCCCTTGTGGCATGTTTGGCTGCGGGAATGCTGGTCGGTCTACTATGGCTGGTGCTGGTGTTCGATCTGTTGGGATTGGCGCAAAGCAATCCCGAGGGTGAAATCGCTCTGTTGATTCTGGTGGTCGGATTGACCGTGGCGTGGGGTCTGGCGTGTTCGATGCAGGCCATGCGGCTGCGGCTGCCCGATCATTGGCCCGGATGGGCCTGGCCGCTTTGCGCCACGTTGGCGTTGCTGACCGTGGCGGTGCCGGTGTTGCGCTTTCTCGGCGGCTAAGGGTCAGGGGTGCAAAAGCCGGGCGCGCCCGGACTTGAGATGATGCACCACCCCCTGCCCGCCCGGCAAATCCGACAGGGTGTCAGGTGACAGCCCCAGCACAAGACATCGCAGCACACGAGACGTGACGCCATGCGTCACCACCACGGTGGGCCGGTCCAACCCGTTGAGAAAGGTTGCCACGCGCGCCACCACCTGCTTCAGGCTTTCACACCCGCGGCCGGTGAATTTCCACATGTTCGGATCGGACCCGGTATCAAGACCCGGCATCCGCGCTCGTATCTCACTCAGGGTGTGCCCTTGCCATTCCCCCATGTCGATCTCGACAAGGTTCGGATCGGTGGCGATGTCCACCGCCATGCCGTCCGTCGCGATCCTGGCGGTCTTCAGCGCCCGGCCGGCAGGGCTTGAAATCACGGCCACATCCTGTGGCAGGTCCGCACCGCGCAAAATGGTATGCTGTGCCCTGGCCTGTTGCATCCCGATCCGGGTCAGCGGACTGTCAAGCCGTCCCTGCAACCGCTGTTCGGCATTCCACGTGGTTTGGCCATGGCGCAAAACCCACAACTCAGGAACGCGCCCAACATCAATGCGCGTGAATTTCGTGGGCATCTGCGGCTTTCATCATGTTCTGACCGGAAGAAAAATGGAGGGCGATAACAGATTCGAACTGCTGACATCTTCGATGTGAACGAAGCGCTCTACCACTGAGCTAATCGCCCGCCAAATTTTGGTTTACCGTCCATTGTGCACTTCTGCAACACGAAATCAGGGCATCACCGCAGCGTTCGGCGGAAAATGGTCGAGCCTATTCCGGCGTGCGTTTGCTCTGTCTGATCTTGGTCACGATGACGCGCGCATTGCCCAGATCCTTGGTGCGCTGCACCTTGATTTTGCCCAATGGCTGAAGGTTCAGATCACGGCCTTCCGCAATGGTTTCGCCCAAGATTTCGATCATGGCTTCGACAACAGGTTTTGCTTTGTTTCTAGGGACTTCCGCGCGTTCACTGACCATCTCAAGCAGCTCGCGCTTCTTCAGTTCAGGGTCGGTGACAGCGGCTGTGACCTCGGTCACCACGGCCAATTCGGGCGCCGGAACGCCACTTGACGCGGCCGGTTTGGCCGACGCGACGGACGTGTCGGATTTGGATTTCGACGTGCCTGTCGTCTTGGAAGATGCGGGTTTCGTGGTGTCGCTGGTTGCGCTGCGCGTTGCCATGCCTGAGCCTCATTGTTTCTTTTGTGTCAACATCATAACGAATTGTCGCCGAATTGCTACCATCGAGTTGACGGCCTCTCTGCAACGCAGCTATGGGTGGTATCGAACCAATTTTGGGGATCATGACTATGAAGCACATATTTGTGGCGGCAGCCCTCTCAGCCCTTCTCGTATCTGAACCCGCTTTGGCGGGCTCGGTGTCCGAGCCTGCTATGGATGCCGACGTTGTTACTCAAGCCGCGATGGATGACGCCAGCATCAAAACCGACCTTCTGTTGGTCACGCTGGCCTACATCGTGTTCATCATGTTGGCCGGCGGCGCGTTTTAAACGCCCCTGCCAGCGATGGTGACGACCTGAACGCATTCTGCGCCCCGGCGCGGTCTTAGGTATGTGCGCAACGCACACCGATAGAATATGACAAATCAAAAAAGGCGCTCCGAACGGAGCGCCTTTTGCTGTTCGTGATCCGGTGGTTCAGTGGGCCGTGGCCCCTGTCCCTTCGTTGGGCTTGAGGGCCGCATCGGCCGCGGCGGCCTCTTCGGCGGCTTCGTCCCATTCAACCGGTTCCGGCGCATCAACGAGGGCCAGCTTGAGAACTTCGCTGACATGCTCGACGGGGATGATGTCCAACCCGTCTTTGACGTTGTCCGGAATCTCGGCCAGATCCTTTTCATTCTCCTGCGGAATGAGGACGGTCTTGATCCCGCCGCGCAACGCGGCCAGCAGTTTTTCTTTCAAACCACCGATGGGCAGCGCGTTGCCGCGCAGGGTGACCTCGCCGGTCATGGCAATGTCCTTGCGCACCGGAATACCGGTCAGGACCGACACGATTGACGTGACCATGGCCAGACCGGCACTGGGCCCATCCTTGGGCGTGGCGCCTTCGGGCACGTGCACGTGAATGTCCCACTTCTCGAAGCGCGGCGGCTTGATCCCAAGCTGCGGCGACACCGACCGCACGTAAGAGCTGGCGGCGTCGATGGATTCCTTCATCACGTCGCCCAGCTTGCCGGTGGTCTTCATCCGGCCCTTGCCCGGCAGGCGCAGTGCCTCGATGTTCAACAGCTCACCGCCGACAGACGTGTAGGCCAGACCGGTCACGACACCAACCTGGTCCTTCTCTTCCGCAAGGCCGTACTTGAACTTCTTCACGCCGAGGAACTCGTCGATGTTTTCGCCTGTCACATCAACGGTGTCCGCTTCCTTCTTGATGATCTTGGTCAGCGTTTTGCGCGCCACTTTACCAATTTCACGCTCAAGGTTCCGCACCCCCGCCTCGCGGGTATAGTGGCGGATGATCGCGGTCAGCGCGCTGTCATCAAGGCTGAATTCCTTCGACTTCAGCCCGTGGTTCTTAATCTGCTTGGGCAGCAGGTGCTGTTTGGCGATCTCGCGCTTTTCATCCTCGGTGTAGCCCGCCAGCGGAATGATCTCCATCCGGTCCAGCAGGGGCCCGGGCATGTTGTAGCTGTTCGCCGTGGTCAGGAACATCACGTTCGACAGGTCGTATTCGACCTCCATGTAATGATCCACGAAGGTGGAGTTCTGTTCCGGATCCAGCACTTCCAGCATGGCAGAGGCGGGATCACCCCGGAAATCCTGACCCATCTTGTCGATTTCATCGAGCAGGATCAGGGGGTTGGTCGTCTTTGCCTTTTTCAGCGCCTGGATGATCTTGCCCGGCATGGAGCCGATATAGGTGCGGCGGTGGCCGCGAATTTCGCTTTCGTCCCGCACGCCGCCCAGCGAAATGCGGATGAACTCGCGCCCCGTGGCCTTGGCCACCGACTGACCAAGCGAGGTTTTCCCCACACCCGGCGGGCCGACCAAGCACAGGATCGGGCCTTTCAGCTTTTTCGACCGCTGCTGCACCGCCAGATACTCGACGATACGTTCCTTCACCTTCTCAAGGCCATAATGGTCTTTGTCCAGAACACCCTGCGCACGGTTGAGGTCTTTCTTGACGCGCGATTTCACGCCCCACGGGATTGACAACATCCAGTCCAGATAATTGCGCACCACGGTGGCTTCGGCGCTCATCGGGCTCATGTTCTTGAGCTTCTTCAGTTCGCCCTCGGTCTTCTCGCGCGCCTCTTTCGACAGTTTGGTCGCGGCAATTTTCTCTTCCAGCTCGGCAATTTCGCCTTCGCCTTCTTCGCCATCGCCCAATTCCTTCTGAATGGCCTTCATCTGCTCATTCAGGTAATACTCACGCTGCGTCCGCTCCATCTGGGATTTGACGCGCGTCTTGATTTTCTTTTCGACCTGCAGGACCGACATTTCGCCCTGCATCAGGCCATAGACCTTCTCAAGCCGTTCGCTGACCGACAGCGTTTCCAGAAGTTCCTGTTTCTGGTCGACTTCGATGCCCAGATGCCCCGACACCAGGTCTGCCAGCTTGGCGGCATCATCGGCCTCTGTGACCGCGGCCAGTGCCTCTTCGGGAATGTTCTTTTTCACCTTGGCATAGCGTGCGAATTCATCCGTGACAGTGCGCAACAGCGCTTCGATCGTCGCGGCATCACCCGGCATCTCTGTCAGATACTCGGAGCGCGCTTCGAAAAAGTTATCATTTTCAATGTATTCAGTGATTTTCACCCGTGCGACGCCCTCGACCAACACCTTGACGGTGCCGTCGGGCAATTTCAGCAGTTGCAATACGTTTGCCAACACGCCCGCGTCATAAATGCCGTCAGTGTCGGGATCGTCCTCGCTTGGGTCGATCTGGCTCGACAGCAGGATCTGCTTGTCGTCCTGCATCACTTCCTCCAGTGCGCGGACCGACTTTTCACGGCCCACGAACAGCGGCACGATCATGTGCGGGAACACAACGATATCGCGCAACGGCAGCACGGGGTAGGATGCGTTAAGGGGCTCTTGCATGCTCGTTATCCTGTTTTGGCAAGAAAGCACTGGTCCCGGCTTCGCGGCAACCTCCGGCTTTCTCCGTTTCGATGGGGTTAATCTGGGGCGCTGGAGGCCCAGTTTCAACCGCGCCCGGATTGTCGGGTCAACGGCAGAATGCCTTGCGCGCCCAAGCGGGGCAAGCGGCAAATCCGGGCAATCTTAAAAGTTACCGGGCGAAACAACGGCGTCAGGTCAAAAAGGATGCGGCCAGAACGGTGACCGACAGCCAGCCAGCGGCAAACACGGCGAACGGCATATGGCTTCTCCAAGCTGAGATTTTCAAAGGGAAAGATACGCTCGAACATGACTGACCCAAAGTCAGGTTTTCATGACCCTGCGTGAACGGGGCGTGACTTCAGGTCAGAACCACCGCCGCCAAAAGCGCCATCGAGGCCCAGCTGAACGTAAAGATCGCATATGTCATTTGAATGTCTCCCAGACCGTCACGGGCTTGTGATGCCGATAGGTCGGGACATGGCTGGGAAAGGTTCAGAAATAGTTTGGATCGCCCGCCATCTCGATCGAATGCAATACATTCGATGGTAGTTCGGGATGGCGAGCGGTTCTTCATATGTAAATGCAAGTTGTCTGTCAGAACTAGGCCAACAAGGCGGCCGCGAGCAACGCGACAGACATCCAGCTAAAAGCAAAGGCAGCGTAAGTCATTGAAACACCAATCATTGTACTAATAATATTTTGAGTATAAGCGGAAATCCGCGCATCACCTAGCGTTAAGTTGCCGAAAGCCGGAAACACTTTGGATCGAATTACGGATCAATCGTCGAGTGTCACGCGCAGGGGCACGAATGGCCTCCTGCTGTCAAACACACTGCGACTTTACCGCCCTGCCCCCCTTTTGACCTGAACCGCGGCCAGCCTGGCGACCAAACCACCAAAGGCCAGCGTATGGATTGGAGCCAACACCAAAGTCCAAGCAATGGCCCCGAAACGCCAGGCATCTGAGATCAGTCGCGCGATGTAGGCCTCTTGCTCAGGTGTCGGCTCAGCGGGCCAAAACCCGTCCGGATTGAGGCCCAGGGATCGGCCGATCAGAGTCATTTCGATGTCGTAGATGAGGAAGAATCCAATAAGCTGCGTCACAATCACACCAAAGAAGTTGGCGGCCGCAGAGACCGCTATCCGAACCGGCACGCTATCACAGCGCACGACGTGCCAAACCACCACCGGCACAACGACGAGCATCGCAAGGTTAAAATAACCGTGTAGCATTCTAAGGCGACCTTTACCAAAATGCGTCTGCGCCGCCCCGCCGGCCACCTGCGCGCCTTACAGTGGGTCGATATCCCCCTGCGCCCGGACGGCGTGAAACTCCGCTTCCCAGGCTTTGAACTCGCCTTGCGCAATCGCCGTGCGCATTCCGTGCATAATATCCTGATAATAGTGCAGGTTATGCCATGTCAGCAGCATCGAGCTGATGATCTCCTGGCTGCGGAAAACGTGGTGCAGGTAGGCGCGGGAGTAGTTCCGGCAGGCCGGACAGCCACAGGCCTCGTCCAGAGGGCGCGGATCGTCCTGATGCCGGGCGTTCTTGATATTGAGAACCCCGTGCCGCGTGAACACCTGCCCCGTGCGGCCCGAACGGGACGGCAACACGCAGTCCATCATGTCGACCCCGCGCTTGACCGCCCCGACGATATCATCCGGCTTGCCCACCCCCATCAGGTAACGCGGCTTGTCTTCGGGCAGATAATCCGTGGCATAATCCAGCACGCCGAACATGGCCGCCTGCCCTTCGCCCACGGCCAGACCGCCCAACGCGTAGCCGTCAAAGCCGATCTCAACGAGGGCCTTGGCGCTTTCTTCGCGCAAGTCCGGCGTCACACCGCCCTGCATGATCCCAAAGAGGGCATGACCGGGCCGGTCACCGAACGCATCCCTGGACCGCGCCGCCCACCGCATCGACAGCCGCATCGCGCGCGCGACCTCGTCGTCACTGGCGGGCAATGCGGGGCATTCATCGAAACACATCACGATGTCACTGCCCAGCAAGGCCTGGATGTCCATCGACCGTTCCGGCGTCAATTCATGCTTGGAGCCGTCAATATGGGATTTGAACGTTACCCCCTTTTCGGTCAGCTTGCGCAGCCCTGCGAGGCTCATCACCTGAAACCCGCCGCTGTCGGTCAGGATGGGCCGGTCCCAGTTCATGAACTTGTGCAACCCGCCCAGGGCGTCGATCCGTTCCGCCGTGGGCCGCAGCATCAGGTGATAGGTGTTGCCCAATAAGATATCGGCCCCGGTCTGGCGCACGCTGTCCGGCATCATCGCCTTGACCGTTGCCGCGGTGCCAACCGGCATGAAGGCCGGCGTGCGGATGTCGCCACGCGGCGTTGTGATCGCTCCGGTGCGCGCCGCCCCGTCTTGCCTATGCAATTCGAATGAAAATCCCACGCCCACCAGTCCTTGCCGCTTTCGCCCTTCCTTAAAGCGGTTTACTCTGATTTGTAAATTCACCGTGGAATACATATTTGTATACTACGGTACACAATTTGAAAGGGCATACATGACCGAAGACCAGATTCTGTCTCTGCTTTCCTCGAACCTGATTTACATCCTGCTCGCCCTGTTACTGTTCCTTGTCATTTTCAAGGGCATCAAGATCGTTCCACAATCCGAACAATTCGTCGTCGAACGGTTTGGCCGTCTGCGGTCGGTGCTGGGGCCAGGCATCAATTTCATCGTGCCTTTTCTGGACAAAGTGCGCCACAGAATCTCGATCCTCGAGCGGCAGTTGCCCAATGCCAGCCAGGACGCCATCACCAAGGACAACGTTCTGGTGCAGGTCGAAACCTCGGTGTTTTATCGCATCACCCAGCCGGAAAAGACGGTCTACCGTATCCGGGATGTGGATGCGGCCATCGCCACCACCGTGGCGGGCATCGTGCGGGCCGAGATCGGCAAGATGGACCTTGATGATGTGCAGGCCAATCGCGCCCAGCTGATCACCACGATCAAGGCGTCTGTCGAAGAAGCGGTGGATGATTGGGGGATCGAGGTGACACGGGCCGAGATTCTGGACGTGGATCTTGACCAGGCCACCCGCGAGGCGATGCTGCAGCAGCTGAACGCCGAACGCGCCCGCCGGGCGCAGGTGACCGAAGCCGAGGGGCAGAAACGCGCCGTTGAACTGGCCGCCGACGCCGAGCTTTACGCCGCCCAAAAGGCCGCCGAGGCCCGCCGGATCGAAGCCGATGCCGAGGCCTATGCCACCGGCGTGGTTGCCAAGGCCATCGCCGATAACGGGCTGGAAGCCGCGCAATACCAGGTGGCCCTGAAGCAGGTCGAGGCGCTGAATGCCCTGGGCAACGGTCCGTCAACGCAAACCGTTCTTGTCCCCGCTCAAGCACTGGAAGCCTTTGGCAATGCGTTCAACATGCTGAAAGGAAAATCGTGATGGAGTGGTGGTCGCTTTGGTGGGTCTGGCTGTGCGCGGCCCTTGCGCTTGGCATTCTCGAAGTTCTTGTGCCCAGTTACATTTTTCTTGGCATTGCGGTGGGTGCTGCCATCATGGCCGGGGTCGTCGTGGTTGCGCCCGGTCTGGGCATTGCCTTTCTGATGGCGATCTTCGGCGCGCTTTCGCTGGTCTCTTGGCTGGTGTTGCGGCGCGTCTTTCGGTCGCCCGACGACCAGACCCGCGTGATCCACGAGGACGTCAACAAGTAGCCCCCTTGAAGCCGTAGGCGATAAATGGTGTCATCCGGGTTCCGACCACGGCCACCAAAGGCCCTGGCACATGCGAAACGCAACGGGGGACACTTTTCATGAGCGATGCATCCGAAACACCCGAGACATTGCAATTCGGGTGGGAGGAATGGGTCGCACTTCCGGATCTCGGGGTGCCAGCCCTGCGCGCCAAGGTGGACACCGGCGCGCGTACCTCGGCGCTGCACGCGTTTGACATCGAGGTCTTCGGTTCGTCCACCAAACCCAAGGTGCGCTTTACCGTGCATCCCATTCCGGGGCGCGACGATCTGGTGATCCCCTGTTCCGCGCCGATTGTCGACCGCCGCGAAGTGGTCAGTTCCAATGGCGAGAAAGAGTCGCGTTTCGTCATCGAAAGCAACATGGAAGTGGCCGGCCAGAACTGGCCCATCGAGATCACCCTGACCGACCGGTCCTCGATGACCAGCCGTATGTTGCTGGGACGTCAGGCCTTGAAGGATCATATCTCGATCGCGGCCACCGACCGGTTCATGCAGCCCGAACTGAGCTATGACGTTTACCATTCCAAGAAAATGCGTGAGGCACAGCCCAATCGCTCGTTGCGCATCTGCGTGCTCAGCCGCGAGGACAATTATTCGACCCGCCGCCTGGTCGAGGAGGGCGAAAAGCGCGGCCATACCGTGGAGGTAATCAACACCACGCGGTGTTACATGGCGATCAACGCGCTGGCCCCTGAAGTGCATTACGACGGCAAGCGCCTGCCCCGCTATGACGCGGTGATCCCGCGCATCGGGGCCTCGATCACCGCTTACGGCGCGGCCGTCATTCGCCAGTTCGAAACCATCGGCACCTATTGCGTGAACCCGTCGGCCGGGATCATCGCCAGCCGGGACAAGCTTTATGCCCATCAGATCATGGCGCGTGCCAAGGTCGGCATGCCCAATACCGCCTTTGCGTCTTCGCCACAGGACACCGGCAACTTGATCGGGCTGGTGGGCACGGCCCCGCTGATCGTGAAGCTGTTGGAATCCACCCAAGGCAAGGGCGTGGTTCTAGCCGAAACCAAGAAAGCCGCAGAGTCGGTGATTGACGCCTTCCGGGGCCTCAAGGCCAACTTCCTGGTACAGGATTTCGTCAAGGAAGCGGCGGGCGAGGATATCCGCTGCCTTGTGATCGGCGGCAAGGTGGTGGCGTCGATGAAACGCACCGGGGCCGAGGGCGATTTTCGTTCGAACCTGCATCGCGGTGGGTCGGCCAAGGCCGTGCGCATCACCAAGACCGAGCGCGAAACCGCGCTGCGCGCGGCCAAGTCGTTTGGTCTTGGACTGGCTGGCGTGGACCTTTTGCGGTCCGAGGCTGGACCCAAGGTGCTCGAGGTCAATTCCTCGCCCGGGATGGAAGGCATCGAAGGGTCCACCGGCAAGAACATCGTCGGCTTGCTTTACGAGGCGATCGAGGCCCGCGTACGCCCCGAACCGGTGCGGCGGCGCAGATCCACCAAATAGTGTCGTCTTGCCCCTCTGGACGCAGGCGCAGGTAAACCTTATATGTTTTATCAGGAAAACACCGCAGGACCGGATATGACCCATAGCCCGCAGCCATTGGAAGGCGCCCCGCTGATTGCCCCGTCAAGCACCGACCACCCGCTTTACGACCAGATCGTCGAGGCATGTCGTTCGGTCTATGACCCTGAAATTCCTGTGAATATCTATGATCTCGGCCTGATCTACACGATTGACGTCGATCCCGAGAATGCCGTGAAGATCATCATGACGCTGACCGCGCCGGGATGTCCGGTTGCCGGTGAAATGCCCGGTTGGGTCGCCGAGGCGATAGAACCGCTGGCCGGGGTGAAACAGGTTGACGTCGAACTGACCTGGGAGCCACCCTGGGGCATGGACATGATGAGCGACGAGGCACGCCTCGAACTGGGCTTCATGTAAAAGCAAGCCTTTTGGCCTGCACGGCAATAAAGCAAGTATTTTAACTTGCATTCCTTCAAAGCAAGCTATATGAGTTGCATTGAGAAAATGCAAAGGATTATGCTTGCATGCACCCAGTATGTGCCGTGTTTACCGGTGATCTGATCGGATCGCGCGATGCTTCGGCCGACGCGGTTGAGTCCAGCATGACCGTCTTGAAAGAGACGGCAGACATGCTGGGCGACGACCTTGATATCGACCTGCGATTTTCCCGCCATCGCGGGGATGGCTGGCAAATCCTTCTGACGCGTCCCGAAGCCCTGTACGAAGCCTACCTGGCCTTCGTATCAAGGCAGCAGGCGCACGATGACAGCTTGCACACGAAAATTTCGATCGGGTTGGACACCGTCAGCCATGCCGGAACCCGTGATTTGTCGGATGCATCCGGCAAGGCCTTTGTGGCCTCGGGCGATATGATGGAGCACCTCAGTACGTCGAAAGGATCCTTGCGCGTTGCGATCAGCGGCCAAGGCGCGCAAACTTGGCAGATGGGTCTCTTGCGTGTCTCCGACTGGATGGCGCAGAACTGGAGCACTCATCAGTCCGAAGCTGTGGCCCTTTACCTGCTCCGGCGTGACTTGCGCGCCAACGCCGACCGGGCCGCGGCCTTGGGCATTTCACGTCAAGCCTACGAAGCGCGGTTTCATAGCTCGGGGTTTCCGGCATTGGCCGATGCCCGCGAGGCGTTCTGGGAACACAAATACGAGACCGCCGCATGATCGAAACCTTCACCGCCCTGCTTTTCGCCCATGTGCTGGCGGATTTCGTGCTGCAAACCAACTGGATCAATCGCCACAAGCGGCAGGTCGGCGTGATGCTTTTGCACGGGGTGATCGTTCTGGCCGTGTCACTTGCCGCGCTGGGCCAGTTGACGGCATGGCCGGTTTACGCGCTGGCCGCCGCACATCTGGTGATCGACGGTGTCAAAACCTACGGCAACTTCAATCGTCTGGGCGGTTTTCTGGCCGATCAAACGGCACATCTGGCGACGATCCTGGCGGTGGCGATCCATGCCCCGGACCTGTGGCAAACCGGTTTTTGGGCCTCGTCGCATTTCCTGCTGCCGATCATGGCGCTGGCCACGGGGCTGATCGTTGCCCTTCAGGCCGGGCAATATGCCGTGGGTCTGTTGATGCAGCCGCATTCCGTGCGCCTGCGCCAGCGGGGCCTGAAAAACGGCGGGCGACAGATCGGATTGCTGGAACGGGGCCTGATTTTTCTCTTCGTGCTCAGCGGGCAGCCAGTTGCCGTCGGGTTTTTGATCGCAGCAAAGTCGATCCTGCGCTTCGGCACCGCGTCGCGGGATCAGACAACCGCGGAATATGTCATCATCGGCACGCTGGCCTCGTTCGGATGGGCCTTTCTTGTGGCAGAAGCCACGCGAATGCTGCTGATGCATCTGCCACCGCTTGAGATTGCGTCGATGCTCGCCTAAATTAGAGGTCGAGACACATCCGAGGCGAAACCCATGTTCGGACTTCCAGGCAAACAGGCGGTCACCATGACCCCGAAGGCGGCGACGCAAATCGCCAAGCTTATGAACAATGACGGCCATGAAGGCCTGCGTATCGGCGTCAAGAAAGGCGGCTGTGCGGGCATGGAATACACCATGGAATACGTGGCCGAAGTCGACCCGCATGACGAGGTCGTGGAACAGGATGGTGCGCGGGTGATGATTGCGCCCATGGCCCAGATGTTCCTCTTCGGCACCGAGATCGATTACCAGACGTCACTGCTGGAATCCGGCTTTGTGTTCAACAATCCCAACGTCTCGGAGGCGTGCGGATGTGGCGAGTCGATCAAGTTCGACGGCATGTGATGATTGCCCCCCTGCGCGCCGCCCTGTAGACAGGTCGGACGACAACACAGGGGGACCCGCATGGCACGCAAACTGGCCGCCGGAAACTGGAAGATGAACGGCCTCAGAGGTGCCTTGTCCGAGCTTCAGGCTTTGGCCGCGGCCCACCCTGCCCCATCGGTCGATATCCTGATCTGCCCCCCCGCCACACTTCTACAGCCCGCCGCCGCCCTGTTGGCCGACGCCCCCTTGTCCATTGGCGGTCAGGATTGCCATGCCGAGGTGTCGGGCGCGCATACCGGCGATATCTCGGCCCGGATGCTGGCCGATGCCGGGGCCAGTTCGGTCATTCTGGGTCATTCCGAACGGCGCGAGGACCACGAGGAAAGCAGCGAGATGGTCCGCGCCAAGGCCCGCGCCGCCCACGCCGCCGGGCTGATCGCAATCGTCTGTGTCGGCGAATCGTTGGCTCAGCGCGAGGCGGACAACACGCTGGACATCATCGGCGGGCAACTGGCGGCGTCCCTGCCGGATGGATGCGCCGGCGCGAACACGGTTGTGGCCTATGAACCGATCTGGGCCATCGGCACCGGCAAGGTGCCCACGACCGCGCAGATTGACGAAGTGCATGATTTCATTCGGACGCGGCTGGTGACCCGCTTCGGAGACACCCACGGGCGTGCGATCCCGCTGCTTTACGGTGGGTCCGTCAAGCCCGGCAACGCCGCCGAGATCTTTGCGACGGATAACGTCGACGGCGCACTGGTCGGCGGAGCCAGCCTTAAATCCGAAGATTTTTCACCGATTATCAAGGCCTTGGAAGGGTCTGCCTAAGGCCCCTCTGAGCCCGTGGTCGATGCCTGCCCCTGCAAGACAGCGGGCCGAGAGCAACCGAATACGCATACGGATGGCATTGCCGCGCAGCGCAGCCATCACGTGAATTTGCGAAACAGTTTCGTCTGATCGAACATGTCTTCAAGCTCTTCGATGCGGGCTTTCGTCTTGGACCAGTTCAATGTCTGAACCGAGGAAATCATCGTTTCAAGCAACAGCATCGTCGTCGCCGCCGAATCCCACGCGGACGGAACAACGATGCGGTTGCTAAGGCAAACCGTCGCCAACTGGTGCACGGGCGACCGCCATTGATCCGTCATCAAGATAATCTCCGCGCCCCGTGCGTGGGCAAGCTCGGCCAGTTTCAGCGTGTTGTTTTCATAGCGCCGCACATCGAAGATGACGAAGACATCCCCCTTCTTGGCATCCAGCACGTAATGCGGCCACGTGCTCGATGCGGATTGAACATGGGTCAGGTTGGGGCGAATGACCTGCATGTGCAGAAACAGGTATTCGGCAAGGGTGTGCGTGATCCGACCACCGGCAATGTAGAGATGCCGATCTTCTTCGGCCATCAACGCACAGGCGTGATCAAAGGCCTTGGGGTCGATCTGGCTTAGCGTCAGGCGAATGTTGTCGATGACCGCTTCGGTGAAGCGGTTCAGAATATGCTCGGATGGGGCCGCTTCGGCCCATGTGTCATGCTTGGCAATCGGGGTTTTCACCTTGGCTTTCAGCTCTTCGCGCAGACCGGCCTGGAATTCGGGATACCCTTTGTACCCAAGCTTTTG
>JBCBTE010000075.1:0-15039 GCA_039818805.1 Pseudomonadota bacterium
GCACTGCAGGACCTGCAGCAATCGGTGCAGCGCACGCAACAGCTACTGAGCGAGGCGCAACGTATCGCCTATGATGTTCAGGCAATCGATCAGGCCTTCAAGACCGATTATGGCCCGGCTTCGCTCACGGCTACCGATCAGGCGCTCGTCGACGGCGCCCGCGAGCGCTGGCAGACAACGGTCGGTGGTCTGCAGGACGCAATGCGGGTGCAGGCCGGAGTGGTCGGCAATCTGGACACCAACCGCGCACAGATGTCGGCGCTGATCGGCGAAAGCCAGGGCGCGACGGGGGCCTTGCAGGCGACGCAAGCCGGCAATCAGCTTCTCGCCTTGCAGTCGCAGCAGATCTCGGACCTGACAGCGTTGATGGCAGCGCAAGGACGCGCCCAGAACCTGGAAGCGGCACAAATGGCCGCTGCCCAAGAGCAAGCCCGCGAGCAGCGGCGGCGGTTTCTGGAACCCGGCACAGGCTATCAGCCGGGCAATGCCCAGATGTTTCAGAACTGAGGTTTGAGATGAAAGGTGCGCTCCTCCTTCGGCTTGGCATTGGTGTTATCGCCTTCATGGCGGTGCTCGGCGCATTGCTGGAGATCGCGCGTGAGGATGACATTGATACCCGATCCATCCCCGAACGGCCCGAGGTGAATGATCCGCTGCGCGCAGAGTTGCAGCGCTGCCGGGACCTTGGAAACGCCGCTTTGAATGATCAAGACTGCGCCGCCACCTGGACCGAGACCCGCCGCCGTTTCCTGACCCCGGCCCCATCCTCAGACCCGGAGGAGTGAGCCAATGGGTGGCACCGGCGTCATCGACCGCTTCCTTGAAGTCTTCACCAGCTATATTGACAGTGGGTTCGGCCTGTTGGGTGGCGAGGTTGCCTTCCTCGCCACCACGTTGATCGTTATCGACGTCACGTTGGCGGCGTTGTTCTGGGCCTGGGGCGCGGATGACGACATCCTCGCGCGTCTGATCAAGAAAACCCTCTTTGTCGGTGCCTTCGCCTATATCATCTCTAACTGGAACGCACTGGCCCGCATCGTATTCGAAAGCTTCGCCGGGCTCGGGCTGCAGGCCAGCGGCACCGGATTCAGCTCCACCGATCTTATGCGCCCGGGGCGTGTTGCCCAAGTTGGGCTTGATGCCGGACGGCCGATCCTTGCCTCGATCTCCGACCTCATGGGCTATGTCAGTTTCTTCGAGAATTTCATTCAGATCATTGTTCTGCTGTTCGCCTGGGCCATGGTGCTGCTCGCCTTTTTTATTCTCTCGGTGCAGCTCTTCATCACCCTGATCGAGTTCAAGCTCACCACGCTCGCGGGGTTCGTGCTGATCCCCTTCGGCCT
Organism: Pseudomonadota bacterium; assembly: GCA_039818805.1. Lineage (GTDB taxonomy): Bacteria > Pseudomonadota > Alphaproteobacteria > Rhodobacterales > Rhodobacteraceae > Roseovarius. The sequence continues at coordinate 1,344 of JBCBTE010000075.1, forward strand.
TTTCGGCAAAACCGCGTTTCTCGCCGAACGGGTGCTCGGCAACGTCGTCTCTTCTGGCGTCAAGGTGCTGGTGCTCGCCGTGATCATCGGCATCGGGTCGAGCCTTTTTGGTGAGTTCACCGCCGGGTTTGGCGGCGATCAGCCCAATATCGAGGAGGCCATGGCCATCGTGCTGGCCGCCCTATCGCTTCTTGGCCTTGGCATCTTTGGCCCCGGCATCGCCAACGGGCTGATCTCCGGCGGACCGCAACTCAGCATGGGAGCCGCCGTCGGCACCGGGCTCGTCGCCGGAGGTGTCACCGCTGTCGGGATGGCCGGAACGGGGATGGCGGCAGGCGCTGCAGGACGCGGCGTGCTCGCCGGTGCCCGTGGCGGGGCCGCAACGGTCGGTGGGGCTTCCGCAGCGTACAGTCGCGGATCCGCCGGACGAACCGGAGCCGCAGGGGTTGCGTCCGGGGTCGGTGGTATCGCGCGGGCTGGTGCCAGCGTCGCCACCAGTCCTCTGCGCCGCGCCGCGTCAGCCTTGAGCGACAGCGCCCAGGGTGGGGCACGGGCAGTGGTTGCGGCCAGCGGCGGGGCAATCACCGGCGGCGGTAATCCTGATGCCTCAACATCTTCGTCCAACCCGCCTGCTTGGGCCGCGCGCATGGGTCGCGCGCAAACGCTCCACCATGGCGCGACCGCCGCCACCCATGCCCTGCGCTCAGGCGACAGCCCCGGCGGGGGCACATCTGTCAGCCTTTCGGAAAGGGATCCCTGATGTTCAAACGCCCCTCGCTCACCTATGGCAAAACACCGGAACCCGAGACCCCCTATCAGAAGGCGGCACAGGTCTGGGACGACCGCATCGGCTCCGCCCGCGTGCAAGCCAAGAACTGGCGTCTGATGGCTTTCGGATCGCTGTTCCTGTCGGCTGGTCTGGCCTTCGGTCTGGTCTGGCAATCTACGCAGGGCACCGTAGTCCCTTGGGTCGTCGAGGTCGACCGACTGGGCGAGGCCCGCAGCGTCGCCCCCGCCACTGCCGACTATGAGGTGACCGACCCGCAGATCGCCTATCACCTCGCGCAGTTCATCGAACGGGTCCGCGCGATCCCGGCCGACCCTATCGTTGTCAGACAAAACTGGTTGCGTGCCTATGAGTTCACCACTGATCGTGGTGCGATGGCGCTGAATGATTATGCCCGGTCCAATGATCCCTTCGCTCAGGTCGGCGAGGTCCAGATCTCGGTCGATGTCTCCAGCGTCATTCGCGCCTCACCCGACAGTTTCCGCATCGCCTGGACCGAGCGGCGCTATCAGGACGGCAGTCTCGCCGCGACAGAGCGCTGGACGGCGATCCTGACCATTTCGGTCCAGCCACCACGCAGCGCCGAACGGCTCAGACAGAACCCCCTCGGCATCTACGTCCACGCAATCAACTGGTCCCGGGAGCTTCAGCAATGATACGTTTGCACACGACTATTCCCATCACCATGACCGCCTGTCTTCTGCTCAGCGCCTGCGCAACCTACACCCCGCCCGAAATCGACTATGACAGCGATGTCCCCGCCTTGCCCGCCCCACCGCCAACGGTCGTCGAAGAACCCCTTCGGGCAATCCACACACCACCGCCCTGGACCCCGTCGCGCGGCGGCGATGCGGATGCGGCCACCGCAGAGGCCCGCGTCATCAATGCCAATGCGGCGGCCCGGGTCGAGCCCCGCCGCGAGGGCTACTACAATGCGATCCAGGTCTTCCCCTACAGCGAAGGCGCGCTCTACCAGATCTATGCCGCTCCAGGTCAGATCACCAACGTCGCGCTCGAACCCGGCGAGCAATTGACTGGCGCGGGGCCGATTGCAGCCGGCGACACCACGCGCTGGATCATCGGCGACACCGAAAGCGGCAACGGGCGCACCGCCCGTGTGCACATCCTCGTCAAACCGACCCGACCCGATATCTTCACAAATCTCGTCATCAACACCGACCGGCGCACTTATCTGCTGGAATTGCGCGCCAATGAGACCTCCTACATGGCGTCTGTCGCCTGGTCGTATCCGCCGGGGCGTGCACTACCGCGCCCGCCTGCAATCCAACGGCCCGTGATCCCTCCGGCCAGCCAGCGCAACTATCGCTATGGACTGCAAGTCGAAGGGAACACCCCGCCCTGGGGGCCGGACAGTGTGTTCGACGATGGCCGCCGCGTCTATGTCGTCTTTCCACGCGGGATCGTGCAGGGCGAGATGCCGCCCCTCTTCGTGCTCGGAGCCGATGGGAGCGCGGAACTCGTCAACACCCGCGTCTTCCGCAACGTCCTGATTGTGGATCGGCTTTTTGCGGCCGCCGAGTTGCGGCTCGGAGGTGACGATCAACAGGTGGTCAGGATTGTGCGCACAGATGGGAGACCGCGTCCATGACCACGTCAGCCTCAGACTCCAGAGTGTCGCCCTCGGCCAACCCAAGTGACCCGTTCCGGCTACGGCCCGATCCGCCCCGCGTCGTGCGCCTCTCCCGCAAGGTCCTCGGCGGTATCGCGGTCATCACAGCGGTTGGTATCGGCGGAGCCCTTATCTTTGCCTTGCAGGATCGCCCGGTCCGAGATCGCCCCGGCGAGCTCCTCACCACGGAAAACCGCCCCACCGCCGACGAGCTGCGCCGCTTGCCTTCAGACTACAGCGGCATTCCGCAACTCGGACCCGCCCTACCCGGAGACCTTGGACGCCCGATCCTGCGGACACAGGACGCAGGTCAACCCGTCCCTGCCTCGCCCATGCCGGGGCCAGATCCGGCCGAGCAGCGCCGTCTGGCGGTAGAAGAGGCCGCCCGCACCAGCGAAGTGTTCTTTGCAACGCAATCACCGGCTGCTCCGTCCGGCTTCGTTGCACCAAGTGCCGCACCTCCGGGTAGCTTCACCGCACCACAACCGGACGGTGGTGTACAAACGGATCAAGATCGGCAACTCGCCTTCCTAAATGCCCCCGTCGACCGTCGCATCGTTGCCCCTGATCGTGTTACACTACCCGCCTCGCCCTACGTCCTGCAGGCAGGGTCTGTCATTCCGGCAGCACTCATCACTGGCATTCGCTCGGACCTGCCGGGGCTCATCACTGCCCAGGTCACACAGAATGTCTATGACAGCCCTTCCGGGCGATTTCTTCTCCTGCCGCAGGGGAGCCGACTGATCGGTGAATACGATAACGGCGTCGGCTTTGGTCAGCGCCGTATCTTACTGGTCTGGAACCGGATCATTCTGCCAGACGGTCGTTCCATTGTCTTGGAGCGCCTGCCCGGGGCCGACAATGCTGGCTATGCCGGCCTCGAGGATGGCGTCGATCATCATTGGGGAGACCTTTTGCGAGCCGCCGGACTCGCCACCCTACTCAACATCGGTACGGAACTTAGCGCAGACGAAGACGATCCGGTCGCCCGCGCGATACGCGACGGCGTTCAGGACACCATCGGCAATGCCGGCCAAGGGATCGTCAGCCGCCAATTGGATGTGCCGCCGACGCTCACCATCCGGCCAGGATTCCCCGTTCGGGTGATTGTCACGCGCGATCTAATCCTTGAACCGCAAAGAGGTCACTGATGACTAAATTGAAACTGGGAGCTTTGTCAAACGACAAACCCGTGACGCTGACAATTGAAATACCCGCTGCGGTCCACCGGGACCTTGTCGCCTATGCAAAGGTGCTGGAACGCCAAACTGGCCAAACTCTTGACGATCCGGCAAAACTGATCTGTCCAATGGTTGAACGTTTTATGGCAACGGATCGAGGATTTGCAAAGCTGCGGCGAGAGGCTCCGAAGTAGCACCGTTCCGTTGCTTTGCGACCAGTAAAACACGCAAAGAGCAGGTCTTTCTGCTACGCTACATTGCCTCACCGCATCTTGTTCTAGCCGTGACCAATCTAGCGCCGCCGGAACCCGCCGCGCGCTCCCGTTGATTTACGCCTGTTTCCAGTCGATTTTAACACCAAAACCATGATCTGCGAGGCATTCATGAACACCCTTTTTCTCTTGATGGCGCAATATAATGCACGCGCAATCGTGCCTGCAGAAACTGTCTGCAGGGACTACTTCTCGCATTTAACGCTGGCCAAATTTCTTAGAAAAGTGGGCTCCGGAGATATTGACCTGCCGCTTACACGCTCCGAAAAAAGCCAGAAGAGTGCGCGGGGCGTCCACATTCAGGACCTTGCGGAATATCTGGACAGGCGACGCGCTGTGGCATTATCGGAAGCCCGCGCCTTTCAAGAAAGTCCCTGAGGTCGAAGCGAACAGCGATCTTGGAGACCTCGCAAACTGTCGGATCAACGCCAACGACGTCCAAATTCTCTAACCCCCAAGCCTGGAAGAGCACTCGCATACTGAAATGCACGCATCTCCTCGGTGATACGGCCCCCCAAGGATGGCGGTCATTGATCCAACTTACGGCGAACAACCGGAAAGATGAAGGTTTTTCGACGCGGGCCATAGCGCGCGTTTTCGGCTTGGGCTGACTGTGGCCCGTGTTGACAAACCTCTCAGGGAGGAAGCCGCGGGGGCTGATTGGCCCCTATGGGGAAAGAGTGTTTTGAGCCTGCACTATGTTTGCCACTGACGTGTAAATTTGGATGCGGGAGGTGGCCGCTTCTGAGTTCTGCCAAAGGGCTTTTGCTTGAAGTGTCCCAGTTTGAAGCCGTTCCTCGCCATTAGTGCATCTTTCCGGGTCGCTGGGGACAAGCGGGATCGACCGGTGCGGTTCATTCAACCGGTTTGCAGTGGATGTAATGAGTGGGCGTTTCATCATGCAGCCTGTTTCCCCGGTGGTGCGCGAGATCGTGGAAGCTCCCCACGCCGGAACGTCTCGATGATGCGCATTGCTCCGCCGCAGTCGGGGCATGGCTCCCGCAATGTCATCGGGATGACATCGGCAGTGGATGCGTCTTCCTGCGCGATTGGTTGCGTGCCGAGCAACGTGCGGATCTTGGCAAGGTTGCTTTTGCGGGTTGCGCTGGCCAACAGGCCGTAGTGGCGGATGCGGTGGAATCCGCCTGGGAGCACATGTATGAGGAAGCGGCGCATGAACTCGTGCGTATCAAGCCGCATGACCTTCATACGGTCTCCACGTTTGATCCGGTAATCTTTCCAGCGGAACACCACGGTTCGGGCATCAGCGCTGACAAGGCGGCTATTGGAGATGGCAATCCGATGCGTATAACGGCTGAGATATGCCAGCACGGCTTCGGGTCCGCCGAAGGGTGGTTTGGCATAGACCACCCATTCGGATTTACGGAATGGTGCCAGCCATTCCACGAATGCATCTGCCTGCGCCAGCCGTTCAAGATCGCCAAAGAAAGCCAGTGCGCCTGCACGGTGCAGAGCCATCAACCCTTCAATAAACAAGCGGCGGAACAGTCTGGACAGCACCCGGACATGCAGGAAGAACCCAGGCTTGCAGCCAACCCAACGGACGCCATCTTGCGAGAGCCCGCCTCCTGGTACGATCATGTGGACGTGGGGATGGTGCGTCATTGCCGATCCCCAGGTGTGGAGCACGCTGGTCATACCGACCCGAGCACCCATGCGCTTGGGATCGGCGGCGATAGTCGTCACCGTCTCTGCTGATGCTTTGAACAGCAGGCCGTAGACCGCTCGCTTGTTCCAATAGGCGATGTGGGCGATCTCAGCTGGCAACGTGAAGACCAGATGGAAATACTCCACCGGCAGCAGATCATCTGCCCGCGCCGCCATCCAATCACGCGCAGCCGGGCCCTGACACTTCGGGCAATGCCTGTTTTTGCAAGAGTTGTATGCGATATGCTGGTGATCGCATCGGGTGCAAGCGGCCACATGCCCGCCGAGCGCTTCCGTCCGGCAAGCCTCAATGGATGACATCACTTTGAGCTGCGCGAGGCTCAGATGCCCCTCGTTGACCGGCCGGTAGGCAGGACCGTGATCGCGATAGATATCAGCAACCTCCAGCGCGTGCCTCGCTGCCCGGCAGTCGATTGCCTTGCAATCGATGAGAGGGGGCACGCTGACCTGCCCGTCAGGTCATACCTTGGATATGCTCAAATGGGCTGGCAACATTGCGCAGCGTCTTGGTGGCGACATGGGTGTATCGCGCCGTTGTCGTGAGCTTGGCATGTCCAAGTAGCACCTGGATCACGCGCACATCCGTATCGGCCTCCAGAAGATGCGTGGCAAAGCTGTGCCGGAGCGAGTGCAGCGTCGCGGGCTTCTTGATCCCAGCCATTGCCTTGGCAGAGTTGAAGGCACGGTTCAGAGAGCGCGGTGACAGAGGTTCAACCCGGCTTTGGCCGGGAAAGAGCCAGCCTTGCGGGCGAGCTTCGCGCCAGTAGTCCCGCAGCAGCACCAGCAGCGAAGGTGATAGCATGACATCTCGATCCTTGCCTCCTTTGCCCCGCTCGACATGGATCAGCATCCGATCGCTGTCGATGTCCCGGACCTTGAGATTGGTGACCTCGGAGGCGCGTAATCCCGCACCATATCCGATGCCGAGAGCCGCCCGGTATTTGAGGCCCGGCCCGGGTGCCGAAGCTAAAATGGCCGAGACCTCCTCGAAGCTCAGGACAATCTGCAGCTTCCTTGGTTCGGTGCGGAACTGCATATACTTCTTCATGTCCTCCCGATCACAGGTCATGCCGAAAAAGAACCGCAGCGCAGTGATCCGGGCGTTGTAAACCGACGGCGTCACCTCGGTATCGGTCATATGAAGCTGATAGGCGCGCAACTCCTCCGGTTTTGCGGTGTCTGGTGACCGCCCCAGAAATGCTGTGAAATCCTTGAGCGCCCGGATGTGCGCCTTCTGCGATGTATCCGCCATTCCGCGAATGCGCATGTCCTCGATCATCCGCGCACGAAGCGGGCTTATCTTCTCGTGTGTCATGGGAACCTCCTGACGATTGGGAAACCCCAATCGTCAGGCACGTCGTTCATATCTCAAAATCCGCAACGCTCAAGATCACGGCCGTACGTCAGCCACAGGCGCCATTGCCGCGAGAGCGGCTTAGTCCTTGAGCCCATTTTGCATGATGCTGCGGGGCGAATTAACAACTGGTCTCGTGTTTCGCTGCAACTTCGATACAAGTAACAGCGGTTCTGTCACGACCGCGAACAGACGCAACATTGAGCAAGATCAAGGATAATCCTGCGGGCGCATCTATCGTTTGAGATCAGAAACGATAGGCATAGACAGCGATGAAGCTCCACCAGAACCTGTGGCAGCGTCCTGACGAGGACTTCCCATCCAGTGGAACGCTGGAAGAGCAAATCCGATTTCTCATTGGCTTTGCGACCCTCGCACCGTCAGGGCACAATACCCAACCGTGGCTATTCGCAACGGGTTCCGACTGGGTCGACGTTGTCGCAGACAGAACCCGCGCGCTGCCTGTCGTCGACCCCCATGATCGCGAACTGACAATCAGTTGCGGTGCTGCGATTGGGCTGTTTGAAGTGGCAGCGCGGCGTTTCTCTTTGCAGGCTGATGTGGCGCTCTCTCCTGACCAGGAATTCCAAGATCACCTTGCAAGGATCAGCTTTTCCGACGGACAATCCCCAGATGAAGCCGAGATCGCACTGTTTAAAGCAATCCAATCGCGTCGTACGGATCGGAGTGCATACTTCCTGGAAGTGCTGCCCAGCGACCTCACGGAGGCCTGTTGTGACATCGCAAATGGTGTAGACGTAGATGTTCAGTTCTTTGAAGACGGCGAAGCAATCGAAACGATTGCTGATCTGGTCACCACGGGTGACCGTGAGCAGTTTGATGACCCTGCTTTCAGGCGTGAGCTTGCAGCTTGGGTACATTCGTTCCGGTTTGGATCTCGTGACGGGATGTCAGGGGCGGGGTTTGGTATGCCCGATGTTCTTGCTCCCGCTGCACGTTTCGTGATCCGCACGTTCGATCTTGGCAATCAAGTTGCAGCTGCCGATCAGAAGAAGATACTGGCTGGATCTCCAGCGCTGACGCTGTTTTCAAGCAAGTCTGATACCGTCGAAGATTGGATCAACACAGGGCGCGCGCTTGCAAAGACGCTGCTCAAGTTAACATCTGTCGGCTATTCTGCCTCATATCTGAATCAACCAATCGAAGTGGCGGCCTTGCGTCTGAAACTTGCGGAAGCTTCAGGAGTCTCAGGACATCCTCAGGTCCTGCTGCGTGTCGGGAGGTCTGCTGACAGTCCCGAGCCATCAGCCCGCAGGATGGTGTCAGATGTAATCCTGACGTAGGCTTGTACGACGCCAATTGAACGACGAGACTCATAGAATTCCCTCCAAATCAGCCAGCGCGAAAGAGGCTTGGGGTTTCAGCAAGACAATCGACCACCAATCAAGCCGCCATGTCGTAGAGGGCATCCTCATTCAGCACGACTACCGATTTTGCGTTCTCCAGGGCAATCAGCTTCTGCTTCCGCAAGGTCGTCATGGTTCGGCTGACGGTCTCAACTGTTAATCCCAGAAAGTCCGCAATATCTGCGCGCGTCATCGGGAACTCGAAGTGGATGTATGCACCTAAGGGATTGCCTGTGCGTTCCATCAGCACTGACAGAAATGACGCTACTTTCTCGGTCGCCGACTTTCGGCCAAGCATCATGAAATGATCTTGCATCGCGCTGATTTCCTTAAGCGCTGCCTGCACAAGTCGATGGTGAAGCTCAGGACTGTGATCACCACTCTCCAAGTCCTTGACGCTGTGCACAGCAACCTCAGCATCTGAAATCGCATCACATTCGGTATGATATCTGCCATCTTGCGGAAAGCCGATGATATCGCCGGGATATCCAAACGCGATCACCTGCCGACGACCATCTTCCAAAACTTTGGTCACCCGCAGGACACCACTGATGACCTCGTAGACGTGACAAACTTCATCCCCTTCCCGGAACAGATTCTGCGCAGCTTTGAGTCTATGGGTGCGTGTATTGCCAGATTTGAATCGGCAATCAGCCAACACTGATACTGGCGTTGTCGAAACATCGAAGTCTGTTGCTGTGGAAATATACATTGGTCGTCTCCCTGTTCTGGTTGAAACGACATTGGCTCCAGATTGTCAGCGGCAGATATCCTCCTACGTAAAGTTTTGTATACTTTTGCCATCGCTTTGAATCTCTGCAACAATAGAGGCGAGGCGTAATCCTGCGCATCATCGATTTGGGGGGGGCAGGAGTGACTTCAAACACCATCCTGGTTGTAGACGACGAACCGAAAGTTCGATTGCTCTTGCGCAGGTGTTTGGAAAGCGATGGGTTTCACGTGATTGAGACCGAAGACGAAGCAGAAACGCTTGACGCAATAGCCAGTCAGACAGTGCAGCTTGTGACACTGGATGTTAATCTGGGAGGCGACAACGGGCTGGAGATCGCAAAGCGCATTCGTCAGCAATCAAATGTACCGATCATCATGGTAACGGGGCGGGACGACGTGATTGACCGCGTCGTCGGGCTTGAGATCGGGGCGGATGACTACATCACCAAACCATTTCACGTCCGCGAAGTCTTGGCACGCGTGCGCTCTGTCCTGAGGCGCACAGGTGAGGTGGATAGTGCACAATCATCCGCTACCGAGACCAAAGAAGAACCGACCGACCAATTAGGAGCCATGACCTTTGATGGATTGACGGCCTACCTGGATCGCTTCGAGCTGCTGGATCGTGATGGCGCGCAAGTCGAATTGACCAGTGGCGACTTCCGGTTGTTATCAGTCTTTTTGGGCAATCCCAAACGCATGCTCTCACGGGACCGGATCATGGATTTGTTGCATGGGACAGAGTGGTCGCCATTGGATCGCACGATTGACAATCATGTGGCACGTTTGCGGAAAAAGGTCGAACGTGATCCAAGCTCACCGGCCCTCATCAAAACCGTGCGCGGCATCGGCTACATGTTCGCCATGGATGTGAAGCGCGGCAGCGACTAGCTTCCTTCCAGCGCTCCGCTGATGGCGTCGGCCAGTGCTGCTTGGCGGTATGGTTTGCGCAAGAGTTTCAGGTTGCGCGCAGACAGCTTGTCGCTGTTCATCAGTTCTTCGGCGTAGCCTGACGTCAGGAGAACCTTTATCTCGGGGTGACTTTCCTGAACATGTTGCGCAACCTCATATCCTGACATGCCTCCGGGCATAACTAGATCGGTGAACACCAAATCGATGTCGGATTCTTCGGCGAGGACCTGAAGCGCTGCCGGTCCATGCATTGCCTCCAATACCTGATATCCCAACGCTTCCAGCCGACCTCGTGTCAAGCGGCGCACGCGTTCGTCATCTTCCACCACAAGGATCGTTCCGCCCTTTGCAGAATTCACTTCCGGTTCCGCGTCTTGTTTTTCAGACATATCTGACGCGTCCTGATGCCGTGGAAGGTAAAGGTTGATGGTCGTACCCTGTCCCAACTCACTATAAATTGTCACATGGCCACCTGATTGTTTGCCGAACCCATAAACCATCGACAAGCCCAGCCCCGTTCCTTCACCAACATCCTTCGTTGTATAGAACGGCTCAAACACGCGCCGAATGACGTCTGCAGGCATACCTGTGCCGGTGTCTGTCACCGAGACTTGGACATAATCGTCCGGGCTCAGTTCCAACTCGTCAGCAATGTAGTCTTCATCCAACGCCATGTTGCGGGTCTCGACAACCAATCGACCGCCATTAAGCATCGCGTCCCGCGCATTGACGGCGAGGTTGACAATCGCGCTTTCAAACTGCGTGGGATCGACTTTGACTGACCATGGGTCATCACAAAGCACCGTTTTTAGCTCGATGGTCGCACCCAGCGTGCGTCGTAGCATATCTGTCAGGCCGCTGATGAGCCCATTCAATTCGACGATATGAGGCTCAAGGGGACTGCGCCTTGCAAAAGAAAGTAGCCGTTCCGTCAAGCGCGCGCCCAGTTCGGCGGCCTCCATTGCCTCATTGAGCAAGTCGGCATGCTCGAACTCACCCATCTGGATTTCCATGAGTTCCAGATTTCCAACGATGACAGTCAAGAGGTTGTTGAAGTCATGGGCTACGCCACCGGTCAATTGGCCTATGGCATCCATCTTCTGGACTTGCAGCAGCGCTTGCTCCGCGTCTTTGCGGGCTGTCAGGTCATTTATGATACCCGTGTAATACTTTTCGCCGTTCTCAGTGAATTCACCAACAGATAGATGCATCGGAAAGATGGTGTCGTCTTTGCGCTTCCCAGTGACCTCACGTCCGATACCGATGATCTTCCGATATCCGGTTGTATTGTAGTTGTGCAGATAGCCATCGTGCTGGTGTCGATGTTCGTCGGGCATCAGAAACTTCACGTTATGTCCGATGAATTCCTCAACCTCGTATTGAAACAAACCGGCCGCAGCCTGGTTCACCGTCTCGATAATCCCGTCACGACGAATGATGATGATGGCATCAACAGCCGACGACAGGATCGCCTGAAGGCTGGCTTCAAGCTTGCCAACGCGTTCTCTTGGCTCAGACTTATTCTCCATGCGCGCCCCCGATCAGATGACCATTTCTTTGTTCCGCATAAAGCCAGTGCATTGGCCTGTTAGCAACGACATCTTCTTGGCATGCAGACCGCCTCCCATTCGGTCAATCATTCGAGCGAAACGAAAGCCCGTCAGGTTCGTGCACTTGATATCAAAAGCCATGTAGCGAAAGAGCTGTTCAAAAGAGGTTTCCGAAGCCGCCAAGCAATGACCGCTTCCATGACTTTAGCTGTGATGCAACGAGAAGCCTGTTGCGAGTCCAAAGCGATGCTGCGTCAGCAAAGGCGAAAGATCAAATGTCGGTTTTGTCCCGCATCTTACCAGTTCTTGCGTCCCGCAGCAAACAGCTGCGAAGCACCGATAGCAATCAGACAGGGATGTGCTTCAATTCCTAAAAAACCATTCCGAGTTGGAGCCCGCCTGCGCGCGGTAGAAACAGCTTGTGTTATCGTTGTGGGATGAAGGGCAGCGGCCGTTCGCTTATTGGTGGTCTCGGCGCTGTCGGGAACCCCGTTAAAAAACGCGGTCCATGGGTTGCTGCGAACTTGAGAGTGGTGACGCTGCTATGCAGTGATCCCGGTTAGGAAGATGACGGATTTGCGGAGCCCACGCCCTTCTGTTGCCAACAACAGGAGGATTACGATGGCAAAGAAAAAGACCCGCAAGAACCCTGCGATTGAGACTATGAACATCGGTGCTGCTGCCGTTGATATCGGCTCGCGGGAACACATGGCGGCAGTCAATCCCGACGATGTCGCGCACCGCCGCCAGTTCGGGCACTGGGAAGGCGATTTGATGCTGTTCAAACAGAAGCTTGGGCAAACCAATGTCACATCACTGGTCGAGCGCTCAGTCGGTTCACCGTGCTGTTGAAGAACCCCAATAAGCGCACCAAGCCCGTCATGGGCAAGATCAAGAAGGCGGTGCGCGACCTGCCCCATCTGGCCCGCAAATCCATCACCTTTGACCGTGGCACCGAGTTTGTCTCTTGGCCGCACCTGCAAGCGGAGATCGGAACGCAAACATGGTTCTGCGATCCCTCCTCCCCCTGGCAAAAAGGCACCGTCGAAAACACCAATCGCCGTGCAAGAAGATGGCTGCCGAGGAAGCGAGATATCACGGCACTCACAGATCACGATATGAAGGTGATCTGCGACCGCCTCAACGACACACCCCGCAAATGCCTCGGGTGGAAAACGCCCGCCGAAGTGTTCAGAGAAAAGATGATGGAAGAGATGGCACGATCCTCCTACCCTCAAAAGCAATAGGAGTCGCAGTTCACGTATCGCTCACAACACCAGATATGGTCTTTGACAAAAATCATCATCCCCAGTTTCTATAGGGATTCCGAGCCACCCTATCAGATGGACCTGTTCTGCTCTGTCTTACGCAATAACACCGAAGCGGCCAAATCGCCCGTTACGTTCACCACTGTACGGCACATGTCCAGCAACCGGTCGACACCAAAGATAATAACCATGCCATCGACCGGGATTCCCATACTCATCGCCACATTTACGAGGATTGCGATACTGACACCGGGCGTCCCCGGCGCACCGATACTTGAAAAAACTCGCGTTCCAACCACAACGGCAATCTGTACCCCGGATAGCTCCACGCCGGACAATTGCGCGAGGAATAGAATTGCGACTGACTGATAAAGGGCCGTCCCGGCCATGTTCATCGTCGCGCCAAGCGGAACTACAAGGTTTGCGATGTTTGCCGGGACACCGAGCTCACGCGCAGTCTGGATCGTAATCGGCATGACCGCGGTGGAACTTGATGTCGAAAATGCCAGTAGCAGATTGCTGCCTGTGGTTTTCAAGAAACGTAGCGGGTTGATCTATCCGAAAATCGCCGCCACAGCGACATAGAAAAAGAGCAGACCTGTGAGACCCAAGAGTACCGTGCCGACATAACCCGCTACGCCCAAGAGGGTTTCGGCACCCAGGCGCATTACCAACTGTGCCATCAACCCGAAAACGGCCAAGGGCGCAAGAAACATGGCCCATTTCACGATGTTCATCGATATGGATAACAAAGCTTCCATTAGCATCAGAAACGGTTCTGCCCTACTGCGCTGGACTTGGGTCACCGATACTCCGACAAGCAGCGCAAGCACGACCACCGCCAGCATATCTCCTTGCACAATCGAGGCTGTCGGATTGCTGGGTAGAATGTTCACGATCAGATCTGGCAAAGATGACTGACTACCCGCGTCAGTCTCAGTTACGGTAGACGCA
>JBCBTE010000076.1:0-14962 GCA_039818805.1 Pseudomonadota bacterium
TCCAGCCGGGTCCAGGCCAGTTCAGCGGGAAACTTGTGCGCAGTGGCCCATCGCGGTGTGGTGCTGCGAAAACCCAAACGGCGCTGCAAATCCAGGTCATTGACCTTGTAGACAACGCCGTCGATGTCATAGCCAAGATCGGCACGTTGTTGTTCGATCCCGCGGTAATGAGCCAGCATCTCTGCCGGCCCATCGCAAAGCGATGTCAGTGGATTGGTCTGAAACCCCAACTTCGCCAACCGGTTGATTGCCCCCATCTGGGTGTCGGCCAAAGGGGTACTAACCTCGCCCCAAGCATAGGCAAAAAAGCGCAGTGGTCGAGATTTGGTGATGCTCGAATCCAGTTGCCGCAGGGACCCTGCGGCGGCGTTGCGCGGATTGGCAAACACCTTTTCGCCCGCATCGGACTGGCGGGCATTCAAAGCGTCAAAATCGGCATGGCTCATGTAAACTTCGCCGCGCACTTCCAGAACATCCGGCGCGCCGTCAAGCTGACGGGGGATGACATCGATCGTTTTTGCATTGGCTGTCACGTTTTCGCCAACCGTCCCGTCTCCACGTGTCGCGGCCTGCACCAGTTTCCCCGCTTCGTAACGCAGCGACAGGCTTAGACCGTCGATCTTGGGCTCAGCCGTGTAAGACAATGGCGCCTCACGCGTCAGGCCGAGATAGCGGCGGATACGATCGTCAAACTCAGTGATGTCTTCTTCGTCAAATGCGTTCGACAGGCTGAGCATACGCACTGCGTGGGTCACCTTGGTAAACCCTTCTGCCGGAGCTGCACCAACCTGGTCGCTCGGGCTGTCGGCGCGCTTAAGATCTGGAAAACGCGCCTCGATGGCTTGGTTGCGGGCCTTGAGTGCGTCGTAGGCCGCATCTGATATTTCGGGCGCATCTTTTTGGTGATACGCGGCATTGGCCGTGACCAGCTCTTTGGCCAGCCGGGCCAATTCGGCCTCGGCCTCCGCTTTGGTCAGCTGCTCGACCGCGATCCCGGCACCCATGCACACCCCCCTCAATAGCCAACGCATTTCACATGGTTTGAGTGTTAGGCCGGGCGTCTGTCAAGGTCCAGCACCAGATACTGCGATGTGGTTCCTTCACCGCCCGACATCTCTTTCTTTGAAACAGAAAACCGGGCCAAACAGGGCCCGGTTTTCCAACCATGATGAGAGAGACTGAAGTTTTGGCGCCGCGGTTCAGCGACGGATACGGGACGCGCCGATCAGGCGCCGATGGCAAGCCGACTGTCGCCGCTTTCCACCGGGTCGGGATCGCGCAGCACATAGCCACGGCCCCAGACGGTTTCGATATAATTGTCACCTTCTGTCGCTTCCGCCAGTTTCTTGCGCAGCTTGCAAATGAAGACGTCGATGATTTTCAATTCGGGTTCATCCATGCCGCCGTAAAGATGGTTCAGGAACATCTCCTTGGTTAGCGTCGTCCCCTTACGCAGGCTCAGAAGTTCCAGCATCTGATATTCCTTGCCCGTCAGGTGCACGGTCTTGCCGCCCACTTCGACGGTCTTGGCATCCAGATTGACGTTGATCTTGCCTGTACGAATGATCGATTGGGAATGGCCCTTGGACCGTCTGATAATCGCATGAATGCGCGCCACAAGCTCTTCGCGGTGGAACGGTTTGGTCAAATAGTCATCGGCGCCAAAGCCAAATCCCTTGATCTTGTTGTCGGTGTCATCGGCGCCGCTGAGGATCAGGATCGGAGTGTCAACCCGCGCCAGGCGCAATTGTCGCAACACTTCGTGCCCGTTCATATCCGGCAATCCCAAGTCGAGAAGGATCAAATCGTAATCATAAAGCTTGGCCAGATCGATCCCTTCCTCCCCAAGGTCCGTCGTATAGACGTTCAGGTTGGCATGCGTGAGCATCAGTTCGATGCTCTTTGAAGTGTTGGGGTCATCTTCGACCAGAAGAACGCGCATTTTATCAATTCTCCACTAGTATCCGTGTCTGTTAACGACAGTCGCCAAAATTGGTTAACTACAGGTTACCTTAGAAGAACAAATAGCGTTTTCTACCCTGGGTTGTCTATCCCTTTTGGGATTGTGACTTTTAAACCCACCTCGCCGTGACGCGAAACAGCGTGCAGCCATTCTTGAAATTCTTCTGGGCTGATGCCGTAGTCGGACTGTGCTTCAGCCTGTGTAATCAGGCCGTGCACGACCGCGCGCACAACCGCAAGTTTACGTGAGGCCACCCATCTACGTGTTTGCCTTGGCGGCAAATCGGCGCGTGTCATGACGGTGCCATCCGGCAAGGTCACTGCGCGCGGTCCGTCAACTTTCCTTAAATACATCGGGCCTCACCCTTTCGTGTCACACCCGAAAGTGTTGCGGCATTGGGCTTAATGACGGATGAAGTAGCAAGCGCGGAGTAGTTCGGATTTTCTTAAACCCAGTCACGACCCTCAGACTGCACACGGATTCAGGTTGCGGTTGACACGCCCGCCGATCGGCGTAAGACCCGGCGCGGCTTAACATCCCAGATCAAATCCCTATATTCCGCCTCAACACGTCCCGGAGATACCCGATGCCGCTCGATCCTGCCCTCAATTCGCTTGGATTTCCCAAGTCGCCCGCTGATACGCGGGTGGTGGTGGCGATGTCGGGGGGCGTTGACAGTTCGGTCGTGGCTGCACAGCTGGCCGAGGAAGGGTATGATGTCGTCGGCGTCACCCTGCAGCTTTACGATCACGGTGCGGCGCTGGCCAAGAAAGGCGCGTGTTGTGCGGGCATCGATATTCACGATGCCCGACGCGTGGCCGAAGACATGGGGTTTCCGCACTATGTTCTGGACTACGAGAACATCTTCAAGGATGCGGTGATAGACGAGTTTGCCGACAGCTATCTTGCGGGTGCTACCCCCGTCCCGTGCATTCGCTGTAATGAACGTGTGAAATTCAAGGATCTGCTTGAGACGGCCAAGGATCTAGACGCCGATTGCATGGCGACCGGGCATTACATTCAACGCAAGCTGGGCGTCCACGGCCCCGAACTGCATTGCGCAACGGATGCCGCGCGCGATCAGTCTTACTTTCTGTTTTCCACCACGCCCGAGCAGTTGGATTTCCTGCGCTTTCCGCTCGGGCATCTGCCCTCCAAGGCCGAAACCCGCGCGCTGGCGGCGAAATACGGCCTGCCGGTGGCCGACAAGCCCGACAGCCAGGACATCTGTTTTGTTCCAAATGGCAACTACGCAAGCGTGATCGAAAAGCTGCGTCCCGGTGCCGCCGAACCCGGTGAGATCGTGCATGCGGACGGTCGTGTCCTGGGCGCACATGATGGGGTGATCCATTACACGATTGGTCAACGTCGGGGACTTGGCATCGGCGGACTGAGCGACCCGCTTTACGTGGTCAAGCTGGATGTCGATGCCAAGCAGGTCGTGGTCGGCCCCAAGGAGATGCTGTCGACCCGCACCATTCCGGTGCGGGAAATCAACTGGTTGGGTGATACGCCTTTCGACAGCGCGACAGAGTGGCACGCGGCGGTCAAGGTCCGCTCAACCCGCCCCCCGCGCGAGGCGATCATTCGCCCGCGAGGTCCACACATGGCCGAGATCGAGCTGTTGACACCCGAAGAAGGGATCTCGCCGGGCCAAGCCTGCGTCTTCTACGAAACCGGCGGCACCCGCATCCTGGGCGGCGGCTGGATCTGGAAGGGTTGACAGACAACTGGCTTGCCCAAGAGGGTGCGGCGGAATTCATCATACAGGCTTGTGGGGCGTTTCCCGAGACACGCGGACGACCTTCGCCGATCGCATTGATTTGAGCCAATGACGAATACGCCCTTGGCGTGACGCTGATCGCGGGCAAATTCGGGACCACCGTCGCTGGCACGTGATCCCAGGACAGACTGAGCGACACGCTTGTCAGAGGCCAGTCGGCCTGATCTTGTGCGGTTGAACAGACCGCGAGGACCCAACGTGTCTCATACGCCCGATACGCCGCCTGTCTATATCGATTATCTCAACCGCTTCGACATCGAGGCGCTCGGCTTTCGCGATGCGGATATCCTCATGGCGGTCGAGGATGCGCTGCGCATGCAGGGCCACGGCGAAACAGCGATCGAGCCGCGCATGCATATTCGCCCCCGGGCCGGGGTTGAGGGACATTTCAATGTGCTGCGTGGCTGGATCGGGGGCCGGATCGACAGTGCCGGCACCAAGGTGGTGGGTGATTTCGTCGCCAATTACACCGAAAACCGCCCCTCGGAATATGGGATACTGACGCTTTTCGATCCTTGGCACGGCGCGCCCAAGGCGCTGATTGATGCCACCGGGATCACCGAGATGCGCACAGGCGCGATGACGGCTCTTGGGGCCAAGTATCTGGGGCCCGAAAACCCCAAGGTACTGGGCCATATCGGCGCGCGGGGCACCGCCTATTGGAACGTGCGTCTGCTGTGCAGCCTGTTTGATTTTGACGAGGTACGCATCCATTCCCGCCGCCCCGAAAGCCGCGATGCGTTTGCCGAGACGCTGCGCCGGGACCTAGGGCGCGAGATCATCGTAACGGAAGACTGGCAATCCTGCCTGGTCGGCGCCGACATCGTAGTCGAGGCCTCGCGCCTATCTGAACCGGCACCGTTGCTGCGGACGGACTGGATCAAACCGGGTGCCCTTGTGATTCCCTACGGCACGATGTCGGCGGTTGAACTGAACCTCACCGACATTATGGACAAGATCGTGATGGATGACTGGGGCCAAGCGCATGGTGTCTTTGGTGCGTTGCGCGACCATGTGGACCAAGGCAAACTGACCGAAGAAACGCTTCATGCCGAGTTGGGACAGATTGTGGCAGGGCTCAAGCCGGGGCGTGAAACACCTGACGAAACAATTCTGTTTTGGCATCGCGGTCTGTCCTTGTCGGACATCGCGTTGGGTCACGCCATGCTGACCCGCGCCAAGGCGATCGGTGTGGGGCAAAGACTTCGGTTCTTTTAGTGCCGCAATCGCGTATCACTCTGTCGCGTCTTCACCCGCCCGCACGGTCTTGATGTCCTCCACGGCGGCCCAGCTAAGCACATCATCTCGCCGCAAGGCTGTTGCCATCAGGTCGGGAAACTGCTCCGGCGTACAGGCAAACACAGGGATGCCCAGCGTCGCAACCTTGGCGGCCATATCCTTGTTGTAATAAGGCTGGCCGGTATCGGTCAACGCCAACAGCACGATCACGTTCACGCCCGAGGCTTTCAGCGCCATCAGGCGCGCAATCAGCGCCTTGGCGTCGCCCCCTTCCATCAAGTCTGTGATCAGTATCAGATGCGATTTGCCGGGCCGCTCGATCCGGTCCTGGCAATGGGCGACGGCACGGTTGATGTCGGTTCCGCCACCCAATTGCACACCGAAAAGCACCTGAACAGGATCTTCAAGATCGTCGGTCAGGTCGATGATCGCCGTGTCAAAACAGACCAGCTTGGTTTGCACAGACGGGATCGAGGCCATGACGGCCGCAAAGATTGACGAATAGACCACGGATGTCGCCATTGAACCAGACTGATCGACACAAAGCGTCACCTCATCAAGGTCAGTGATCCGTCGCTGCTGACGCAAGAACCCGATCAGTTTTTCCGGCATGATCGTCTGATAGTCAGGCTGATAATGGCGCAGGTTGGCCTGAATTGTGCGGGCCCAGTCGATATCATTGAACCGTGGCCGGTGCGTTCGAGCGGATCGGTTGATCGCACCACGGATTGCCTCAGCGGTCTTTTTTTCCAACCGCTCCATCAATTCATCGACAACTTTCTGGATCACAAGGCGCGCGGTTTCGATGGTTTTGGCCGGCATCGCACTGCGCATGGAGACCAGATCGGCGACTAGATGCACATCCGCCTCCAAGGCTTCCAGGAACTCGGGCTGAAGCAACATTTCCTTCAGGCCAAGCCGGTCAAACGCATCCTTCTGAATGACCTGAACCACGGTGTTGGGAAAATACTCGCGTATGTCGCCAAGCCATCGCGACACTTTCGGTGCCGATTTCCCAAGCCCGGCTCCCCTGCCGCCCCCGTCCTGATAAAGCGCATCAAGCGCGGCGGTGATTACCATATCTCGTTCCGAAAGGCTTTGCTGGTCTTCAGTTTCGCCCAAGGCCATGCGCCAGCGTCTCTCGTGTTCCTTGCTCATGATCGACCCTCAAAGAGTCCCGTAAGCATGGCCAGTTGCGCTGCCCAGATTTCATCCGCCTGAGGTGCGAAATCTGCTGTCACGTCACTGGTTGCCGTCCCCAGAAGATGCTCCAGCAAGACCTTGCGCTCGTTGCTGTCCAAGGTCGAAAACACCCGGCGGAACAGCGGCAGGTTTTCGGTGAACGCCTCTTCGTCCAGCGACATGAACCAACTGTCGACGGCATGACGAAGATCGGCATCATGCACCAGTTTCAAACCCGCACCCGCAAAGAAACCTTCGAAAAACCCCGCCGAGAGACTGGCAGGATTGGCACGCGACAGGCGCAAGGATATGATTGTCTCGATCTCTTCGGAGCTGATGCAGCCGGCCTCATAGGCCAGCCGGGCGGCCAACCCAGCCACAAGCGGCACAGCGCGATCTGATGTTCCCGCCTCGTGCAGCGCCGCGACCCAAAGATCTTGCACAGCTGCCGCGCGTTCCGAAAGCGCAATCGCCTGGTGGGCGGCGGCGACCAGAGCCCGCAAACGCTCGGCCTCGTCACTGTCCAGTCCGCGGGCGGCCCGCGGAAGTGCCAGCGCAGCTTGAGTGATCAAGCGATCCAACAGCGCCTCAAGCCGGTCCATCGCGATATCGCGCGCCGTGCCATAGCGCAGTGTGTCGACAATGGGCTGCAGGGCCGCCAGCATCAGCGCGCAGTCATCGGTCCCTGCGGCCAGCGCATCCAAGCGATCAATCCCGGTACTGGCGACATCCGGCAATTGCGCGACCAGTGCGTCGCGCACCCGTTCCGCTATCTCGGCCAGCCGCGCTTCGGACCGGATCGCTTCTGTCAGCCGCCCCGCTGCGGCTGCTTCGACCGTTGGACCATAGACAAGGTGTTCAACAAGTCGCACCGCATACTCGGGGTCCCACATGAGCTGCCATCTTTCACGGAACGTACCGCGGCTGCGTCCCGGATCCACCTGCTTGCCCCAAGGCACGTCCAAGGCAGTCAGACGGTGCAACAGCGTGGACCGCGCAAGCCCGGTCTCGGTGCGCAGGTCAAGCGACAAGTCACGCTCTAACGCCTCGGGTTTCAGCCGCAGCTTCCTTTGCTGCTTGGCGAGGTCTTCCAATAAGGGCGCCAGTGGCAGATCGCCGGGGATTTCGCCCACCTGTGCGCCCAGCAACATCCGGGTTTCGATGATACGCCATTGCAACGCTTCTCCCATCATCAGCGTTGAAATTGCCGCGTCGCGCATTTCCTCGAACCCCGGCGCGGGACGGTCACGCACGACCGCTAGGGACCGTGTGAGACGCACCGTTTCGATCAATGACGCGGTGGAGGCATCAAACCCTTCTTCGCGCAAAACCTGCGCCATGCGGGCCACCCATTGCGCATCGGCACGGCTGCCCGGCCCGTTTTCCCAGATGTGATCATACCAAAGCGGGGCGGCCACCCCTGCCCCGTAACCTGTCGCACGCGCCAGCCGGGGCGATGTCCACGGCGCCCAAGTGGCGTGGACCCTGGATTTTGCAAGACCGCGCAGCAGCGCGTTGTCGTCCGACGCCTTTACCTTTTGGCGCAAGGCCGGCACATGCCACGCGCCGCACACCACAGCCACGGGGCCGTCCAACCCCTTGGAGGTTTTGGCAATCGCGCGTCGCATATAAGCCTCGCGCAGTGCCTCTCGCCCTTTGGGCACATAGTCCTCGCGCAGCGCGGCCATGGCGTCTGCAACCGCATCAAACAACGCGCCGGGATCGGGGTTTTCCTCGATTACGTTCGACCACCAGCTTTCGCCGTCTTCATATCCGGCGGCCGCCGCCAGGGCACCGATCGGGTCACGCGACACCGGGTCGTCATCCAGCGCATCCTTTTCTCCCTGTTCCGACAGCGTTACGGCCACTGGCAGATCCATGAACTGAACCGGGACATCATGTGCCAGTGCCCAACGCATGGCCTGATACTCCGGGGAAAAGCGGGCAAAGGGCCAAAAGACGGCGCGTTCTGGCGCATCCTTGGCATAGGCCAACAAGGCGACCGGTGGCACCATCGCCGGCTCGGCCAAATGATGGATCAGGTCCGTCAGGTCCGAAGGTCCTTCGATCAGTATGGCGGCGGGCCGCAGGACCTCGAGCGACGCCACGACCTGGCGTGCTGATCCCGGGCCGTGATGCCGGATCCCAAGGGTGTGGACCTTGCCCATCGTGTCAGAGCATTTCGGTCAGCACGGAATAGTAATCCGCGTAGTCGCGGCGTTTCTTCACTACGGTTTCGAGGTATTCGGCCAAGACGGTTTTGTCCTGAACCGGGTCCTTGATCACGGCCCCCAGAACGTTCGGCGCAAGCCCGTCCACGTTCAATGTGCCATCGGTGAAGAAAGCGGCCTGAGACAGACCGCCCACCATCACTGCAATAGCTTCCGCCGTCGACAGAGTGCCCGTGGGCGCCTTGAGCGCCGTCTTGCCATCCAGCGTGCGCCCATCGCGCAACTCGCGGAAAATGGTGATCACCCGGGTGACTTCGCTGGCGACGTTCTTGGGCAACGGCAAGTCCAGCCCGGCGGCCATTTCGCCCACCCGCTTGGTGACGATAGCCACTTCCTCGTCGAGATCTTCAGGCAACGGCAACACCACGACATTGAAGCGCCGCTTGAGAGCTGAAGACAAGTCATTCACACCCTTGTCGCGATTGTTTGCCGTGGCGATGATGTTGAAACCCCGGGTCGCGTAAACCGACGAATTCAACTCCGGAATGGGCATCATCTTTTCCGACAGAACCGTGATTAACGTGTCCTGCACATCCGAGCCCATACGCGTCAGTTCCTCCATCCGGCACAGCTTGCCGGTTTCCATCGCCCGGTATAGGGGCGTGGGCACAAGTGCCTCGGGGCTAGGGCCCTGCGCCAGCAACTGAGCGTAGTTCCAGCCATAGCGGATCTGGTTTTCATCCGTACCGGCCGTGCATTGCACCACAAGCGTTGAATCCCCGGCAATGGCCGCGGCCAGATGTTCGGACACCCATGATTTTGCTGTCCCCGGCACGCCAAGCAGAAGCAAGGCTCGATCCGTGGCCAAGGTCGCCACTGCAGTCTCGATCAAGCGTTTCTGGCCCACATATTTTGGCGTGATCGCGGTGCCATCTGCGGATTTCCCTCCCAACAGATAGGTCACGACCGCTTTTGGAGACAGCGCCCACCCGGCGGGTTTTGGCCCCGCATCACCGGCCAGCAAGGCGTCTAATTCGAACTTCCAGACCACTTCAGCAGGTTGGCGGAGCACGTCGTTCATGGGCTGAATCCTTGTAAGGCACTGTTGAATTTCAGAGGGCGTAAAATAGGGTCTGCGTTGTGTAGACCCGCCTCTTCCAAGTCAGAGATCACTTGGCGCGCGGCATCTGCGGTCAGCAAGAGGGCCAACATCATCGCATGGGCATCGCCCTGCGCAATTGTCGTCGTGACTTGATAGTCAGACTCGCCCTTGGCGCGTTTGGCCAAGGCCGATTTAAGGTCCCCGCGAAACGTGCGGTACATGTCGCAGTTCAGCAGCGCCTCCGAGATTGCCCGGCCCGCATCTGGGCCGACAACATCCAGAACGCTTCCAAAATCCGTGACCGCACCCGCATTGATCATTCCCAGAGCTTGGGTGGTCATCTGCTCTTGTGTCAGACGGTCGGCGAACGCGGCCAGCATATGCATCTGTGCAGCCCCGTCCGCCCGCATCCGTCCCCAATACGTCATCAACGCATCGACCGGTGCGGAGCGGATGCACATTTCAAGAAACGGTGCCGGGCTGGTATGTGGCTGCGTGACATAGTTCGCGGCGAGAATGCTGGGAACAACGCCAAGTGCGCTTGCCAAGGCCGAAAACGACACAGTCTCAAACAGATCGCCCACTCGCTTTTTTTGCGCCGGGTTCAGCTTGTCACGCAAGTCGATGACCTGACGACGGCGGACCAGACCGGTTTTCGTCTGAACCATGAAGTCGGCCAGTTCTCTGGCATCTTCACCATCTTCGACGTCATCCAGACGCGCTAGCAAGCCCAAGGCACGCGCTTTCACCTTGGCCGAGCGATCACCGGATGCAAGACGACGCAAATAGGTGCCATCCCCGGGACTGAGGCCCTGGACGAAGCAATCCAAAAGCGCCAGACGCTGATCAGCGGGCAAGCAACCTGCGTGAGCTTCCATCAACTGGCGGGCAATTTCGGGGGTGGTTGCGCGCAATGCATTGAACGCCCTTTGGCGTTCAGCGGGATACATGTCTTCCCATGAGTCCGCGCTGAGTGCAGCGCTGTGCTGTTCCGCACCGGCATTCCATTTGACCAATGCAATATAGGCATCCGGGTAACCGTTCAGGTCCTGCGGCGGCAGCCAATCAAACGGGTGGGCCAACACACCGCGGGCCGCCATGAATCCGATCAGACCTTGCCGCGAACGTCTATCCTGCACCTGCATCAATTGGCGAAAGGCCGGGCGTAGTACATCCGGCAAGACTGGCAACTCCAGATCAGGCAAAAGTGGCCGCAGCGCCGTCTTGCCTGGTTTAGAGGGACGCAGACAGGATTGCTTGAACAGGGCCGCCTGAGCCAGAAGACGTAACTGCGCTTCCGCAGCATCAGACCCATCCGCCAGCGGATCACCCGAGGCATCCGCCACCCCCCCGGCCATCCAGCGCATCTTGGCGGCTTCAAGCCGGCTGAACGTATCTTCAAGCATCCGCGTAATACCGCCCCAGATTTGTTTCTGCCGCCAGTAGATCTGCCGCGTGGCCATTCCAAAGCACCACGGACTGGCGCAACTCGGCCCCAAACACGGCATCAGGCAGCGTATTCGACAACAGTGGCAATGCGCTATCGCCGCCAAGCCAGATCGGCGTGTCTCCGGCTTGCGCCAGCCGTCCGGCGGGCAACAGGATTGGGACATCCGTCAACCATGGCTCACGCGTCAATGCCTCTGAAAACGCGCGCAGCGTATCGCCGGTTTCAGGCAGCGCCGGCCAAGGGGTGTGATCCTCTACGACATGGCGGTCCACGATTTGCGCCCGAAGCGGCATCGGGCCGGGATAAAAAACCAGGTTTGCCTGCATTTGTTCACCGATTGCAAAAGCAGCACCCTGCTTGCCTGCGCTGGCGGAAAAGAAGTCTTGCAGAAGGGCGAAGGACGGCCCGGCCCCATTCAAAGCCAGCAACCACGTCGAACGCGCGATCAGGCCATCGCGCCGTGTCTCGTCCCGACTGGCCAATACTTCCCACAGACCATCGTGGCGCAACGCATCCTTGTTGTTGAGCAAATCCTCACGGTTTTCGGCACCTGTGATGACACGTCGTACTGCCGGATCACAATCATCCGCCCAACTGCGTGCGAGGATCACAAGCTTGCCCAATTCCGCGATCAATGCGTCGGCCCGCGCAGTTTGCGGCATGGCCAAAACACGTGCCGGGATGCCATCGATCCGTCCGGCCAGCGGCCCTGCCTTGGCATCGACCAGACGCGATGCAATACGTCGGCAACGCCCTGTCAAATCGCCCAGCAGGTCGGACAACCCCGTGCGCAACTGGTCCAGGACCCATGCCTCCATGTCCGCCAGGCCGTCGGCGATCGCGGCCTGCGTCGCCTTCGCGCGCTTGGCCGCAGCCGCCGCGTTGCGCGCCGCCACCTTCGGGTCAACCGGTTTTGCCGGCTCGGGCTGTTGCGCGGCTGCAAGGCTTTTCGTTTCTCCGTCCGATTTTGCGGGCGTCACGGTCTTGCGCCGTCGTCCCAGCCATTCTGCAACCCAGTCGGGCACCTCGCCCGGAGTGAAATCCGCGGCTTGCGAACTGTAAAACAGCATCAGAGCCAGCGCATGCTTGCACGGAAATTTCCGCGACGGACAGCTGCATTTTGCTCCCAGGTCGCGCAAGTCGACGGCCACGCGGTATGGGTTTGCACCCGACCCTTGACATGCACCCCAAATCAGGGCGCTGTCACCCGAAACAACCCGTTCGGGCCACTTGCCGGGGGACAACAGCTTGTTCGCGGCTTTCAGTGATGCCTGGTCCGGGGCAACATGCTCGATTGCGGACGTGGTCAAACTCATTTCAAGAACCAGAGCAAATCAACATCACAACTTCAAGACGCATTCCATCCTTATCCAGCAATCTGCATACGCGCCAACACGGCTTTGGCCGCGCGTAGGCCGGGGTCTTCGCCACCACGCCCTAAGCGATCCATCGTCAGCTGCATGGCGTTCAGTTGAACGTCCGGTGCATCCAACATCTGCAACACGCCTGGCGCAACCAGATCGGCGCGGCATTTCTCACCCAGAAATTCCGGCACTACCCGCGTCTCGGAAACAAGATTTACCAAAGTCAGCGTATCGATCCGAAGCATGCGGCGCATGATCTCGCGCGTGATCAGATTGACATCGTAAGCGATGACCATCGGGGTGCCAGCGGCTGCCAATTCAAGCGATACCGTGCCGGACGCCGCCAGGGCGCCTTTTGCCACACCAAAAGCCGCGGCCTTGTCTATCTTATTCGCCGCAGCGTCATCGCCGGGCGCCACGACGACCGGCGCACCGGGCCAGCCCGCCACCAGTGCCCGCACTTGGGCTTCGCGTGCATGAACTGCTGGGACAACCAAGCGAAGATCCGGACGGGCGCGGCAAACCTGTGCAATCGCCTCACCGAAGATCGGACCCAACCGCGCCACTTCACCCTTACGCGAGCCTGGCAGAACCAACAGCACCGGTGAATCGCTCAACCCATGTCTGGTTCGAAAAGCGGCAATATCCTCGGGGCTGGCTTGCGGTTCGTTCACCACCGGGTGACCGACAAAGTCACAGGCCATCCCGGCCGCCTTCATCAAGGGGGGCTCAAACGGCAAAAGCGCCAGAACGTGATCAATCACACTGGCCATCTTTGCCGCGCGGTTCGGACGCCACGCCCATACCGAAGGGGCCACATAATGCACCGTTCGGATGTCGCTGGCCGCCTTCACGAGCTTAGCCACACGAAGACAAAAGTCAGGACTATCGATGCTGATGATCACGTCGGGTTTGGCGGCGATCGCCGCCTCAGCCGTCTGGCGTATTCGGCGCTTGAGGTGAAAATACTTCGGCAGAATCTCTACCAGCCCCATGACGCTAAGCTCTTCCATGGGAAAGAGCGATGACAGTCCTTGGCCTTGCATCAATGGCCCGCCGACACCTGAAAACTGAACATCAGTTTGCGTTTTCAATCCTGCCATCAAGGCCGCACCCAGCCGATCGCCCGACGCTTCGCCCGCGATCAGGAAGACGTTCAAGATCCGTCCCCGGCGCGGACCCATAAAAACATACGCTGCCCGTCAAGCACCTGGTGCACCCCTTCGGGATTCAAAAGCATCACGCCACCGGCCTCGACCACAATGCCCGACAACCCTGCCTCTGCGGCGCGCATGGCGGTCTTCAATCCAATCAAGGGCATGTCGACACGCAGCTCTTGCCCGGGTTTGGGTGCCTTGTAGAGGATGCCGCCTTGTGCCGGGGCCGCGGCGCGCTTGGCCTCCGCCTCGGGACCGCTCAACCAGTCCGCCACCGCGTCCAGCGCGTCCCCCATCAAGTCGAACGGATTGTCCGAGAGGCCGAAACTTGGAACTTCGGAAGACAGATCTTCGAGCATCGCGTCAGTGCCACGGGCGTCTTCGAGCGCCACAACCTGAGCCGCGCGGACCACAACCGCCTGCCCTTGATCGGCACGCCCCATATCGGCCAGCGCAGCCCGCGCCACGGCGATGTCGGCCTCAATGTCGTCAGGCAAATCGACAGGGCCGATCACACCCGTGGCGGGCAACAATGCGGGATCGATATCCGCCGCCCCGACCACTTCGAGTCCGGCTTGTTCAAAGATGTCAATGAAGATGCGCAACGTGCCGTCATCGCCAGAATTGGCAAGCGCTTGTTGCACCATGGGCACAAGCGGCATCGTGGCCGCATCGATCTTGGCCGGATCAATAGGCGGGCGCGACATCGCACCGGCCATGCAGACCTGCGTCACACCGGTATCCTTGAGAATGGCCAGAAATGTTCCCAGTGTTTCTAGCCGGAAGGTGATCCGCGGCAATTCCCCTTTCACATCCGACGGAAACTGCTCGATCTCACAGACAACAGGCACGTCGCCCCGCGCCAGCATCACCCGAACCAGGTGAGGTGGCAGACCGCCCTGTCCAGAAATCAGCGCCAACGTCATCGGCTCTACCCCGCGCCAGGGGTCAGGAAAGACCGGTCGCTTTCCGCGGTTACGAAATCAACGATCTGGCGTACATACGCGCTTTCGGTTTCCTCGCCCAGGCGCCGGGCCCGGTCCTGAAACGCACCTTCGCCCTGGGCCAGCATCTGGAACGCGGCCCGCAGTGCCGTGATATCGGCGCGCGCCACGCCGCGCCGTTTCAGTCCGACAAGGTTCAACCCGTCTAGCACACCGCGCGGAGCCTGAACCAAACCGTAGGGGATCACGTCGTTGGTCACCATCGTGACAGCGCCAATGATAGCGCCCTGCCCGATGCGCACCCATTGGTGCACGCCGGACAGCCCGCCAATGATCACATCATCCTCGACCACGCAATGCCCTGCCAGCGCGGCATGGTTAACGATGATCACACGATCGCCAATCTGGGCATCATGAGCAACGTGGCAGCCGGCCATGAACAGGCCATCATCCCCGACACGCGTGACACCTCCGCCCCCGGACGTGCCGGTGTTCATCGTCACATGCTCGCGGATGCGATTGCGTTGACCGATGATCAGCCGGGTCGTCTCGCCTTGGAACTTCAGATCCTGCGGGATTTCCCCGATACACGAAAACGGAAACACAA
>JBCBTE010000077.1:0-14951 GCA_039818805.1 Pseudomonadota bacterium
ACCCGACGCCGATTACTTGTTCGTTGTCGGCAACCGTGACCAGGACAGTCCCGATCTGTCGCTGCGCGGGGTGATCGGGCGGTACACCAACCGAAAGGCCAAGGTGTTCCTACTGGCAGAAGCCGCAAGCCGTTACATCAAGGATCGCGGGCGGCCTGCCGGACATCTGTCGACCCATTGGGAAAACACGGCGGTCCTGCGCGAACGGATGGGGCTGTTCGAGGTGGACAACGCCATCGCCAGCGAGGACGGGCAGGTTGTGACCTGTGCCGGTATGGGCACGACGCTGGATGTGGTGTTGTCGGTGATCGGGCGGCACGTGTCGTCGGCCGTTTTGATGACGGTGGCCAATGTCTTTTTGCACGAACGTATTCGCGATTTCGGCACCCGTCAGCCTTTTGGGGGAACGACCGGCACGGAAACCGGGGACACGGTTTTGGATCAGGCGATCGAGATCATGCAGGCGCATATTGAAGAACCGATGCCCGTGGCCGAGATCACCGAGGCGTTGGGTGTCTCCAGCCGGTCTTTGGAGCGGCGTTTCCAAGCGCGGCTTAAAACGACACCAAACACTTACTATCGCGAGATGCGATTGGCCCGCGCCAACAACCTGTTGCTCAACACGGCAATGTCCGTGCGCGAGATCGGGCTAGCCTGCGGATTCTCGGGGGGATTTTCCGTCCTTTACAAGCGATTTTTCGGGATCACCCCGTTGCAGATGCGACGCAACCAACGGCGTGAGACGGACAAGAAAAATATCTAGTAGGCGTCACATTTTGACGTGAAATTGATGTTTCATTGGCGCGCAAAATGGCACCCTCGGGCCAGTGCGACTCAGGCTTCGGAGATAAGACAAGATGAGCAACCTTCCAGCAAAGGCCCGTGTGGTCATTATCGGCGGCGGCGTTGTGGGCTGTTCAGTGGCCTATCACCTCACCAAGCTGGGGTGGAAAGACGTGGTTTTGTTGGAACGCAAGCAACTGACCTGCGGTACCACATGGCACGCTGCGGGCCTGATTGCACAGTTGCGGGCGACGGCCAACATGACCAAGCTGGCGAAGTATTCCCAGGAACTTTATGGAAACCTGGAGGCCGAAACCGGTGTCGCGACCGGCTTCAAGCGCTGTGGGTCGATCACCGTTGCGCTGACCGATGAACGCCGCGAAGAGATTTACCGGCAGGCCGGGATGGCACGGGCCTTCGGCGTGGACGTGGAAGAAATCAGTTCCAACGAGGTCAAGGACCGCTATCCGCATTTGAATGTTGGCGACGTGACCGGGGCGGTTTACCTGGACAAGGATGGTCAGGGCGATCCGGCAAACATTGCGCTGGCGTTGGCCAAGGGCGCGCGACAGGGTGGCGCGCTGGTGAAAGAGCGCGTGAAGGTCACGCGCATTGCCAAGGACGGCCGTCGCGTCACGGGTGTGGATTGGGCAAGTGACGATGGCAAGGAGCAGGGCCATATCGAATGCGATATGATCGTGAACTGCGCCGGCATGTGGGGTCATGAAGTGGGCCGCATGGCGGGTGTCAACGTGCCGCTGCAAGCGTGTGAGCAT
This sequence comes from Pseudomonadota bacterium, assembly GCA_039818805.1. Lineage (GTDB taxonomy): Bacteria > Pseudomonadota > Alphaproteobacteria > Rhodobacterales > Rhodobacteraceae > Roseovarius. The sequence goes on from JBCBTE010000077.1 coordinate 1,560, forward strand.
TTCTACATCGTCACCGAGGCGATCCCCGGCCTGACACAATTGCCGGTGCTGCGGGTGCCGGATGAATGCGCGTACTACAAGGAAGACGCAGGCAAGATGCTGCTGGGGGCGTTTGAGCCCAATTCGAAACCCTGGGGGATGAAGGGCATCCCCGAGAGTTTTGAATTTGATCAGCTGCCCGAGGATTTTGACCACTTCGAACCTATTCTAGAGGCTGCGGTCGAGCGGATGCCGATGCTGGCCGAAGCGGGCATTCACACGTTTTTCAATGGTCCCGAAAGTTTCACGCCCGACGATGCCTACCACCTGGGACTGGCCCCCGAGATGGACAATGTCTGGGTGGCGGCCGGGTTCAACTCGATCGGGATTCAATCGGCTGGCGGCGCGGGCATGGCGCTGGCGCAGTGGATGGAGGACGGGCAGAAGCCGTTCGATCTGGGGGATGTGGATATCAGCCGGATGCAACCCTTCCAAGGCAACAAGCACTACCTGGTGGAACGCGCGAAAGAAACGCTGGGGCTGCTTTACGCCGATCACTTCCCCTATCGTCAGAAAGCCACGGCGCGCGGCGTGCGGCGTACGCCGTTCCACCATCATCTGCTGGAACGTGGCGCGGTGATGGGCGAGTTGGCGGGTTGGGAACGGGCCAATTGGTTCGCCCGCGAGAACCAGGAACCGGAATATCAGTACAGTTGGAGCCGTCAGAACTTTTTTGACAATGTGCGCGAAGAACACATGGCCGTGCGCCAGAATGTGGGCCTTTACGACATGTCGTCCTTTGGCAAGATCCGGGTGGAAGGCCCGGACGCCGAAGCGTTCATGAACCATGTCGGTGGCGGAGATTACACGGTACCGGCGGGCAAGATCGTTTACACCCAGTTCCTGAATTCGCGCGGCGGGATCGAGGCGGACGTCACCGTGACCCGGCTTAGCGAAACGGCGTTTCTGGTGGTGACGCCCGCCGCGACACGATTGGCGGATCAGACGTGGATGATGCGCAACAAGGGCGCGTTCAATGTGGTGATCACGGATGTCACGGCGGGTGAAGGTGTGCTGGCCGTTATGGGGCCACGCTCAAGGGATCTGCTGAACCTTGTGTCTTCGGGGGACTTCTCGAACGAGGTTAATCCGTTTGGTACGGCGCAAGAGGTCGAGATTGGCATGGGCTTGGCGCGGGTGCACCGGGTGACCTATGTGGGCGAGCTTGGCTGGGAAATCTATGTGGCGTCGGACATGTGCGGGCATGTGTTCGAGACCATAGCGGAGGCGGGTCAGGATTTTGGCATGCGCCTGTGCGGGATGCACATGATGGACAGTTGCCGGATCGAAAAGGGCTTCCGTCACTTTGGCCATGACATCACCTGTGAAGATCACGTGCTGGAGGCCGGTCTGGGCTTTGCCGTGAAGACCGCGAAGCCGGACTTCATCGGACGTGATGCGGTGTTGCGCAAGAAGGAAGAGGGACTGAAGAACCGTCTGGTGCAGTTCAGGCTGACCGATGCGGAGCCGCTTTTGTATCATAACGAACCGATCGTGCGCGACGGGCAGATCGTTGGGTACCTGAGTTCGGGAAACTACGGGCATCATTTGGGAGGCGCGATGGGCCTGGGATATGTTCCGTGCGAAGGCGAAACAGTCGACCAGCTTTTGAGCTCCGGCTTCGAGATCGATGTGGCGGGCACGCGGGTTGCCGCCGAAGCGTCGCTGCGCCCGATGTACGACCCCAAATCGGAACGTGTGAAAGTCTGAGTGGCGTTATCGGAGCAATTTCAGGGCTTTGCGCGCGGCGCGAAGCCCTTCTTTGTGGGCCCCTGACACAGTGGCCTGTTCGCTGAGATGGGTGGCTTCGCCTGCAAAGAAGACACGTTCGGCATGTGGTTTGCGCAACGCCTTGCGGGTATGTGCCTGACCCGGCAGGGCGCCCGAATACGACCCGCGAAAGAGCGGATCGAGACCCCACGCGGTGCTGCAGCCTTTGACGAACGCGCGGCGAATGTCAGCGCCAAAGATGCCCGCCAGCTTGCCAAGGGCAAAGTCGACCGCGGCATCTTGTCCGGCCTCTTGCAGATCGCGGCTGAATTGACCGGCGGTTTCAAAGTAGGTCAGTCCCGCGCCGGCGGTGTTGCACAGAAAGCCACCGCCCTGGACAGAGCCGTTTTTGACCGCGTTCACCTTGTAAGTGACCCAGCAATCATCGGGCACGGGCAATGTGCCGGGATCAAATTGCAGGGCGATATGGTTGTAGTCGCCAAGCGTGATGCCATCGATGGCGCGCAGGTGTTTTTTGTCCAAAGGAGGATCGAAGTTGATGGCCTCGGCCGCGAGAACCCCTTGCGAGACGGTCACGATGGCCGCCTTGGCACTGAGCGGACCGGCAGAGGTCTCGACCGTAACGCCATGGGTGGTTGTGGTCACCTTGGTGGCCGCGGTGCCGAGCGTGACGGGGGTGTTCGCGTGGTAGCGGGCGAAAACCGTGCCGAAGCCTTCGCGGCAGAACCAGTTCTCGCCGTTCAGGCCATCATACCAGTCGCGGGTCGAGACCTGGTACATGTCTCGGCCCATGGGCAGGGCGTGCATCATCAGCGCGGTCGCCGCCCAGGGATGCGACATGTCGATGATCTCGGACGCGGCGATGTCCAGGCCTTTGCGGCCGGCCCTGTGCAGGGCTTTGTTCATCTCGTCGGCCGTGGCCCAGAGCGCCGTACCTTCGGGATCGTCGCCTTGCGTGATGCCGATATCTTCGGGCGCAGGGTAAAGCGAAAAGCCGAAGGCCTGCCCGATCTCAACGAACGGATTGACGTGGCGGTTGTGCAGCCAATGCGCACCGATGTCGAAGGGCACGCCGAAATGGGTGGTATCGGTGTGAATGCGCCCGCCGGTGCGTGCGCCCGCCTCGATGCAGATCACCGACCGGCCGCGGGCGACAAGGTCGTTGGTGGCCGCCATGCCCGCGGCCCCTGCACCGATCACGATGACGTCGTAGTCCGATTGGGTCATGGGGGTCCTTGTTCACGGTGCGTCAACCCTAGAGCGCCGAGCGGATCGTGCAAGTGTGGTGGATGCCGCACAGGTGGTGTAGGTGGCACGCATGACCGACTATGCCCCGCCCGATACCCCATTGGATGTTCTTCACGAGGACCACGAAATTGTCGTGGTGAACAAACCTGCAGGGCTTCTTTCCGTGCCGGGCAAGGGGCCGCATCTGGCAGATTGCGTGTTGGCGCGGATACAAGATGCATTTCCGACCGCGTTGCTGGTGCATCGGCTGGATCGCGACACATCCGGCGTGATGGTCTTTGCCCAAACGCCGCATGCGCAACGGCACCTGGGGCTTCAGTTCGAAAAACGGCAGGTGAAAAAGACTTACGTCGCGCGAGTATGGGGGCGGCTGGAGCCGAAGACCGGCACAGTGGACCTGCCGCTGGTTGTGGATTGGCCGAACCGGCCGAAACAGAGGGTGTGTCACGAGACTGGCAAACCGGCCATCACCGATTGGCGCGTGCAGCGGTATGGCGCGCGTGAGACACGGGTGCGGCTGATGCCGAAAACCGGGCGAAGCCATCAGTTGCGCGTGCACATGCTGGCCATGGGGCACGTGATCCTGGGCGACCCGCTTTATGCCGAGGGAGAAGCGGCGGATTTCGAGCGATTGATGCTGCATTCCAAGGAGCTGCGGCTGAGGCATCCGGATGGTGGCGTGGGCATGACCTTTCGGGCCAAAGCGCCGTTTTGACACGGTTTGGGTTTGGGTATTTGTGACAAGAAAGAAGCCGGATCAGGGCTTGAGCACGCGGTCCGTGAGGTTGAGACGTGTTGCGATGATGGGCTTGAGGATTTCGGCGAGCGCGGGGTCGGTGCGCTGCAGCTCGGTCAATTCGTCCAGCCGGTTGGTCGCAATGAGCGTCAGGGCATCGAGACGCGGTGTGCCGTCCGGGTGACGGGGCAGTCGACGGACCGGCTGGACATGTTCGGGCCTTGGTGAGGGCATGAGTGCGGTGAGTTCTTGCGCGCCAAGTTGTGTCTCGACGAATGCATAGAGACCGACCCCTTTGGCAGGCAGGGCGAAGGTGGCAAGTGCAAGACCAGAAATCTGAGGATGGGAAAGCAGGGCACCGCGCAGGGCGGGGCCGTCACGCTCAATCCGGTCTTCGGTGCCTTCGCCATCCGACCAGTTCATGATCCGCCGCGTGATGAAATTGTAAAGCTTCTTGCCGGTGGCCATCCAGAGCCGTGACGGCAGGGATTTTTGGGCGAGCATCCTGTGCTCGGACGGGGTCAGAAGCTCTGGCGCGTAGGCGCGTTTTTGTTTCAGCAGATGGCGCAGGTCTTCGCGGGCCTTGATACGGAAAAGCTTGCCCTTGCGGCGGTGAACCGAGGCCAGTTGGAAGTCGATCACGGCGGCGCGGCCATCGGGCGTCATCAGCCAGTTCTGAGGCTTTGCGATGTCGTTATGGGTCACCCCCCGGCGGCGCATCTCGCGCAGGAGGCGGCGGGCGTCCTTGTACCATTCCGGATCGTTCGGTTTGGCGAGGTGCAGCGGCGTGCCTTTGGTCCAGCTGCGCAGGAGGCCGGTGCGGTCGGCGCGGATCAGAAGCGGACAGCCTTTGATGCCCTGCACGGCCTTGAGACCACGGATTTCCTTGGCGGCCAGCCAGGCCGAGAGGGGGCGGGCGTAAAGTGGCACTGTATCGAGCTTGCGCAGAACGACCGGCAGGTCGGGATGGCCTTCAAGCTGCCCCGAAATGGTTTCGGAAAAGATATCGCGCTTGTGCACGGTTTCGGGCACGAACGGGGCGTTGGCGATATCGGGGGTGATCTGCATGGGCGCTGTTTAGTGGGTTTGCAGGCGTTGTTGAAGCCCGCCTTATATCTGCGTCCAGCGGAGAGGGATGAGATCGGGATTGGAAAGCTTGGGGTCGTTGAACCACGATTTGGGGGCAACGACGATCTTGTCCGGGTCTGGGTTCAGCCATGCCGCCCACCACGAGAAGGTGGAATTGGCAATGACGTTGTGCGCGCAGAGCGATTGCAGGTGCAGGTCGAAATGGCCAGTGGTTTCGTCATTGATGTCGACGATGACGGTCTCGTGCCCGAGGTTGAGATTGTCTTGTGCCCAGGACGGATCGTTCGAGAAGACAAAGCAGGTGATGGGACCGGCCTGTTCGGCGATGTGGCGCGCCGCCGCGCGGTAGTAGTCCGGCGTCATGGCGGCATAGGTGCCCGAGGCGATATAGTCGCCGCGGCGCACGTGAAACGCGGTGGGGTTGGCCGCGCGGTCAATCTGGGTTGCCATTGCGGCGTTGGCATCATCCAGCGCGGTCGTGAAGGTGAGATCCGTGCGAAGCTGGTCGGCGATCGACGCAAAATAGCGTTCCGATTGCCAGTAGCCGTGCAGGTAGCTGCCTTTGGGCAGGGTGAGCAAGGCGGGATCGAAGCCCAGCGTTTTCTCTCGGTAGATCCGCGGAGAAGCGCCGAAGGCGCGCCAGAGACCATATCGCAGCCAGCCGTCTGACTTTGCCGGGGGCAGCGTGCCGTCGCGGGTAAAACGGGCGTTCTGATAATGTTGGAAACAGTCGCCCCTGTCGGCGGAGCCGGCAACATAGCGGTTGTCGATCTGCAACTCGCAGCACAGCGTGTCGGCCAAGGCGCGGGCGGCGGCATATTGGAACATCTGGTTTCCCGCGCCCCCGAACAGTCGGGCGATGATCCGGTCAGTCGTCATGGCTCGGGCCACCTTCCAGCGGTGCGGTGCTGTTGCGCGACAGGCGTGCAACGCCGGAACGGTAGCGCGACCGGGAGAGCTCGCGGGTGAGTTTTTCCATCAAGGGTGTGTCGCTTGATTGAGATTGAATGGTGGATCCGTCAAGTTCGTTCGCGATGTCCGCGATACCCGAAGGGTAGATCATGGCAGGGCGCAACCCGGTGTGCCAATGTGATTGAACGAAGGTATCGACCGGACGGTCGAACGGATCGGAGAGCGTCAGCAGACGGGCGGCGGCCTCGCGGCTGACCATCTGGGTCGTGGTGCGCAAGCCACCCTTCTCGGGCACGATCAGGCGGGCGTTACCGGAGGTGTCGATGAGCCGGGAAGCGCCCTTGCCGGGGCGGGTCTGGAACTGGATATAGCCCAGCTCGCGGATGTGGGTCTGCGCGAGGATCAGGGCAGCGCGAAACGTCGTCGGTTCGATATCGGCGTCGTCCTCGATGATAAGCCCGGCATCTGCATCGCGCATCTGCATCTCGGCCCAGATTTGCCGGTGGGACAGGAAACACCCGATTTCGCCGGTCCTAAGCGGGAAAGGGTAAGAGGGCTCAAAGAGGTCGGCCCCCACGGTTGCGGCCAGATCGGTCGAGGACATGGCCGCACCGTCCACGGCGGGCCAGACCTCGCCCAGAAGGCCGCCGACGGTCTTGCAGGTGCTCAGCAGGTCCTGCGCGTTGTCCCGCCGGGACGAGGCCCGGACGAGATGCAACACGTAAGCGTGGACCTGCATGGGATCAGGCGCCCTCGGTCCAGCCCGAGACGGCCTTGACTTCGAGGAAATCCTCGAGCCCCCATTTGCCGCCCTCACGTCCGTTGCCGGACTGTTTCATCCCGCCGAAGGGCGAGCCGAGGCCGCGGCCCTGGCCGTTCATTTCCACCATGCCGGAGCGCAGCGCACGGGCACAGCGGTTTGCGCGGGCGGGGTCAGTGGTTTGTACGTAATTGGTCAAGCCGTAAGGGGTGTCGTTGGCTATCGCGAGGCCGTCTTCTTCGGTTTCAAACGGGATAATCGACAAGACCGGCCCGAAGATTTCCTCGCGCGCGATGGTCATGTCGTTGTTCACATCGGCGAAAACCGTAGGTTTGACGTAGAAGCCTCGGTTCAGGCCATCAGGTCGGCCGACGCCACCGGCGACAAGCCGTGCGCCTTCGTCGATCCCCTTCTGGATAAGATCCTGGATCTTGTTGAACTGGGTCTCGTTGACCACGGGGCCCATGTGGCGGCCTTCTTCCGAGGCCGGGCCGACGGTGACGTTGGCCGCCAACTCGGCGGCGGTTTTAACGGCCTGGTCGTAGATGTCGCGCTGCACCAACATGCGCGTGGGCGCGTTGCAACTTTGACCGGTGTTGTTCATGCAGTGCAGAACGCCACGTTTGACGGCCTTTTCGTCGGCATCGGCGAAGACAAGGTTTGCGCCTTTGCCACCCAGCTCCAGACTGACCCGCTTGAGCGTGTCGGCGGCGTTCTTGGAGATCAGCTTGCCCGCGCGGGACGAGCCAGTGAAGGAAACCATATCGACATCCGCGTGACCGGTAAGTGCGGTGCCGGCACCTGCGCCATCGCCGTTCACCAGGTTGAAAACCCCGGGCGGAAAGCCGGCTTCATTCACCATTTCGGCAAACAGCATTGCCGAGAGAGGTGATTCCTCGGACGGCTTGAGAACCATCGTGCAACCCGCGATGAGGCCCGCGATGACCTTGAGCGAGATCTGGTTCATCGGCCAGTTCCACGGGGTGATCATGGTGACCACGCCAATGGGTTCGTGAATGATCCGGTCATTGGGGGCGTGATCGCCCAAAGGCTCGATCCAGCCAAATTCGCCCGCGGCCTTGATCAGCGCATCCATGTGCCATGTGCCTGCGCCCACCTGCTGGCTGCGGGCCATGTCGATCGGCGCGCCCATTTCCGTGCTGATCGCCTGGGCCATGTCTTCGCCGCGCGCCTTGTAGATGTCGCGCAGTTTTTCGACGGCCGCGACACGATCTTCTACCGAGGTGGCCATCCATGCCGGAAACGCGGCCTTGGCCGCGGCAACGGCGGCGTCCGTATCGGCCTGGCCTGCCAGCGAGATCACTGCGCAGGGCTCTTCGGTGGAGGGGTTGATGACGTGGTGATCAGTGCCCGCGGCCGGGTTGACCCACGCGCCGTTGATATAGAACTGACGTTTCTCGATCATGGTGCGCTCCTTTGATCCGAGACGAATTTTGCGGGCACCTAATCACCCGTCGGTGATCGCCGCAAGTGGGCGGGTGTTAATTTCCCGCAGCTTCCCTATGTTGGCGAAACGACTCGGATTTTGACAAAAAGGAGCTTGTCCCATGTCCTTGCGCATTAACGACACCATTCCCGACCTGACGGTGACCACGGATCAGGGCACTTTTTCCCTGCACGAGTGGATTGGCGACAGCTGGGCGATCCTGTTTTCTCACCCCAAGGATTTCACACCCGTCTGCACCACAGAGTTCGGCGCCGTCGCGCGGCTGGCCGACGAGTGGGAAAAACGCGGCACCAAGGTTCTGGGCGTCAGCGTTGACGGGGTTGAAGACCACGTGAAGTGGAAAGCGGACATCGAGACCGCGGGCGGTGCGCATCCAGGTTTCCCTATCATTGCCGACGATGGTCTGGAAATCTCAAAGGCGTTCGACATGTTGCCAGCCGAGGCATATCTGCCCGATGGCCGGACGCCTGCAGACAGTGCAACCGTGCGCTCGGTCTTTATCATTGGTCCTGACAAGCAGCTGAAGCTGACCATGACCTATCCGATGACGGTGGGACGCAACTTTGGCGAGGTGCTGCGGGCCCTGGATGCTTTGCAGACCAGCACGAACGAAGGTGTGGCAACGCCTGCAGACTGGATCGTCGGGCAAGACGTGGTGATCCCTGTGGCGGTAAGCGACGAGGACGCCAAAGCCAAATACGGTGAGTTCAAGACGGTGTTGCCGTATCTGCGGATGACGCAGCTGCCCAAGTAAGGCAGCGGGGCGGCTGAGCCGCGCCTTAGTTGTCGGGAATGGGGGGCAGTGTCCCCCAATCCCTTTTGAGTATTGTTGAAAAAATGAAGGGGCTGAGATCCGTGCAGGATGGCCCGATAGAGATTTACCGGCCCAGAGCGGTTGCGCATCGCGGGATTTGGGACGTAGGTGGCGTGCGTTTCAAAGTCCATGATCTGCTGGCCGACGGGCAAGTGGTGTCGGGCGACACGGTCGCGATTACGCAGCAGTTTTTGAAGACGGAGGTTTTGAAGCGTGTTGCGGATATGGGCGAGAGCAACGGCCTCGGCTTTGTGATCTTGCATCCCGGTGATCTTGGTCTGTCGATTGCGGCTCAGTGGTGGGCGCAGGGATCGGTTCTGTGCCAGCACATTTATCGCAAAACCTATGACGGGGACGCGCCTTTGGACACGATTGCGCGGCCCGTTGTGGGTTGCGTATGGGAACTTGCCATTATTCAGGCAGAGCAGGCGGCGTGGCGCGCCACGATGATGCAAGCCAAGCCGGACCCGGAGGCATATCTGGCGGCGCGGGTGGGTTTTGACGTGGCATAGCGCTTGGGCGGCATGGACAGGGTGCTGTTTTTTGCATATCGCTGACGGGAATGGTGAAGCGCGAAGCATTTGAAATTGGGGGCCATTCCGTGGCCGCAGGCACCCGGGTCACCGTGGATGTGCCGGTCAGTACCTTGTCGGATCATACACCGGTGAACCTGGCGGTGCATGTCATTCACGGCAAGCGCCCCGGCCCGGTCTTGTTCGTGTCGGCGGCCGTTCACGGCGATGAGGTCATTGGGGTTGAGATCGTGCGCCGATTGCTGCGCGCAAAACCTTTGAACGGGCTGGCAGGCACGCTGCTGGCCGTGCCCATCGTCAATAGTTTCGGCTTTCACAACCATTCGCGGTACTTGCCGGACCGGCGTGATCTGAACCGTTGCTTTCCGGGCGGTTCCGAAGGCAGCATGGCGTCGCGACTGGCGCATATCTTCATGGAAGAGGTGGTGCGGCGGTCGGATGTCGGCATCGATCTGCACTCGGCGGCGGTTCATCGTACCAACCTGCCGCAGATCCGTCTGACGCCAGGCAACGCGCGGTTGCGCAGGCTGGGCGACGCGTTTGGCGCGCCGGTGATGATGACCTCGAAGCTGCGCGAGGGCAGTTTGAGGATGGCCGCCGAGGCGGACGGCGTGGACGTGCTGCTTTACGAAGGTGGGGAAGGCTTGCGGTTTGACGAATTGGCTGCGCGCTCCGGGGTCAGTGGCGTTTTGCGTGTCATGCACAGCCTGGGCATGATCGGTGCAAAGGGCGTGCCCAAGTCGCGCAGCACACCGGTTCTGGCCAGCGCGTCGCATTGGTACCGCGCGCCGGTGGGCGGTGTTTTTCGCGGCTACGTTGCAATTGGCGACGCGGTGGAAGCCGGCACCGTTCTTGGCGCCGTGTCAGACCCGCTGGGAGAGGAAGATCACGAGGTGATCTGCGAAGACCAGGGCATCGTCATCGGACGGTCGAACATGCCGGCGGTTTATGAGGGCGAAGCGTTGTTTCACGTGGCCGAGACGCCACGGGCGGAGACGGCGGCGAATGGTGTGGCGGCCCAGTTGGAGGCCGCGCCGCTTTACGACGAGGACGAGATTATCTAGGCCGTGTGCTCTCGGTTTTGCGGAATGAGGAAGATCGAGGTGGCCAGAAGGCTGAAGACCAGCTCGTACACCTCCCATTTGCGCGAAACATCAATAGCGGCGATCACCAGGCTGGCGGCGACAGCTAGAACGGCGTGTCGTCGGCGCGGCACGGGAACGGCAAAGCGGTCTGCGAGGCGTTTGATCCAGCCCACGCGCGGGTAGAGCAGAGGCAGGAAAACTAAGTAAAGCAGCAGTATAGTCGTCAGAATCGGGCCGAAAAGCGTTTTGGCCAAATGGATTTCCACACCAAAAAGAGTGAATTTCAGGTTGTGCAGGTTGGTCTCTTCCTGCTTGTTGATTTCCTTGAACCTTTCTCCGGTCTCCCAACCGAAAATGCGTTGACCCCAAGAGATTTCTTCGCCCGCGGCAAAAAAGAACAGCAGCGCGTAGAAGATCGTGCATGCTGCGGCGAGGCCAAGGCCTTTTGATCTAAGAGATATCGCATTTTTTACCAAAACGACGCTGGCCACCAAGAGAAACAGCGCGGTAGCGTATTCCACCAGCCCGTCTTCGGCCGCGTAGGTGCCCCAGAAGAATTCTTCACTGTAGAAATAGATGCCGACCGTGGTGATCAAGACGATGCAGATCATGGCCAGCAGGACGTTATCGAAACGCTGAAGCGCGTGCATTTAGGAATTCCGTTCAGGGAGTTTATGTTCCCGCTGAAATAGGCGAGGCCAAGCGGCGCATCAAGGGATTTTGCGATGTGCCGTAGCGGGATATCGCTTGTCAGGGGGCGACTTTGCGAGGCGCACCGGTGGGCATGTCGATTGTGATGTAGGGGTGACGTGCGACTTTCCACGCGGCAAAGCCGCCACCCAGATGGGCGATACTGTCAAAGCCCGCCTCGATCGCGACCTTGGCCATGCGGGCAGAGCGGATGCCGGAGCCACAGTAGAAGACGAGACGCTTGCCTGACTGGTCGGGCAGGTGTTTGCCTTCGAATTCGGCCATCGGCAGCAAGAGCGCGCCTTCGATATGTTCATAGGCGTATTCCTGGATGGTGCGCACGTCGATGAGGACAATGTCGTGCGCTGCGAAGGCCGTCGCAACCTCGTCCGGTGTCCAGGTTTCAAGCGTTGCGGTGCCGATGGACTCGGTTTGCATATGCGTCTCTCCTGCGGGTTTCAGGGCCAAAGTACGCGTGGCGTTTTTGCATTTCAATTGCATAGCCGAATCGTGTTCGGACATGCTAAGTCTTGTGGTATGGCGCGTGATAACCCCCATATCGGCGAAAATCGTCCTGAAATCCGGCAGTTGGATGAGGCCGCTATCAACCGCATCGCAGCGGGTGAAGTGGTAGAGCGCCCGGCGTCTGCCGTTAAAGAGCTTGTTGAGAATGCGCTGGACGCGGGTGCCACCCGGATTGCAGTGGATATCGCGGACGGGGGCAAGACGCTGATCCGGGTGACGGATGACGGCTGCGGGATGACCGAAGACGACTTGCCGCTGGCCCTGAGCCGTCATGCGACGTCCAAGATTGACGGCTCGGACCTGTTGAATATCCATTCCTTCGGGTTCCGGGGCGAGGCATTGCCATCACTGGGTGCGGTTGGGCGGTTGCGGATCACCAGCCGGGCGGCGGGGTTTGACGGGGTCGAGATTGCAGTTTCAGGCGGGGCGGTGACGCCGATCAAGCCTGCCGCGTTGAACCAGGGCACCGTGGTGGAACTGCGGGACCTGTTTTATGCGACGCCTGCGCGACTGAAATTTATGCGCACGGACCGGGCCGAGGCGCAGGCGGTGGCGGATGTGATCAAGCGCTTGGCGATGGCCGAGCCGTTTGTGGGATTCACGCTGCGTGATGTATCCGAGGGGCGGGATGCGCGGGTGGTGTTTCGCGCAGAGCCTGAGACTGGTGATCTCTTTGACGCGTTGCATGGGCGGTTGGCCCAGGTTTTAGGCCGGGATTTTGCCGAAAATGCGCTACGGGTTGAGGCAGATCGGGAAGGCATTCGGATGACGGGCTATGCCGCCTTGCCGACCTATTCGCGGGGATCCTCAGTGGCGCAGTATCTGTTCGTGAATGGCCGCCCGGTGCGGGACAAGATGCTGTATGGGGCGTTGCGGGCTGCGTATCATGACTTTCTGAGCCGGGATCGGCATCCGGCGGCGGCGCTGTTTCTGGACTGTGATCCGACGTTGGTGGATGTGAACGTGCATCCAGCGAAATCCGAGGTCCGTTTTCGCGATCCGGGCGTGGCGCGGGGATTGTTGGTGTCGGGGTTGCGCCATGCGCTGGCCGAGGCGGGGCACCGGGCGTCGACCACGGTGGCGGGAGCAACGCTGGGGGCGATGCGGCCGGAGCCGGTTGGTGCGCGTATCTATCAGATGGATCGGCCTTCTGGCGTGGCCCGGGCGGAGAGTTATCGCGCACAGACACCGGGGTTTGCCGAGATGCAGACGGCCTATTCGGCGCGGGTGGAACCCGAGGTTGTGGAGGCGGAGGAGGTCACGCCGACACGCCTGCCTTTGGGCGCGGCACGGGCGCAGGTGCATGAGAACTACATTATTGCCCAGACCGAGACGGGCATGGTGATCGTGGATCAACACGCGGCGCATGAGCGGTTGGTTTATGAACGGCTGAAATCCCAAATGGCGGAAAGTGGCGTGGCATCGCAGGCATTGCTGATCCCGGAGATCGTTGAGTTAAGCGCGGCAGAGGCCGGGGTTCTGCTGGACATGGCCGAGGACCTGGCGCGGCTGGGGCTGGTTATCGAAAGTTTTGGTCCAGGGTCGATTGCGGTGCGAGAAACGCCGGCGATATTGGGCACCTGCGATGCGGGGGCGATGCTGCGCGATGTGCTGGATGAGGTTGCCGATCAGAGTGAAAGCCTGACAGTGCAGACGCGGATCGAGGCGATTTTGAGCCGGGTGGCCTGTCATGGCTCAGTGCGGTCCGGGCGGCGGATGAGCGCGGATGAGATGAACGCGCTTTTGCGCGACATGGAAGCGA
>JBCBTE010000078.1:0-14839 GCA_039818805.1 Pseudomonadota bacterium
GGCCAGCGAGCTGACGCAATCCACGAAAAGAAGCGCGTCATGGTTTGCGGCATCCATTGCATCGCGAACCGCACCGATGTCCGAGCGCACGCCCGTAGCGGTCTCGTTATGGGTCACCAAAACAGCCTTGATCTTGCCTTCGGTGTCCGCGCTCAGGATCGCCTCGAACTGATCCGCCGGCGCACCGCCACCCCAAGCACATTCCACGATTTTCACATCCAGACCGTGACGCTGGCACAGGTCGATCCAACGGTGGCTGAACATGCCATACCGCGCGACCAGCACCGTATCACCGGGGCTCAGCGTGTTGGTCACGGCCGCTTCCCAGCCTCCGGTACCGCTGGCCGGAAAAGTAATGACCACACCGTCGACCGTGCCGAACACCTTTTTGGTGCCTTCAAGCACAGGCGCAAAGGTTTCGACAAAGTCGGGCGCACGGTGGTCTTGCGTTTGCACTTGCATCGCCAGGCGCAAGCGGTCGGGCATGTTTGTCGGGCCGGGAATGAAGACCGGATTTTGGTTTGTCATGGGGCTTTCCTCCAGAATGCTCCAATTTATCGACGAACGGCCTGCACAATGCAATTTTCTTGAAAAATATTTTCATTTATGGGAGAAAAATCATAAGCCGCTGTAATCGCAGCATTTTGAATTTCTCATTTCTGAGGCTGAAAAACCCACTTCGCGCATACCTCCAAGGTTGCGCCAAAATTGACCCAAGAATCAAAGGGAGGATTCCCATGCAGCCCACCAAACGTCCCCGCGGTCGGCCCAAGTCGCAATTCAAGGAAAGCTCGGCCGGAACACTGCAAGCTTTGGATCGGGCTTTGGGGGTTCTGACCGCCGTGGCGCGCAGCGGTCGGTCGAACCTCAGCGACCTGTCGCGCGACATGGGCATTCCCACCGCAACCACGCATCGGATCCTGACGACACTGCTGAATCACGGCTTCGTCGCCTTCGACGAAGAGCGGCAGGATTGGGTCATCGGGCTCGAGGCGTACCGCACCGGTGCCGCGTTTCTCAAGCGCAACAGCGTGCTTGAAATCGGACGCCCGTTCCTTTTGCGCCTGATGCACGAAAGCGGCGAAACCGCCAATCTGGCGGTGCCGGACGGGGCAGAGGTTGTGTTCGTGGGTCAGGCGGAAACCCAGAATCCGATCCGGGCGTTCTTCCCTCCGGGCACACGCACATCGATGCATGCCTCGGGCACCGGCAAGGCCATTCTGGCGGCGCTAAGCGATGCCGCGCTGGACAAGCTGTTGGGGCAGGCCGTGTTGGACGCCTTCACCGACAACACGCAAGTCACCCGCGCAGCCTTGATGAAAGACCTGCACGCCATCCGGGCGCGCGGATGGTCCTTCGACCGGGAAGAGCGCTACACCGGAATGTCATGTATCGGCGCGGCGATCTTCGACGAACAGGGGCAACCGTGTGCCGGGATTTCGGTGTCCGGCCCGTCTGTCCGCTTCGGCGATGAACAATCCAAGCATCTTGGCGCGTTGGTTCGACGCGCCGCGGGGGAAATTACGACGCGCAGCGGCGGGGTCGCGCCAGCGGGTCAAGCTTAGCCTTAGCAACATCAGCGGTTTAGGAAATGATGGTTTTGGCTAATCAGTCCCTGGCCTAGACTGTCCAATGCGTTGTGCGGCAAACAAGGAAACCCGACATGTCCATCGAACAAATTGATACTCTGGTCATAGGCGGTGGTCAGGCCGGGCTGGCGATGAGCGCGCATTTGCGAGACCAAGGCGTGTCGCATCTTGTGTTGGAACGCCATCGCATCGCCGAACGCTGGCGATCGGAACGGTGGGATTCGCTGGTCGCCAACGGCCCGGCGTGGCACGATCGGTTTCCACCCCTGGAGTTCACCGCCGTCGACGTGACGGACGAGGCTTTCCCAACCAAAGAGCGCGTGGTCGCCTATTTCGAAAAATTTGCCAAGCGCATCGACGCTCCAATACGCTGCGGGGTCGAGGTGACCTCCGTGGTCAAGCGGCCGGGCGGCGGATTTCGGGCGGAAACCTCGGACGGGGTGATCGACGCACAGAATGTCGTGGCGGCCACCGGGCCTTTTCAGGTGCCAGTGATTCCCACGGTCGTGCCAGATGTCCCGGGTCTGACCCAGATGCATTCGACCGGTTATCGCAATCCCGATCAACTGACCGAAGGCGCTGTTCTGGTGGTTGGCGCAGGTTCCTCCGGGGCGCAGATTGCCGACGAACTTCTGCGCGCGGGGCGGCAAGTCTACCTGTCGGTCGGCGCCCATGATCGACCGCCACGCCGCTACCGCGGCCAGGATTACTGTTGGTGGCTGGGCGTCCTGGGCATCTGGGGAATGAAAACCCCGCCCGAGGGACGCGACCATATCGCGATTTCCGTCAGCGGCGCGCATGGCGGTCATACGGTCGATTTTCGGGAACTGGCCGCACGCGGATTGCACCTTGTCGGCATGACCCAAGACCACTCGAACGGCGTGCTGCACTTCGCCCCGGACTTGGCAGACAACATCCGCCAGGGCGATGCCGATTACCTTTCTGTTCTGGACCAGGCTGATGCCTATGCGATGCGCGAAGGTCTGGACCTGCCACCAGACCCAGAAGCGCGCAAGATTGGGCCTGATCCGGACTGCATGACCAACCCGACGCTTGATCTGAATCTGGCGGAAGCGGGGATCAGCACGATCATCTGGGCCACCGGCTTCAAACAGGATTTCAGTTGGCTGAAGGTGGACGCGTTTGAGAACGGCCAACCGGCCCATCATCGCGGCGTGTCGACCGAGCCGGGGGTATACTTCCTTGGCCTGCCGTGGCTGTCGATGCGAGGGTCTTCGTTTATCTGGGGCGTTTGGGTGGATGCCGAATACCTGGCCAAGCAGATCGCCGCCCGACAACAAAGCGATGTCGCATAGCGTTGCGCGGCGTCCTGCGCTAAGCATCATCTGATGCACAGTACCGACCTTCTACGAGATCTGATCGCCTTTCCAACGATCAGCGCTGATCCCAACCGGGGCCTGATTGACTATTGCGCAGGCTTGTTGCGCGACGTCGGTGCCGATGTGCACATCATCAAGGATAACAGCGGTCAAAAGGCCAACCTCTACGCCACGATTGGCCCGCGCGACCGGGCGGGTGTTCTGCTGTCCGGGCATACAGATGTGGTCCCGGTCGAGGGACAGAACTGGACGGTTGCGCCGTTTGAGATGACGGAAAGGGACGGCAAGTTTTTTGGTCGCGGCGCGGCCGATATGAAAGGCTTCGTGGCCAGTGCGATGGCCGCGGCGTTGACGGCAGGACAACGAGATCTTGCAACACCGCTTCACCTTGCCCTCTCCTACGACGAGGAAATCGGCTGTGTCGGCGTGCGTTCAATGCTCGACATGCTGGCAAAGGCGCCGTTTTGTCCGAAATTCTGCATCGTCGGCGAACCCACAGATATGACCGTGGCAACCGGGCACAAGGGCAAAACCGCCGCGCGCCTGACGTGCCGCGGAAAAGAGGCGCATTCTGCCCTGGCCCCGACCGGGCTGAACGCCATACATATGGCCTGTGACATGGTGACGGTGATCCGGCAAATACAGGATGAGACTGTGGGCACGACCGCACGCGATCTGGGCTATGATGTGCCTTACACAACGCTGCATGTGGGCCAGATCAGTGGCGGTGTCGCGCTGAACATCGTCCCCAACACAGCGCAATTTAACTTCGAAATCCGCAACCTACCCGACGACGACCCGGATCATCTGCTGCGCCTTATCCGCAACCGTGCCGACACCTTGCTTGCACCGCTTCAGTCCACGTTTCCAGAGGCGGGGATCGACATTGACGTCACCAACACCTACCCCCCGCTCAGCACGGCGCCGGATGCCGACGTGGTCTCGTTCGTCAAATCTCTGACCGGGTCGAACGCGACGATCAAGGTGGCGTTTGGCACCGAGGGCGGTCTTTTCTCGACCCGGCTTGGTATCCCGACCGTGGTATGCGGGCCCGGTTCGATGGCGCAGGGGCACAAACCGGACGAATTCGTCACGCGCGATCAACTGGACAGATGCGATGCGATGCTGGACGTGTTGTTACACCGGCTAGAGGTCGGGCTTTAGGGGGTTTTGCCCACTCCGGGCAATGTCCCCGACTGCACGCGCTCATGCACATGTTCGAAAAACGCCGACACGATGCGTGACCGGTGGTCGGCCTGTTTGGTTGCCAGCCCAAGCACGACCGGGCGCAGCTTGTCCGATAACGGCACAAACACCAGCCGGGCACCATCCGGGGCAAGGTCGGTATTCATGCGCATGTTGATCAGGCCAAAGCCGAATCCGTTGGCCACAAGGCTGCGCGCAACGGACAGATCTGTGGTGCGCTCGGCAATGTTGGGCCGGATACCGGTGGCCTGAAACATCGACAGGAAATAGTCACGACTGAGCGGCAGATCGAGCAGGATCATCGGCTGCGCTTCCAGATCCTTCAGCGACAGCGTGCCGGCATCGGCCATCGGGTGATCCGCCGCCAGCATCACGTAGGGCGGCAACGCGACAAGCTTTTCAAACGCGATGTCCTTGGGAATCTCGATGTCATAGGTGATGGCCACATCGATCTCGGCACGCCCCAGCATACGCAACAAATCCACCTGGTTGCCCTCACGCAAGGTGACAGTGGCATCCGGAAAGCCCGCCTCGAACGATCGGCGCAGCGACGCGCTGATCAGGGGGGCGACCGTGGTCAGCGCTCCGATCGCGATCGGGCCACGGGCGGTTTCCGTGATATCACTGGCCAGATCGTTCAGCGCGGCGGCATCGTCCAGAATGCGTTTTGCTTCGTTGAACACACGCCGCCCGCCAGGGGTCAGCGACAGGCCTTGCGCATGATGCCGAACAAAAAGCTGAATGCCGAATTCCGCCTCAAGCTGGCTGATGGCCGAGGAAATGGACGGGGACGACACGTTCAGGCGCTGCGCCGCCAGTGCGATCGTGCCCGCGTCGCCGACGGCCACAAGATATTCCAACTGTCTGAAGGTGAACCGGATGGGCATGCCTAGTTCTGGTCCAGGCACGGTGTCAATTCAAGCAGGTCCACTTTGGTCCCGCCGCGCCTGCCACCGGATAAAGTCGCGCACCGTGCCCTCGTAATCCTCGCCCGCCAACGGCCCACCCGTGGCATGTACCGAATTTAGTGCGGTTTGCATGGTCTCAAGCTTTTCGCGATCCTCCCGGTTCACTTCCTCCCACAGGGCGATGCGTTGCGCGATCGTATCCTCATCAAGATCGTCGCCATATGCCGACAACGTCCAGCGCACCTCGATCGAACTTGCTGTCAGGGGACGGATCGACAAAGACACCAGAAGCGAGGCCGCAACACTCGCCACCTGGCAGGGAAAGACAGCAAAAAGCGACGAGCGATGCCGTGCCTTTTCATCCAAACCCGGCGCGCCATGCCCACGTGGCGGAATGTCGTCGGGATAATTCGCATAGTAGCTGGTGAAACCGGGGCCCGAAGCGGCCTTTTTGCTCAGGCCGGTTGGCGTGTAACCGTGCAAGGTGACCGGATGGACCACCGACAGGTGATAGCCTTCCATGAAGTTCTCGACCAGACACTTCCAATTCGTGTGCCAGATCTCGGATGCGCTGTGCTTGATGCAAAACGCCGCAAGGTCATATTGGCCAATAACAGTGTCTAATCCAGCCAAATCCACGTCAATCTCGGGTGGTGTGTCCGACAGACAGACATAGACAAATCCAAAGCGTTCCACGCAGGCAAAACGGCCAAGACGACAGGTTTTCGGATCAAAGCCTGCGTTTTTCATCCGCGCGGCCCGCAGCAGTGCACCATCTGTGCCGTAGGTCCAGGCGTGATAGGAACACACAAACCGTTTCGTGTTGCCCGACCCTTGGGCCACGGGCATCCCGCGATGACGGCACACATTCGACAGGGCACGGATACCTTGGGTGTCGCGGACAATGATCAACGGCTCGTTCAAAAGCGTAAGCGTCAGGTAATCTCCGACCGTCGCAAACTCGTCCGACCGCCCCACACAATGCCATCCATCGCGCAGAAGCGTCGCGCATTCATGCGCAAAGAACGACTCATCGGTGTAAAAGTGACCGGGCGGACCCAAGGGTGCGTCTTCTGGTGCGGCGGCAATCCGAGACAGATCTTGGCGCATCTGATCAACATGGCCGATGGGCTTTGACGGTCTATTCATCGCCGGGCACTCCGTAAGACGGCGCTTCCCGAGGGTCGAGCGCGCGCTGAACATAGGCGTCCATCTGCGGTTTATAGACCTCCCAAGCGTCTGCGACAGCGGCGATCGGGCAGTCTTCGGTCCAATCACACCGCAGGTCGGCGACCGGCCAGGCCATCTTGTCGGCCAGTTGCAACCCTGCGGAATGCACCGGGCCGGCTTCACCCCCGGCTTCCAGACCTGCGCGCAACGCGGCGATCAAACGATCGCCCAAATGGCCGACGCTGACCTCGAACGCCTCAACAATTGCCGTCGGCACATCCTCGTTGGCCAGCAAGTTGCCGGCGGAAATCACGTCACGCCCCGCCGCCTCGGTCCAGACGCCCAGTGATTTCGGCCCGGAATGGATGCCTGTGCGTCCCTGCGCATCAATTGCCAGCACCTGTCGGTATTCCAGAAACTGGCCCTGATCGCGCACCCCGGCCACGGCTTCGGGCGCGCTCATCCCGCCTTGCATGAGGTCCAAGGCAAAGGGGCCTAGTCTCGGATCGGTGATGTTCTGGCTGGCGACCGCACCAACGCCTGCCCGCGTATAGGAACATCGCGCCGCAACGGCAGGTGACGATGACGAGATCGCAATCCCGAACATACCGGTATCGGCACAGCGGGCGACCAATGAAAACGTCATCCCTCGAAATCCTCGGGAATGACGGCGGTACCATCGATTTCGACCAGCCATTCAGGCCGGGCCAACGCCTGAACCACAAGTCCGGTCGACACCGGATGCACGCCTTTGATGTATTCGCCCATCGTCCGGTACACCGCCTCGCGGTGGCGCACATCGGTGATGTAGACCACGACCTTTACCAGATGCTCCATCCGGCCACCGGCCTCTTCGATCAGCTGCTGGATGTTCTGCATCACCTTGTGCGTCTGTTCCACCGGGTCATGGCTGTCGATGTTTTTCGCATTGTCAAGGTTTTGCGGACACTGCCCGCGCAACCAGACGGTCTTGCCGCCCGTGGTCACAACCGCCTGGCACAAATCGTTGTCGAGCTTCTGTTCGGGATACGTCTCGGCGGTATTGAACTTGCGGATACGAGTATGGGCCAAGGCGATTATCCTGCGGCTTGAATGCGAGAGTTGATGTAGTGTGCAAAGTCGTAATTGGGGCGCTCCAAATGCGACAAGTGACCCGGCTCCGCCGCTTGGGAAGACAGGCCACGGTAAACCTTCTCGGTACAGCCCTTGTCCTCGACATTCACCGCGTCCAGAAGCGTCTTGAGCTGGGTGAAATGCGCCTTTGCATCAGGGTCGTTCACGTAGTCCTCGGACATGCCGCCACCAAAACCGATCTTGACCTGCCCCACGCCATGCGGATGCAGCGTCAGGTACCAGAAATACCCCGGCGTCAGCGTGATCAACAGGCTGGGATAGATCGCCAGCAGATAGGTCATGCGACGCCGGTCGCCGGTCAGCCGCGTGTTGCTGGGATGCGCCATCGCGATCTTCAGCGTGTTGTCTTTCAGGATAGTGTGGAAGTTGAACGCGGGCTCGCCCGGCGGACACACCATCTCTTCAAGCTTGGACAGCCCGCCAATCGTGCCCGCATGGCATACCGGCAGATGATAGCTTTCCATGAAATTCTCGGCCAGAACCTTCCAGTTCGTGTCCCAAAGATGGGTTTCGAAGAACGTCTCGGTGTAGCTCGCCATATCGTAGTCGCCAACTTCGTCCGCGACACGGGCAAGTTGCTCGGCGACGGGGGCGGCCTCGGTGTTCAGCGTCACGAACACCCAGCCCAACCACTCCTGGCACCGCACTTTTGGCAGCTTGTAGTTGGATTTGCAGAACCCATCATTCTGCGTCATCGCCGGGGCACCGCGCAGCGTTCCGTCAAGGTTGTAGGTCCACGCGTGGTATGGACAGACGATGCTGCGCGCATTGCCCCGACCTTCCAACAAGGTCGACATCCGGTGGCGGCACACGTTGGACATCGCACGCAAGGTGCCGTCCTGATCGCGCAAGACGATGATGGGTTGGTTCGCCAGATCAAGCGTGACGTAGTCACCCGGATCGGCCAAGGCCGAGGCACGCCCGACACAGAACCAGTCCTTGGAAAAGATGTCGCTCAGCTCGCGCTGCAGGAATGCATGCGACGTATAGACGGATGGCGGCATCGCGCGCGCCTGCTCGAAAGGCACGGAGACGGTTTCAAGCAGTTCTTCAACCGCATCTTTCATCTTGCGACTCCTGTTCCTGCCACGACCGAGAAAGATTTGACCAAAATCGGCCTTAGGTAAAGCAAGCTATGTTACAGCCTTGCTTCGGATCAAGCTAATCATGGATGCCGTTTGCGGCCGACCACCACCACATTCCGCGCCCAATCAAGAAAGCCCAGGCACGCCTGGTCACACGGCGCCAACAACAAAAAAACGCCCACCGGGTCCGGCGGGCGTCTTTTTTACGTCTGGTCTGGTTCAGCTATATGCCGACTCTTTTCCGAAATGCTTGGTCAGCATGTAGTAAATGACAGCGCGATATTTGTTGCGCTCGGACTTGCCATAGGTCTCGATGACCTGGTTGATCGCATCCATAAGTTGCGGACCGTCTTTCAGACCCAGCTTCTTGATCAGAAAGTTGTCCTTGACAGTTTCCAGCTCGCCTTCCTGACCTGCGGCCACGGTCGATGCATCCGCGTTGTAGATCGACGGCCCACATCCAATCGTCACCTTGGTCAAAAGATCCATATCCGGCGTCATGCCGCACTTGTTCTTTAGGTCATCTGCATATTTTGCGATCAAATCGTCACGGCGTCCCATTCGTGTCTCCCACCAGTTCCGGCATGTGGCCGGGTCTCTAATTTTAACACCGCTTTTTGCGGCGTAGCGGGACGATAACGGCTGTCTTTTGTGACACAAAGGGAATTCTTCCTGAGATTCCCCGAAGTTGCAGAAAATCGCGGGTAGCGAGGTCTGAGGCCGACACGCGCTTGCCCAATTCGGGCAAGGCGTTCCTGTGCGCTTGCAAAACCGCTCAGGTTATTTAAACACAACGCCCTCTGTTGCACCGTGTCTTGTTTTCTTGTCATATACTTTGTCTTGATTGGCCCATTTACGAATGATTGCGTCGCCGTCCGCGCATCCATTCTTTTCGATCTCGCGCGCGGCATTGATCCCGTGCTTGCCATGGTTCTTTTCATGCGCCTTCAGCGCGGCAACCATCGACTTCCACTTCTTGCGCAGCGCCGGATCAAGGCGCGACTCGTTCTTGTGGCGCGGCATCGTGTAGGTGATTTCAACCGACAATTCGCAGCTTCCTGTCCAGCGTACGTACCAATCGGTATAGGCCCAGTGCCCCTTGGGGCCGCGCTGTTTCATTTGCTTGCGGATGCCCTCAAGCGTTGTCGCATCAATGGAATACTGTTTTTCCGAAACTTTGACGCGCGGCTTGGCATCCACCGCCGGGGCCCATGCCAAAAGGCACAGGCCCAAGACGAAAGATGCAAAAAATCTAGTAACGATAGTGCTCTGGTTTAAACGGCCCACTGACTTCCACCCCAATATAGTCTGCCTGATCTTTCGCCAGTTCTGTCAGTTTTACCCCGATCCGGTCAAGATGTAGCCGGGCAACTTTTTCATCCAGATGTTTGGGCAGGATGTAGACCTGATTGTCATACTGATCGCCGCGCTGCCACAGTTCGATCTGTGCCAGAACCTGGTTGGTAAAGCTGGCAGACATCACGAATGACGGATGGCCCGTCGCGTTTCCAAGGTTCAGCAGCCGGCCTTCGGACAGCAGAATGATCCGGTTGCCCGACGGCATCTCGATCATGTCCACCTGTTCCTTGATGTTTGTCCATTTGTGGTTCTTCAAGTTCGCCACCTGGATCTCGTTGTCGAAGTGGCCGATATTGCCAACGATTGCCATGTCCTTCATCTCGCGCATGTGCTCGATGCGGATCACGTCCTTGTTGCCGGTGGTGGTGATGAAGATGTCTGCCGATGCGACCTCATCTTCCAGCAGCGTCACCTCGAACCCGTCCATCGCCGCCTGCAGCGCACAAATCGGGTCAACCTCGGTCACTTTCACACGGGCCCCGGCCCCGCGCAGCGACGCGGCGCTGCCTTTGCCCACGTCGCCATACCCCATGACCACGGCCACTTTGCCGGCCATCATGGTGTCGGTGGCGCGACGGATCCCGTCAACCAGCGATTCCTTGCAACCGTATTTGTTGTCGAATTTCGACTTGGTCACACTGTCATTCACGTTGATCGCGGGGAATGGCAGAAGGCCATTTTTCTGCAGGTCATAAAGGCGATGCACGCCCGTGGTCGTTTCCTCGGACACGCCCTTGATCGCTTCGCGCGTCTTGGTGAACCAACCCGGGCTGACCTCCATCCGCTTTTTGATCTGTGCCTTGATCACTTCTTCTTCTTCCGAGGACGGCACCGGGATGATATCTTCGCCGGCTTCGGCCCGCGCACCCAAGAGAACGTACAGTGTCGCGTCGCCGCCATCGTCCAGGATCATGTTGGCGCCTTCGGGGAACATGAACGACCGGTCCAAGTAATCCCAATGCTCTTCCAGCGTCTGACCCTTGACGGCAAAGACCGGTGTTCCACCTTCGGCGATCGCCGCGGCGGCGTGGTCTTGGGTCGAGAAAATGTTGCACGACGCCCAGCGTACATCGGCCCCCAGCGCAACCAGTGTTTCGATCAGAACGGCGGTCTGAATCGTCATGTGAAGGCTGCCGACAATCCGGGCGCCCGTCAGCGGCTTTTCATTTCCGTATTCTTCCCGCAGTGCCATCAGGCCGGGCATTTCGGTCTCTGCGATATCCAGCTCTTTACGGCCGAACGTGGCCAGGCTGATATCCTTGACGACGAAGTCTTTTGCCATCTCTCTGCTCCTTGCAAATCGGCTTTGCAGGGCAGATAGCATTCGACCCTTCGGTCGGCAATGCGCGATTATGGCCTGTTAGCTGGCAACCCCGTCAATCGAAGGCGCAGTCGTGGACGTCCAGTTCAGGCCGGTGGCCACGACACAACTCATGCCATTCGGCTGAGTGATAAAAACGGTAAAGCTGCCGGAGGTCTGTGAACTCCAGACTTCCAAAAGTTGCTGCGGTGATTGCAAACCACCACCGCTCGGCCGTTCGCCATATTGGCTTTGCAAGCGATCCACCAGCGCGTCGCGCGGCATGCATTGTCGGGTTTGGGCTTGCGCCAGTGTCGGTGGTCCAATTGCAGCCGCGCCAAAAACCAGGGCAGCTGTCACGATACGTTTGAACATTGCGGGTCTCCATCCTGTAGAGGCGCCTCATCGCCTGCAGGGGCGACCGCGCCATTGCATATACTGATTAGATGGAGGCTCGCGTACGAAATCCCATTAAAATTGGCGCACAAGCACGTGTGATGCGTTACAGATCCCGCGTGCCGTCAGCTGCTTTCGCCGGGCGGCGTTTCATCCGCGTCGCGTTGATGCCAATCGGTTCCCGTTGCCACCACGCAAGTCACTCCGTCGGGCATCGTCAGCATCACAGTGAACGTTCCCGTTTTTTGTGACGCCCAGACTTCGACCAGTGTTTGCTTGTCGCGTACGGTTTGAAGACCGCCAGCCGTGTAGGTTTCATCGTATTGGGATTGCAGGCGCTCGACCACGGTGTCCCGCTCTGCACAGCTTGCGGCCATGGCGGGCGTGCTCAAGATGGAAGCCCCGATTGCTGCCCCTACCGCTGTTAGTTGCCTGATCATCTCAAGCTCCTTTCACAGGTTTATAGGGGGCGCGTGACGAGAAGCATCATGAACGCCCCCCGTTTATGTCACGGTATCGGCGGTGCAGGACCCTGCTCTTTTATGATTTGCCTCTGTGGTCCGGCATCGCTGGCAGCGGATACACGACACAATCACGATGCGCTTGAAATGTGGCAAGAATGTGGCACCGGGGTTGTGGCTTGCGTCAGTGTTGCAGGATGACTAGGCGTATTGGTCCTGTGTGTTTGGATGAGGCGCGTATGACTACCCAAGGTGATCTTTCTTTCGTGGGCCGCACGGCGCGGCGGCAATATCTCGTTTTGATGGCGCTGTTCCGCATCGCGGTGAACCGTTACCTTTTTGGCATCTTTACTCGGTTTCTGGCGCGCCGGTTCGATCCGGCGAATGCGGCCATCCTCACCCTACCCACAGGCGGCAAATTCAAGATTTATCTCAACGATGGATACTGGACGCGGTTCGCTCTCTTCCGTCGTGAATACGAACCAGAGGTGGGCACCGTGATTGATGCGGCCGCGGGTCACACGGCACTGTTTTGCGATGCCGGGGCAAACAAAGGGTATTGGAGCGTTTATGCATCGACCCTGTTTCAGCGCGTTATCGCGATCGAGGCGTCGTCTGACACGTTCCGCACCTTGACGGAAAACACCAGATCGTTGGCCAATGTTCACCGCTGCTGGGCCGCGGTGTTCTCGCGCAGCAACGAGGAATTGAGCTTCGTGAACGTGCACAACTCCCACGCTTCGGCCCGGTTGGGCGACACCGCAGGGACACTGGACCGGACCGAAGTGGTCGAAACCGTGGCGATTGACGATCTGCTGACACCGGGGCAGGCGGCCTTGATCAAGCTGGATGTCGAAGGCGCCGAGATTGCAGCGATGGACGGCGCGCGACGTGCGCTGCGCGACGGGTCGGTTCTGATTTACGAAGATCACGGCGGGGATGCGGCCTGCGCGCCCAGCGCCCATTTGCTTGGGTTGGGCAATATCAGGGTCTATTTCGCCGAAAACCCCACCATTCCGCTGCATGACGTGGCCTCCATCCGCGCGCTCAAGACCGACCCTTACAAAGGCTACAACTTCATCGCTGCGCACCACGCGTCGCCGCTTTTGACCGCCATTCTCGAAGATTTTGCAAATCGCTGACCCGGATTGTATCACCGGGCAATCGCCCACCCCAACCTGATGGAGGTTTCGTGCCTACTCCGCGTGCTTGGCAAAAAATGCTTTCGGGCCGTCGTCTTGACCTGCTTGACCCGACCCCCGTCGACATCGAGATCGAGGACATTGCCCACGGCCTAAGCTTCGTGGCCCGCTGGAACGGGCAAACCAAGGGCGACTTCGCCTATTCCGTGGCCGAGCATTCCTTGCTGGTCGAGCGGATTTATTCCCGGCTGACGCCGAAGGCAGAGCCCAAATGGCAGCTGGCCGCCTTGCTGCACGATGCACCGGAATATGTCATCGGTGACATGATCTCGCCGGTGAAAAACGCCGTTGGCCCTGGCTATGACGATCTGGACAAACGCCTGGCGGCGGCTGTGCATATCCGCTTTGGCCTGCCTGCCGCGATCCCGCAAAAGATCAAGCGCGATATCAAGAAGGCCGACAAGGTCAGCGCCTGGATGGAAGCAACCCAGATCGCCGGGTTCACCGCCGCCGAGGCGTCCCGATTTTTCGGCACGCCACAACCCGACCTGATGGATGGGCTCGACATCGTTCTGCGCCCACCGACCGAAACCCGCCATGATTTCACCGCCCGGTATACCGAACTGTTGGATCAGTTCGGATGATCCATGTGCGCAAGGCCGGGACAGGGGACACAGGACAATTGGCCGACCTGCTGAACGCAATCATCGCAAAAGGCGGAACAACGGCCCATACGCAGCCGTTGACAGGAGCGGATCTGAGCGCCGAAATACGTCTCTATCCCGGCCAAAGTGCTTGGTTTTTGGCCGAAGACGACGGCGGGCAAGTTCTTGGGTTTCAAAACATTCAACCCAATGCAAAATTTCCTGCAGACGCCGCCGACATCGCGACCTTCGTCAGGCTGGGCCAGACCGGGCGGGGCGTCGGTTCAAAGCTTTTCGAGGCCACGAAAACCGCGGCGCGCGATCTTGGCTACACCTGGATCAGCGCGACGATCCGCGCTGACAACGACAGCGGTCTGACCTATTACCAAAGCCGTGGGTTCGAAGATTACGAACGCCTACGCGACACGCGGATGTCCGACGGAACCGTTGTGGATCGCATCTGTAAACGTTACGACCTAGCGGGGTGAGCGTTTCGCCAGAATGCGTTGCAATGTCCGGCGGTGCATGTTCAGACGCCGCGCCGTTTCCGACACGTTGCGGTCACACAGCTCGTACACCCGCTGAATATGCTCCCATCGCACCCTGTCCGCACTCATCGGGTTTTCCGGCGGCGGCGGCATTTCATCATCCTTGGCCAACAGCGCATTGGTGATGTCCGTCGCATCCGCCGGTTTCGACAGATAGTCTGTGGCGCCGATCTTGACCGCCGCAACCGCCGTGGCGATTGCTCCGTACCCGGTCAATACGACGACCCGGCTGTCCGGGCGTTTTTCCCGAATGGTTTCCACGACATCAAGACCATTGCCATCCTCCAGCCGCAGGTCACACACGGCGAACGCCGGCGGTCGCGCCGTGGCAATGGCCTGACCTGCCGCCACGGAACCGGCAACTTCAACGTCGAAGCCGCGCTTTTCCATCGCTTTTGCCAATCGACGAAGAAACGGTTCGTCGTCATCCACAAGAAGCAATGTTTTGTCTTCGCCAATATCCTGAAGATCCTCGGCCATATGCTCCTCCTGTTGCCCGCGTCTCATTTTTTGTAACGCGCGCAACGAGATGCGTCAAACCATCGCAGTTTCAAGCC
>JBCBTE010000079.1:0-14457 GCA_039818805.1 Pseudomonadota bacterium
CTTTTCGTCAATACCCATGGCCTCTTGCGCCGCGAGCGGGCCGGCTGCCATGGCCGCGACCACGGAGGTCAGCCAGAATTTTAATGTATTTTTCATGATCCAACTCCTATCCGACAACCGTGACGGGCACGTCTGCGTGCATCACAAGGTTCTGTGTCGAGCTTCCGAAGATGCGCTTGGCAAAGCCATCCGAGGATGCGCGGCCGACAATGATCTGCGATCCGCCCTGTTCCACGGTGAGCCTGTTCAACGTCTCGGCGACATCGCCGTGGCGCACGAGACCGCTGGCCGAGAAGCCGGCCTCTTGCAGCGCGGCAACAGCCGGTTCGACGATCCGCTGGGTCGCAAGCTTGATCTCTTCTTCGCGCCGCTTGTGGCGCTGTTCGTTTTCTTCGGCGGTTTGGAACGTGAATGGTGACCATTCAATGACATAGATGGCGAGCAGCTCACAGGCGTCGATCTTCGACGCCAGGTCTTTTGCAAATGCGAGTGCGCGTTCACCGGTATCTGTCCCGTCAAGTCCAATGACAAT
The DNA here is from genome assembly GCA_039818805.1 of Pseudomonadota bacterium. Taxonomy (GTDB): domain Bacteria; phylum Pseudomonadota; class Alphaproteobacteria; order Rhodobacterales; family Rhodobacteraceae; genus Roseovarius. The sequence continues at coordinate 533 of JBCBTE010000079.1, forward strand.
TTTGACTGTCATTTTGTCCTCCGTGTCGGTGTGTTTTTACGATTTGGAGAGCGTGTGCCCTCAGGACGGAGCACTCGGAATCAAATGAGTGATCTGAAAGTGCGCCAATTCTAGTATCAGTGATAATCACTAGACAAAGGGCATTTTATCCCCAGTATTTCAGGTAAATTTCCGGTCTAACAGCATCAAAATAGGAATTTTCACTAATGAGCAGGGATTTAGATAAGATCGACCAACGAATCCTTGAGGAGCTGGAATCAGATGGAAGGCTGTCGATCGTGGAGCTTTCCGCACGTGTGAACCTGACCAACACGCCGTGTTCGGAGCGCGTCAAGCGCTTGGAAAGATCGGGCTTTATCAGCGGCTATCGGGCAGTCTTGAACAAGGACAAGCTGGGCTTGGCGCACCTGACCGTCGTGCAAGTGTCGCTTGCGGCGACGGGGGTCGACAATTCGCTTGATGCGTTTAACGAAGCGGTCAAATCCGTGCCCGAGGTCGAAAGCTGTTTGATGCTGGCTGGATCGTTTGACTATCTGCTGACAATCCGCACGCGGGACATTGCGCATTTTCGGCAGGTGCTGGGGGACAAGATCAACAAGTTGCCCGGCATCCTTCAGACTAACTCGTTTGCCGTCATGGAAGTCGTTAAGTAGGCCGGGAGTGTTAGCGGAGTCCGTCGCGTGCGATGAGCGTCGCAAGGTCCAAGATCACTTGGCCGCGCGCGCGTGCGAGCGCCGGAAGTCCGCCTTCGGGATCGTAGGACACGGCAAGATCGAAAAGTCCCGACCGTTCCCGGCGGCTGTCCTCGGCGCCGACAAAGTACTGACCCGAGGCGCGAAACTGTCCTTCAACCCGGGCCACGAGATTTTCAAAGCGGATGTCGACGCGCGCATCAGGCAGCGCCTCGAACGGCCAGGGCTCGGGGGCGACGCGCGCGCGCGAGAGGCGTGCAAGGTTGCGGGCCAATTCCAGAGCCACGGCGCGTTCAGGGGCGTCGGCCCACAGGATGTCACTGTCGGTCACCAGTTTGCCATCGGCCTCCTGGATCGCGATTTCATCCGCCGCCGCGAAACTTGGCAATGACACGTCGCGGATCTCGACGGTGCGAAAGCTGATGCGAACCGTCTCGGTCACGTCCGGCGGGATAACCGCGTAGCGATCCGGCATGGTGCCGCACGCGACCAACACAAAGGCGGTGCCCAGCAGGGCGGGTTTGAGAAAGGTCATGCGTTATCGTCCCCGTAAGAGTGCGCTTGGATTGCGTTCCAGCATCCGGGCCAGCGACGCCAGTGCGTCCGCGGCCTTGGAGATGTCACGCAGCGTGGACTGCGCGTCGCGGCTAATGACATCCCCTTTGTTGTAGCCCGCGATGGTCGCGCTGGCCTGATCGAGAACGGCCCGGATACGGTTGATGACCGCGGGCAATTCTTCGGTCGAAGTGGCAACGGCGTCGGCGGCCTTACGGGTGGAATCGAGCGTGGCGTTGATGTTGGTCACCGCGTCGCCCTCGCGCAATTCGGCCAGGGTCGCGTTCAACTCGTTCAGCGCTGCACCAAGATCCGCGGGCAGGTTGCGGGCCGCTTCGGTTCCAAGAATGGCGTCGGCCGACGCGGTCAATTCGGTCAATTCCTCTGCCAGCTCCGTCAATGGCAGGGATTCCGCCTTGGCGGCAACGGCTTCGATCTGTGCAACAAGCGCGGGCACGCCTTCGACCGACGCGGTCACCCCGTTTGCCGCGGCAGCGGTGGCATCGACCGCAGCGACCAACCGGCTGGCCAGCTCTTGTTCTTCCAGCTGTGCCAAAAGCGTTTCAAGCCGCCCCAAGGCGGCATTCAGGTTCACCGGCACATTCTTTACATCCTCGGACGCCACGACCGTGCGCAGTTCGTCCAGAAGGGCGCGCAAGTCTTGCGGTGTTTCCCGCAGGTCTTCGTCTGATACGAACGCCTCGGCACTGTCGAGAAAGTCGATGGCACCGGTCAGCAACTCCTCGATCGGCAGATTGTTGACCCGTCCCACGACACCTTCAACGGTTGCGGCCACATCGGAAATCTCGCTGTCGGTGGTGGGGATGATTGGAATGATGCCTTCGCCGGTTCGCATCACCACGCGCGGGGCGTCATCAACCTGAACCAGCTCAATCTTTAGACCGCCTGTCAGCAAGCCCGCGCTGGCCAGACGTGCGCGCAGGCCTTCCTCGACCCGTTGTGACAAAAAGGCAAGCGCGGCTTCGGGCGACACGTCGTCCTGCAGACCCAACCGCGCCGGTTGGATCGCCAGAAGCACGTTCAGACGCACGCGCCGGTCGCCAAACGCGTCCTCGTCGATCACGCCCGAGACGCTTTGCACCTTGCCGATCCTCAGCCCGCTGAGTTCAACCGGGGCGTCGATGGCAAGGCCCGAGATGTTTTCGTCAAACACCACGCGCACCTCGAGGGCGGCAACCTCGGATTCGATGAACAGGCTGTTGCGGGCGGCGTTTTCATCCGGGTAGACATCGAACTCGGAACCGCTTGCAACGGTCGCCCCGCCAGACACGAACGTATCAAAAGTCAGTCCGCCGCCCACAAGCGTGGCCAGAGAAGAAAAGTCGATCTCGGCCCCGCCCGGTCCGACCGAAAAGGTGAAACCGGATGTGTCCCAGAACCGGGTCGTGGGTGAGATCAATCGGCTGTGCGGGTGGTAAACAATCGCGTCGGCTATGGCGAAATTGCCTTGTTCGGAAATCTGCGCCCGCCCGACGCGGCCAACCTCGATGCCCCGAAACGTGATCGGGCTGTCATCGGTCAGCGTTCCGCCCGGCGTGGTGCGGAGCGAGATCAAAAGCCCGTCCCGGCCATGCCGCAAAAGTGGCGTTTCGTTGAGCCCGACAAATTCTCTTTGATCCGGGCCGATTTCCTCGTCCCATGATCCTTCGATGTAAACGCCGGTCAAAACGGTATCCAGACCGCTGACGCCGCGCGTGGTCAGTTCGGGTCGCACCACCCAGAAGGCCGCGCCATTGTCGACAAATGGTGCCACCTCTTTTTCGAGCCGCACATGCGCCCTTACGGCCGAAAGACCGGGGGCGAATTTCACATCCTCGACCACGCCAACGGTAATGTCGCGATAGCGCAACTCGGTTTCGCGGGCCTTTATGCCGGCACCGTTTTCAAACTCGATCGTGATGAGCGGGCCTTGGTTGGTGTATGCCTGCCAAGCCACTCCAAGCGCGATGGCCAGTGCCGCGAACGGAATGATCCATACAAACGAGGCGCGCCCAAGCAGCGATTTGCGCGCGGGCTCGATGTGGACGGGGGGCGGCGTGTCACTCATTCGGTGTCGGTTCCTTGCCCTGGGCACGCACGTCCCAGATCATTCGGCTGTCAAACGCCTGCGCCGACAGCATGGTGAAAATCACTGACAGGGCGAAAAACAGGCTGGCGCGGCCCGGATTGACCGCAGCGAGGGTGTTCAATTGAACCAGTGAAGACATGATCGCAACCACAAAGATGTCAATCATGGACCATCGTCCAATGTATTCAACCACTTCGTAAAGCAGTTGCCGTTGGTGGTTTGATACGCTTGAGGGTCGCGTGACGGAGATGGCCAAAAAAGCGATGGCAAGGAATTTGCCGATCGGGATGACCAAGCTGGCAATCAGGATGATGATCGCGATGCCGATGGCGCCTTGGTGGATAAGTTCTATGGCGCCTCCCACGATCGTGTCCTCCTGCACTGTGAGAAGGGTGCGGGTCTGCAACATCGGGTATACGTTGGCTGGGATATAGCACATCAGCCCGACCAACCAATACGCCCAGACCCGTTGCAGGCTTTTGTCATCTCTCTGGTGCAGGACGCTGCCACAGCGGCCACATGTTTGCGTCTCAGCTGGCCAGACCTGGGTACAGCGTGTGCACGACACGACGCCCAAGTCGCGGGCGCTTATGATGTCTGTGTTTTGTCCAGAGATTTCCATACCGACCACCTGCACAGGAAGTTGTCCTGTGCCACAACAAGTACGACGAGGGCCGCGAACATCCAGAAGGCAGGCCCAAAGGTGACATCCGCAAGGTCGCTGATCTTTATCAAAGACACGGCACAGCCGATGGCAAAAATCTCGGCCATGGACCACGGGCGCAGGGCCTCTGACAATCGAAAGGCCTGGATCGCACCGTACGCCGGTTGGCGATCAAGCACGATAGGCACCAGCACGTAGATTGCCAGCAGGACCCGCGAAAGTGGCACGAAGATAATCAGGGCCGCTGTGGCGAGCGCAAGGGCCATGAGTGGCCCGTCGCTAAAGGCCAGGGCAGCATCCAGGATAGAGACCGAGTTCGAGGCACCACCGGCGTTAATGGTGAGAAACGGGAAGACGGTGGCCGCGATGATCAGGATCGCCACTGCGAGAGACACGGCAATGATCTGCAGTCCGGCCTTGCGGCGCGGCGTGATCAAGACCGTTCCGCAGCGGCGACACACCGCCTTTTGCCCGGCGCCGGGCTGCTGCAACGTGTAAGCCGCATCGCAATGCGGACAGACGATCAGATTGTCTAGCGGAATCGGGGGTATACGGGTCACCAATTCAAAGTATCCGATATTGAGAAATGAAAACACCGGATTCGCGGAAAACCGGCCAATTCAGCGAACAACCGGACTGCCTCAGGCCGTGTCCGGGCGATTGCGCGGGACGCAAAACGGGTCACTTCATTGGTTCAAGCTTGGTGCCGTTCCAGCCCCAGACCACACTACACACCTGGGTCGCGCCGCCGCATGTTGCGCCTTGTGTCTTGGTTCTAAGCATGTTGGGCCCGACGGAGCGTTTCACAAGCTCTGGCTGTACACCAAGAATTTGTTGGCGGGTTTGTGTCTGGGTAAACGCGATTTGGATTGTGCACAAAGCGGCCCCGCAAAACCCCGCGCCGCGCCCTTTGGAGCGATCGTCACACGTGACGCCGCCCCAATCAAGGACGAGGTCGGGGGTGTCATCATTGTCAAGACGCCCGGTCAGTTCGGCCCCATCTGCGATCGAGTAACCGCCGCCGCATGCGCTTGCGATCAACTGACCAAAAAGAACGCTGCGCCTGTCCCCGGTTGATGGTGTGGGGGATGCGGTCTTGGTGCTGCAGCCTTTCATCGCCGTCGCAATCGCCCGGGATGAGCCGCGCAGCGAGACAGCAATCGGTGCTTCGCCCGGCGCTTCAATCACGGCAATTGAGCCGGTTTTCAGTGCGTTGATCAGATCGGTCGAGGGCACGCCCGTCCACAATCCGTCTGGCGGTGTGTGCCGCCCGGACACCGTGAAACTGCGATCATCGACGACAACCGTGAAGCTTTCTTGCCGGTCTGCCCCGGCTTTGGAGGCGGCCCAGCCCTGGGTCCATAGAAATGGCTGATTGTCCCGACACATGAGCCCAAGCGCACCCACCCCTTTGTTCGTCACGCCAAACGCAGAGGTTGCGCCAACGAAAATTTCGCTGCCCGGACCGATTTGCCAATCTGCTGCCAGTTTGAGAGGGACAAGACACAAACAAGATACCAAAATACAAGTGCGATACACGGCAATACCCTTCGATCTGAATGAGGATCATCGTGCATAGACCGGAAAGACCGTCAACCTGCCGCGATGCTTATGTTCCGACGGGATGACTGGCCTTAGTGGACACTCGGTTTATCGGTGCCGTCACTCCGACACGTCTGGCGTTCACGCGCGCCCTTCGCCGGCGGCGCGGTACGCCAGGATGTGCTAACGCGTGGCCTGTTCCGCACCGCGTTCGATTGCGTCGCGAAGCTTGCGCTCTAGTGTCTTTTGCTTACTGGCGGAATGGAACTTCAGGCCGAACATGTCCTTGACGTAGAAGGTGTCCACGACTTGTTCACCATACGTCGCGATAACAGCGGAGTTGATGTAGACGTTGCTGTCCGCCAGTGTGCGGGTAAGGTCATAGAGCAGGCCGGGGCGGTCGCGGGTATCGACCTCGATAATCGTGTAGATTTCCGACCCCTCGTTATCAAAGGTGATATGCGTAGGCACGCGGAAGGCGCGTTCACGTTTCTTGATCTTGTCGCGCGACAAGATCGCATCTTTGGCCACGACCTCGCCCTTGAGGGTTTTATGGATCATCTGACGTAGACGGGCAAGGCGCGCGTCCTCGTATGGGCTGCCGTCGGCGTCCTGAATCCAGAAAGCGGCCGTGGCAAAGCCGTCCTTGGATGTATAGGTGCGTGCGTCCACGACATTGGCGCCGACAAGCGCCAGCGCACCGGCAAGCCTTGAAAAAATGCCGGGGTGATCGGCCAGCGCGAAACAGGCACGGGTGGCGTCGCGGTCGTCATCGGGATGCAGGTCGATGGCAATCTCGTCATCTTTGAGATCACGCAGCAGCTTGGCAAACACTACGTGGGCCGTGACATGCAATCCTTGCCAGTAGGGGGGGTAATGGCGCGCCGTTTCCACCTTGAGATCTTTGGCGTCCCAATCGGCAAGCGCCTCGCGCAGGTTGCGCTTGGCGTCGGTGCCGCGCTGTTCGCGGTTCAGCGCCTCCAGACCGCCTTCCATGGCGCGGCGGGTCTGTCGGTACAGCGCCCGGATCAGCGACGCCTTCCAATTGTTCCAAGTGTTCGGCCCGACACCACGGATATCACACACCGTCAACACGCATAGCAGGTCAAGCCGTTCCTTGGTTTGTACGGCCTTGGCGAAATCGCGGACCGTGCGCGGATCGGCAATGTCACGTTTTTGCGCCATGTCCGACATCAGAAGGTGGTAGCGAACCAGCCATTCGACCGTATCGCATTCGGCGGGTTTGAGACCAAGCCGTGGGGCCACTTTGCGAGCAATCTGCGCGCCAAGGATCGAGTGATCCTCGTCCCGGCCCTTGCCAATATCATGCAGCAGAAGCGCCACATAGAGCACCTTGCGGTTCACGCCTTCATCCAGGATCGAGGATGCAACCGGCAGTTCTTCGATCAGCTCGCGTCGTTCGATCCTGGCCAGTTGGCTGATGCACTGGATGATGTGTTCATCGACGGTGTAGCTATGATACATGTTGAACTGCATCATCGCGCGGATTGGCTCGAATTCAGGGATAAAAGCCGAGAGCACACCCAGTTCGTTCATCCGCCTCAACGCGCGTTCGGGATTGCCGTGCTTGAGCAGCAGGCCAAGAAACAGTTTTTGCGCCTCGGGACTGTCGCGAAAGCCTTCGGTGATCATGTCCAGATTGGCGGTGACCAGCCGCATCGCGTCCGGGTGGATCAAGAGGCCGGTTCGAAGGCCTTCTTCGAACAGGCGCAGCAGGTTCAGCGGGTCCTTCAGAAACGCCTTTTCGCCGGCGATGGCAAGGCGGCCATGCACCTCTTGGTAGCCGGGCTTTAGCTTGCGTTTGCGGCCGAACAGGCGTTGCAACAAGGCCTCGGACTTGACATGGGACGCCTCGAGCTTGGTGAGAAGAATACGCGTGAGATCACCGACGGCTGTGGCATGGCGGAAATAGTCCTGCATGAACACCTCGACTGCACGGCGGCCGGACTTGTCCATGTACCCCATCCGTTCAGCCACCTCGACTTGCAGATCGAAAGTCAGTTGTTCGGTTGCCCGTCCGGTGGTCAGGTGCAGGTGACAGCGGGCAGCCCAGAGAAAGTTCTCTGCCTGGGCGAAGGTGTCGAACTCTTCCTTGGTGAACACATCGTGCGAGACCAGTTCGGCGACGTCATCGACCCGGTAGGTGTACTTGGCGATCCAAAACAGCGACTGCAGGTCGCGCAGCCCGCCTTTACCCTCTTTCACGTTGGGTTCGACCATGTAGCGCTCGCCCTGCTTTTCATGGCGCTTGTCGCGTTCTTCGATCTTGGCTTCGACGAACTCGCGTTCGGTGCCCTTAAAGAGATCGTTGCGCAGGCGATGGTCGAGGTCCCCGGCCAGCTTTTCGTCGCCGTAAAGAAAACGCTTTTCAAGCAGCGCCGTGCGAATGGTGAAATCCTCTCGGCCGAGGCGCAGGCACTCACGCACGGTTCGGCTTGCATGGCCGACCTTCAGCTTGAGATCCCAAAGGATGTAAAGGGTGCTTTCGATCACGCTTTCCGCCCAAGGCGTGATCTTGTACGGCGTCAGAAACAACAGATCGACATCGGATTGTGGCGCCATTTCCCCCCGGCCATATCCACCGACCGCAAATACCGTCAGACGTTCGGCATCGGTGGGATTGGACGCATGGTGCACGTATTCTGATGCCACTTTAAGCGCGGTGATGACCGCGCAATCGGTCAACCACGTGTAGGCCCGTGTGGCAGGACGCGCAGCAAAAGGATCTTCTGACAGCGCGCGGGCAATTTCGGCGCGACCGGCCTTCATGGCGTCCCGCAGAACGGTGACAACGCGCTTGCGCAGGCGGCTGGGGTCCTTACCGTCCTCTTGCCAGTGGTCATGGATCGTCTGCCAGACCCTGGCGTCGTCGAACAGCGTCTCAGCCGGGCAGATCAGGTCGTCCGGAAGAGGCAATATGTCTTTCATTTGAGTCCTTGAGCGCTTGGGCGGCTAGAACCCCGCACGACCAAAGCTATCAGGTGACGGGGACAAGATCACGACCTGCTTGTTGGTAATTGTCGCCACGGCCAGTCCACGATCGGTGGTGCCATCGGGACGAAAGCGGAAGATACCGTTCACACCACGAAAACCAGCCTTTTGAGACAGGTTGCCGCGCGAGAGCGCATCAGCACGGCCCGATTGCGTCAGCGCACCGATTGCGGCAATTGCGTCGTAGGATAAACCGGCCAAAGCGTGCGGGCTTTCACCGTTGGCCGCCTGAAACCGGCTGCGGAACTGCGCGGTGCGCTGTGGATCAGGCAGGGCGAACCAACCGCCTTGAACGCCGGGCAGGTCACGCGTTTGCGGTGGTGTATCCCACCGGGCCAGACCGATATACTGCATCGTGCCCGGTGCCAGGCCTGCCTCGGGCAGCATCTGCGAGAAGAGCGGCAGTGCGCCGGCGGAATTGGCCGTCATGAAAATGGCATCGGCACCATTGGCCTCGGCGGTGGATTTGATCGCCGGAACCGCGCCCACGACCCCCCCTTGGGAAAATTCATATACAACCGTGCCGGCGTTGGTCGCACCGTTGCTGGCAATGGATTGCGCGATGGCCTGTTGGCCCAGTTGGCCGGCCAGGTTGTTGGAATGCACCGTCAAAATGCGGCGTTTGCCTTGGCTGACAGCGAAACGGGTCAGCCGATTGGCAGTGTTCTGAAAGGTCTGGCCCAGAATAAAGAGGTTTCCGCCCGCGATGGTTGGATTGTTGGAGAAAGCCAGCACATTGACATTCCGGGGCGCCATCGCCACAGCGACGGCATTGGCCGATTCCGCGTGCAGAGGACCGACGATGATCTTGGCCCCGTCAGAAACCGCGTTCAGCGCGGCTTGCTGGGCCTGGGCCGCGTTTCCGGCGGTGCCGTAGACCCGCAAGTCGATCTGCACGCCCGACAAGTCAGCGGCGGCAAGACGGGCGGCGTTTTCCAGATCTCGCGCCAGTTTCTGCTCATTCGGGCTGGCCGATCCGTGGGGCACCAGCAAAGCCACGGGAACGGGTGCCGAGGGATTGATGTTCTGGCCACTTCCCGTGCCGGTGCCCGGCAAAACGGTCTGGCACGCCGCCAAGGCAACGACACTGGCCAAAATCGCAAAGCGCTTCAACGGCTTGCGAAGAGCAGTAAAAACGGCAAACATTGGATCACGCACTCCCTTATCCCGTACGGTCTGATACGACCGCACCCACGGGGGCAATAATAAACGTCCAGAGAGGCGGGTCCAGTGATGAATCCCGACACACCAAGGCTTGCGCCCGGTCTTTACCTTGTGGCCACGCCGATTGGCGCGGCGCGTGACATCACGCTGCGGGCGCTGGACATTTTGCGCGGTGCGGATGTGCTTGTGGCGGAGGACACGCGAAGCTTGCGACGATTGATGGAAATCCATGCGGTGCCATTGGGCGACCGGCCGTTGCTGGCGTATCACGATCACAATGGCCCCCGCGCGCGCCCGAAGATCATCGCGGCGCTGGAGGTCGGAAAATCAGTGGTTTACGCCTCCGAAGCCGGGACGCCGATGGTGGCGGATCCGGGATTTGATCTGGCCCGGGCGGCGGTGGCCGGGGGGCACGCGCTGGTTTCGGCGCCGGGGCCGTCGGCTGTGATCACCGCGTTGACCGTGTCCGGGTTGCCAACCGATCGTTTCTTTTTCGCAGGCTTCCTGCCGTCCACATCCGCCAAGCGAAAAACCGCCCTCCGTGAGATGGCCGCCGTGCCGGGAACGTTGGTGTTTTACGAATCGCCAAGGCGCGTTGCGGCGATGCTGCGTGATGCCAGCGCGGTGCTGGGAGAGGACCGGGACGCGGCGTTGTGCCGGGAATTGACCAAGAAGTTCGAAGAAGTGCTGCGCGACCATCTGGGTGATTTGGCCGGACAGGTTTCGGAACGGACACTGAAAGGCGAAATCGTGGTTCTGATTGGCCGAAGTACAGGGACGCAGCCGCAAGAAGATGATCTTGACGCGGCATTGACGGCGGCTTTGGAGACTACCAGCGTGCGCGATGCCGCGGACCAGGTCGCTGCTCAGCTTGGTTTGAAACGGCGACAGGTCTACCAACGGGCACTGGAACTGGGAAAACGAGGTGATTAAGGGAATTTTAGGCGGTCATGCGCAACGGTAGCGACGAGTCGAAACTGTGCGAGGCGACCTTGGCGTGACAACCGGTCTGGACCCGATTTCAAGATCTAAAACCGAGCGCGGGCGCCTGTCACATCTCAAAGGTGCGGCTGCGGAAGAACTGGTTTTGCTCACCTACGAGAAACGGGGCGCGGTTCTTGTCGAAGCACGTTGGCGTGGTCAGGGCGGCGAAATTGATCTTATTTTCCTGGAGCAAGGCACCTACGTTTTCTGCGAGGTGAAAGCATCGGCCACGGTCGACGAGGCGGTGGCGCGGCTGCGCCCGGCCCAAATGCAACGCATCCATGCAAGCGCATCCGAGTTTCTTGCCCGGACACCTTCCGGCCAACTGAGCGACGTGCGCTTTGACCTTGCGGTTGTCGATGGCACAGGCGCGGTCACGATCCTTGACAACGCGTTCGGCCATTTCTGATTTGCACCACGGACAGGGATGCCCCATGTAGGGGCAACTGACTGACCCCGGGGGATTTCCATGAAGATCGCGTTCCAGATGGACCCGATTGGCCCGATCGACATCGCGGCCGACAGCACCTTTCGTTTGGCCGAAGAAGCACAGGCGCGCGGGCATGACCTGTTTTACTACACGCCTAACAAGCTGGCCTATGACCAGGGCCGAGTGACCGCGCGGGGTTGGCCGTTGACGGTTCAGCGGGTGGAAGGCGATCATTTCACGCTGGGCGAAGAGGCCGTGGTTGACCTGGCCACTTTTGACGTGGTGTGGCTGCGCCAAGACCCGCCATTCGACATGTTCTACATCACCACGACACATATCCTTGAGCGGCTGCGCGACACGACACTGGTGGTGAATGATCCGTTCTGGGTGCGAAACTTTCCCGAAAAGCTTTTGATCCTGGACTTCCCGGAGCTCATGCCGCCCACGGCGATCGCGCGTGATCTGCAGACGATCAAGGCGTTCAAGGCGCAGCATGGCGATGTCATCCTGAAGCCACTTTATGGCAACGGCGGCGCGGGGGTCTTTCTGTTGACCGAGGCGGATCGAAACCTAAGCAGCCTGCATGAAATGTTCACCGCCTTCAGCCGTGAGCCTCTGATTGTGCAGAAGTACCTGCCGGAGATCAAACAAGGCGACAAGCGTGTGATCCTTGTGGATGGCGAACCGGTGGGGGCGATCAACCGGCTGCCGGCAGCAGGCGAGACGCGGTCGAACATGCATGTCGGCGGGCGGCCCGAAAAGGTGGCGCTGAGCGAGCGCGATCTTGAGATTTGCGCCGCGATCGGTCCGCGCCTGCGAGATCACGGGCAGATTTTCGTCGGTATCGATGTGATTGGCACCTATCTGACCGAGATTAACGTGACTTCGCCGACGGGGATTCAGGAACTGGAGCGGTTCGACGGCGTGAACATCGCGGCCCGCATCTGGGACGCCATCGAGGCCAAGCGCACATGAGCGTCATGCGCCCGATGTTGAATGCCTGGTTGCGCTGGACCGAGAAGCCGCATCTGCGGCGCGCATCGTCGATCGAGAAGGTCCGGCGATCTTTCGAGGCAAAATCGAAGCTTTTCTTTCACGCCCCGCGCGGTGCGTCTTTTGCGGATGACCGGCTGGGCGGCGTACCTGTGCATTGGGCCTGGGCCCTGGGTGTCGGGCGCGAGGATGGGCCGGTTCTTCTTTATGTGCATGGCGGCGCCTTTGTTTTCGGCTCTCCCCGGACCCACCGGGCCATGTTGGTGCGCCTGTCGGCCGAGGCGAAGGCGCCGGCCTGCCTGGTGCAGTACCGGCTTGCACCTGAAAACGTGTTTCCCGCGGCGTTCGATGATTGCATGGCAGTCTACAAGTCCGTGATGCACCGGCGGGGGGGTGTGGTGTTGGGTGGCGACAGTGCGGGCGGGGCGCTGGTTCTGTCGCTATTGGCCGAAATCACGCGGGCCGGTTTGCCGCAGCCCTTGGGCACTTTCGCCTTTTCGCCGCTGACCGATGCGACCTTTTCCGGCGAAAGCGTATCATTGCAGGCCGAGGCAGAAGTTGTTCTGCCGGCCGAGCGCGCCGAAGAGATGACCTTGGCCTATCTGGACGGGGCGGAGGCAAAAGACCCGCGCGTTTCCCCGCTTTACGGGGCGTTTTCTGGGGCGGCCCCGGTCTGGATTTGCGCCGGGGACACCGAGATTCTTCTGGACGACACGCGGCGGATGGCGGCCCATCTGCGCGCGGCGGGCGTGGATGTGACCGAGATCATCGAACACGACCTGCCGCATGTCTGGCCGATCTTTCACAACCTTCTGCCCGAGGGGCGCGCGACGCTGCGCGATCTTGGCGCTTGGATCAGGTCGCTTTCAAGCTCGACAAACGGTAGCTAACCGCTTCGGCGACATGGACGCGACGAACGTCGTCCGATCCATCAAGATCTGCGATGGTCCGCGCCACGCGCAACACGCGGTGATAGCCCCGCGCGGTCAGACCGAACCGTTCGGCCACCGAGTTGATCAGATCGCGCCCGTCGGAATCCGGCGTCGCGATGTCTTCCAAGGCCTCGCCTTCGGCATCGGCATTGAGGCGCATGTCAGACCGGTCGGCAAAGCGCGTCTGTTGCACCGCCCGTGCCGTTGCGACCCGCTCGGCCACCTGTGCAGACCTGTCGCCGGAGGGCGGCAGATCGAGATCCGTGAACGACACCGGCGGCACCTCGATGCGCAGGTCAAAACGGTCCATCAAGGGACCCGAGATGCGGCCCATGTAATCCTCCCCGCACTGAGGAACCCTTGCGCACGCGCGCGCAGGGTCGGGAAGATACCCGCACTTGCAGGGATTGGCCGCAGCGACAAGCAGGAAACGGCACGGGTATTTCACATGCGCATTGGCGCGGGCGACGACGACCTCGCCGGTTTCAATCGGTTGCCGCAGGGTTTCCAGAACCGCACGGGGATATTCCGGGAATTCGTCCATGAAGAGCACGCCGTTATGGGCCAGGCTGATCTCGCCCGGGCTGGCGCGGCGGCCACCCCCGACAATAGCGGCCATGGAGGCGGTGTGATGGGGTTCGCGAAACGGGCGGGTGCGGTTGATGCCGCCTTCGTCCAAAAGCCCGGCAAGCGAATGGATCATCGAGGTTTCCAGCGCTTCGGGCGCTGTGAGGGGTGGAAGGATACCGGGCAGGCGGGCCGCGAGCATGGATTTGCCGGATCCCGGTGTGCCGACCATCATCAGGTGGTGGCGGCCTGCAGCCGCGATTTCCAATGCGCGTTTGGCCCGTTCCTGGCCTTTCACATC
>JBCBTE010000080.1:0-14450 GCA_039818805.1 Pseudomonadota bacterium
TTTTCATGGAACTGACCGTGAACCAGGGCAAAGGCTATGTCGCCGCCGACAAGAACAAGCCGGAAGATGCGCCGATTGGCCTGATTGCCATCGACGCGATCTATTCGCCGGTCGTGAAGGTCAGCTATGACGTGCAGCCCACCCGCGAAGGTCAGGTGCTGGACTATGACAAGCTGACCATGAAGCTGGAAACCGACGGATCTGTCACGCCGGAAGACGCGGTGGCCTTTGCCGCGCGGATCCTGCAGGACCAGCTGTCGATCTTCGTGAATTTCGAAGAACCCGAGAGTGCCAGCCGTCAGGACGAGGATGACGGGCTTGAGTTCAATCCGCTTCTGCTCAAGAAAGTGGACGAACTCGAATTGTCGGTCCGCTCGGCCAACTGCCTGAAGAACGACAATATCGTGTACATTGGCGATCTCATCCAGAAGACCGAGGCCGAAATGCTGCGCACGCCGAACTTCGGCCGCAAATCCTTGAACGAGATCAAGGAAGTGCTGTCGGGCATGGGTCTGCACCTTGGCATGGATGTCGAGGATTGGCCGCCCGACAACATCGAAGACCTGGCCAAGAAGTTCGAGGACCAGTTTTAAGCATCTTGGGGAAAACGTACGTTTTCCCCATCAAAACGTACGTAACGTACGTTTTTCCGGGCAATTCCGCCCCAAGGAGAACCGAGGACACGCATCCCCGGTCAGACAAAGTAAAATATTGAAAGGACTAAGAAAATGCGTCACGCGAGAGGCTACCGCCGCCTGAACCGTACCCACGAGCACCGCAAGGCTCTCTGGGCCAACATGGCCGGCTCACTCATCGAACACGAACAGATCAAGACCACGCTTCCTAAAGCTAAGGAATTGAAAAGAGTGGTAGAAAAGCTGGTGACACTTGGCAAACGCGGCGATTTGCACGCCCGTCGCCAGGCTGCTGCACAGTTGAAGCAGGACATGCATGTCGAGAAACTCTTCGACATCCTCGGCCCACGCTACAAGGAACGCCAAGGCGGCTACGTCCGCGTCTTGAAGGCCGGTTTTCGTTACGGGGACATGGCACCGATGGCGATCATCGAGTTCGTGGAACGCGATCTTGACGCCAAAGGCGCCGCCGACAAAGCCCGCGCCGCGTCCGAAGAGATCGAGGCCGACGACGAATAGTCTGATCAGACTGAATCGATTGAAACCCCCGTCCCGAAAGGCGGGGGTTTTTCTTTTCGGCTATCCACACTTTGGCAAGCTGCTTGCATTCTGTCCCTGCGCTGAGCATATCAATGTCTGCATCAAGCCTTTCGAGGACCCATGCGGCCACTTCTTTTTGCCTTGTCTTGCTGCCTTTGCCTGCCCGCCGCGGCAGAGATGCGTGTGCCGGAAAGCCAGGCCGAGATCAGAATCGGCTTCGTCCCGGTTGTGCAGGAGGCCGCGCCAGCCGTGGTCAACATCTACGCGCGCCGTATCGTCAACGTGCGCGCCAGCCCGTTTCGAAACGACCCGTTTTTCCGAGACATGTTCCGTGACTTCGGGGCGCCGCAGCAACGCATCGAGAACTCGCTTGGCTCTGGTGTGATCCTAAGCTCAGACGGGATCGTCGTGTCCAACTATCACGTGGTCGGCATGGCGACGGACATCAACGTGGTGCTCAACGACCGCCGCGAATACTCGGCGCGCGTTCTTTTGTCAGACGAGGAAAGCGATCTGGCCATTCTCAAGCTGGACGATGCCGAAAACATGCCGGCGCTTGGTCTGCGCAACAGCGACACCGTCCAGGTGGGTGAGCTTGTTCTGGCCATCGGCAATCCCTTTGGCGTCGGTCAAACCGTGACCAGTGGCATTGTGTCCGGGCTGGCGCGATCCGGCGTCGCCACGGGAAGCGCGCGGGGCTATTTCATCCAGACAGATGCGCCCATCAATCCGGGCAATTCCGGGGGCGCGTTGGTTGACATGAAGGGCCGGTTGATCGGCATCAACACACGCATCCTAAGCCGGTCCGGCGGCTCAAATGGTATCGGTTTTGCGATACCTTCCGCGCTGGTGGAGCAGTTCGTAATTCAAGCGCAGGCTGGCAAACCGACGTTCGAACGTCCCTGGGCGGGGATCAGCGGTCAGCCTGTGATGGCGGACATGTCCGACGCGCTTGGCCTGGACCGCCCCGGCGGCATTGTCCTGTCGCAAATCCATCCCCGCAGCCGGTTTGCCGAAGCCGGGTTCGAACCGGGCGACGTGATCACCGCGGTCGACGGACGGCCGGTCAACACCGCGCCGGAAATGATTTACCGCATGTCCGTGGCAGGCTTTGATCAAGAGACCCGCATCACCCGCGTGCGCAAAGGAAACAGCGAAGAGATCGCCTTGCGCCTCGGAGCCGCCCCAAACGAACCACCACGCGCTACCTTACAGACCAGTGCGGACTCTGCGATCCCAGGGATGACGGTGTCTACGGTCAACCCATCGGTGATTGCAGAATTTGGTCTGCCGCTGATGGCACGGGGCGTTGTGGTTGATCAACCTGGTCGCATCGGTCAACGCGCCGGATTGCAACGCGGTGATATCCTGCATGAAATCAATGGGGTGTCAGTTGAAACTGGTGCCGATGTCGAGGCGCAACTGTCCCGCCGAGGTCGGTGGCTGACGCTTGAGGTACAGCGCGGCACACAGCGCACCAGCATGCGGTTCAGGCTTTAACATGGCGGCGGATCTCTTTGACCAGTCGCCGGACGCTATTCCCGACACTGCACCCCGCCCGTTGGCCGACCGGTTGCGTCCGCGCAAACTGGCCGAGGTGATCGGACAGGACCAGGTTTTGGGGTCGGAGGCACCACTAGGTGTGATGCTGGCGTCTGGCAGCTTGTCATCGTTGGTTTTCTGGGGGCCGCCAGGCGTTGGCAAAACCACGATTGCCCGGCTTTTGGCCGATGAAACCGACCTTCATTTCGTACAGATCAGCGCGATTTTCACCGGTGTACCGGAATTGCGCAAAGTGTTTGAGGAAGCGCGGCACCGGCGGTCGAATGGTCAGGGTACGTTGTTGTTTGTGGATGAGATCCATCGTTTCAACAAGGCGCAGCAGGATGGTTTTCTGCCACATATGGAAGACGGCACGATCCTTCTGGTCGGGGCCACCACCGAGAACCCGAGCTTTGAGCTGAACGCGGCCTTGCTGAGCCGCGCGCAAGTGCTGGTGCTGGAGCGGCTAAGCCTCGCTGATCTGGAGCGGTTGGCGCAACGGGCCGAACAGGAATTGGACAGAACACTTCCGTTGGACGGCCCTGCCCGAGAGGCGTTGCTGGAGATGGCCGATGGAGATGGCCGTGCGCTTTTGAACCTGATCGAGCAGGTGGCGGCATGGAAAACCGAAGACAAGCTGGACACCGACGCGCTGACCACGCGACTGATGAAACGGGCGGCCAAGTATGACAAGTCCGGCGACGAGCATTACAACCTGATTTCTGCACTGCATAAATCGGTGCGCGGGTCGGATCCTGATGCAGCGCTCTACTGGTTGGCAAGGATGCTTAGAGGGGGCGAAGACCCCCGATACCTGGCGCGGCGGATCACGCGAATGGCGATCGAGGATATTGGTCTGGCCGATCCGCAGGCGCAGGGATTGTGCTTGCAGGCATGGGAAACCTACGAACGGCTTGGCAGTCCGGAAGGTGAGCTGGCCTTGGGGCAGGCAGTGGCGTATCTGGCGCTTGCACCCAAGTCGAACGCCGGCTACGCGGCGTTCAAAGCGGCGATGCGCGAGGCCAAGAAAACCGGGAGCGAGCCGCCACCCAAACATATCCTCAATGCACCAACATCCTTGATGAAAGATCAGGGATATGGCGCAGGCTATGCGTATGACCACGATGTGGAAGACGGGTTTTCCGGGCAGAACTATTTTCCCGAAGGCATGGCGCGCCCAACGCTATACATCCCGGTCGAGCGCGGCTTTGAACGCGAGCTAAAAAAGCGCCTGGATTACTTCACCAAACTGCGCGCAAGACGACAGCCAAGGCAGGACTGACCGATTCTTTTCTGCTTATGATTGTGCATGAGGCTCTGGCCGCATGTCGTTTTTTGACTATTTGGTCACGAAATCGTGCGCGGTTTCCGGAATTCCGGCACGGAACACGGTTTAATCACGTTCCCTAGGCCCCTGCATTGCAAAAAAAATTTGGTTTCGCTGCAGTTAGAGGGTGGATGCACGTATTTTTTCGTGTTTTGTTAACTTCATGTCGCAATTGAGCCGCCCGAAAGCACGAATGGACGCGAAGCTTGCACTAAGAACCGCAAAAAGTGGTTCGGGCGACAAAAAAGTCACAGGGAGAAAACATGACAAACGCTAAGGACCAAATGCTGCTGGATCGACTGGCAGCTGCGGCACGGGAAGGGAGTATCTCGCGCCGTTCGTTCATGCACTACGCTGCGGTGGCCGGAGTGGCCACCACGACGGCCACCGGCTTGTGGACGTCATCCGCAAAAGCCGAACCCAAGCGAGGCGGCAAGTTCCGTCTGGCGCAACATGACGGCAACTCATCAGACACGCATGACCCGGGTACATACGTGACTTTTGCCATGATCAACTTGGCACACACGTACCGGTCATATCTGACCATGATCAACACCGACCAGACGCTTGGCGGCGACGTCGCCACCGAATGGTCGGCGACGCCGGACGCTAAGGAATGGACATTCAAGTTGAACCCCAACGCCACCTTCCACAGTGGCCCAAAGGTAACGGCCAACGACGTCATTGCGTCGATGAACCACCACCGTGGCGAAGATTCGACGTCGGCTGCCAAAGCACTGCTGGCAGATGTTGATGATATCGTCGACAACGGAGATGGGTCTGTCACATTCAAGCTGGGCTCGCCAAATGCAGACTTGCCATGGCTGATGACCGATTATCACATCGCGATCATTCCGGCCAACGAAGATGGCACCGCCAACTGGCAATCTGGCGATGGCTGTGGTCCCTACAAGCTTGTCGAGAATGAGTTTGGTGTTGGCTCGCGCCTTGTACGTCATGAGGAATGGCACGGCGAAGGGGCATATTTTGACGAGGTCGAAATCCTGATCATCAACGACCCCAACGCGCGCCAGACGGCCGTGATCACGGGCGACGTTGATGCATCCAGCCAGCTGGAAAACAAAACTCTGTCGCTGTTGCAGCGCAACCCCGACATCAACATCGACAATGTTCCGTCGGCGGCGGCAATCACAATGCCAATGCTGACCGATCAGGCGCCTTTCGACAATGTGGATGTGCGTAACGCGTTGAAACTTTCAGTGAACCGGCAGGAATTGATCGACAAGATTCAGTTCGGCGCAGCCACGATCGGCAATGACTTCCACCACTCGCCAGCTATGCCATACTTCCCGGATTCGATCCCACAGCGCGAATACGATCCGGATCAGGCCAAAGATCTGCTCAAAAAGGCTGGCATGGAAGGCCTTACGGTCAACCTTAGCACGGCCGACTCGGTCACCTCGGGTGCCGTGGACGCGGCAGTTCTGTACGCGGAACATGCCAAGGCGGCGGGCATCACCATCAACGTGGTGCGCGAACCGAATGACGGCTACTATTCGGACGTGTGGTTGAAGAAACCGTGGTGCATGGTGCAGTGGGGCGCGCGCCCGACTCCGGACGTGATGTACAGCTTGGCGTACAAAGACGATGCATCTTGGAACGAGTCGAAATGGCAGAACGAGCGCTTCAATGTGCTTCTCCGTCAGGCTAAGGCGGAGCTTGACGACGCCAAGCGGGCCGAGATGTATACAGAGATGGGTCAGATCGCGCGCGACGATGGCGGCACGGTCATTCCATACTTCCCGAATTTCGTTTACGCGCGTCGCGGGAACCTGACGCACAGCGGAGAACTTGCAGCCAGCTGGCCAATGGATGGCGCCCGCGCCGCCAGCCGCTGGTGGTTCGACACCTGATACGACCTGCCCCGGCGCCAACGCGCCGGGGCAAATCTTTCGGGCAGTGTATTTTATCCTCTGCCCGGGCCGACGGGACGGCCGGATCAACGCGAAACGCGTCCGGGGGGCACGTCACAACAAAAATGCTGCGCGGTCTCCGGTCATTGACCGGCCCATAGCCGCCACAACAGCAGGAGGGACATATGGGAGACATCACACGGCTGATTGGCCAACGTCTCGGTCTCGGGTTGATCATTCTGTTGATCATCTCAATCATCATCTTCTTCATGGTCGAGCTTCTTCCGGGCGACATCGCCCAAGCCGTCCTTGGACAAGGTGCGACCGAGGAAAACCTAGCCGCTTTGCGCAAGGAAATGGGCCTCGATCAGCCCGCCATCGTCCGGTATCTGGCTTGGCTCAAGGACGCGGTCGTCTTTGATTTCGGCAGTTCCATTGTGACCAGGGAACCGGTGATTTCCATCATCGGCGATCGGTTCATGAACACGTTGTTCCTTGCCGCCTACGCAGCTGTCATCGCGGTTCCGGTATCGATCCTACTGGGCGTTATGGTGGCGCTTTTGCGCAATTCGATCTTCGACCGGGTGGCCAACGTGGTCACGCTGTCCTTCATTTCTTCGCCCGAGTTCTTCCTCGGTTACATTCTGATCCTCTACTTCTCGGTCAAATGGGGCATGTTCCCCGCGATCGCGAGCCTGAGTGAAGGGATGTCCTTTGGCGAACTGCTTCAACGAACCTTCCTGCCCGCGTTGACGCTGGTTCTCGTGGTGATGGCGCACATGATGCGCATGACCCGTGCGGCGATCATCAACCTTCTAGCCAGCCCCTACATCGAGATGGCGCGGCTGAAAGGCGCTCCGCCGTGGAAGGTGATCGTGAAACACGCACTGCCCAATGCCTGGGCGCCGATCATCAACGTGGTCGCCCTGAACTTGGCTTACCTGATCACCGGGGTTGTCCTGGTTGAGGTTGTCTATGTGTATCCGGGCATCGGTCAAGCGCTGGTTGATGCAGTGTCCAAACGCGACTTCCCGGTCGTACAGGCCTGTTGTCTGATCTTCGCGGCCACCTTCATCCTGCTGAACCTGGCAGCTGATGTTGGCGCGATCCTGACCAACCCGCGTTTGCGGCACCCCAAGTAAGGAGGGCGAGATATGACTTTCGTAATCGGATACTACGCCCTTCTGCTTATCGGCAGCTGTCTTGCGGCGTATTTCAACAAACGGCAGGCTTTCCTGCTTCTTTTCTCACTCACGCTGGTGTCCTTTGTGCTTGGCATTGTCGGCGGACAGGGTGCGTTGCGCGCCGTGGCCATCGGGGCGGCACTTTTGGCAGGGGCGGGAATGATCTCTTATGCCTTCCGCGAATTCCTGATCGCGCTGTCCAGCGATGACCTGGCCAAGGAACTGCGCACGGCACCGCTAACGGCGGCGTTCGGGATGTTCGTCATCTTCACCTACGCGATCATGGGCATCTTTGCCCCGTGGATCGCGCCGCATGGCGAGGCGGAGGTCATCTCCTCGGCGTTCGCGCCGGCAGATGAAAGCATGCTTCTGGGCGCAGATCAGCTTGGGCGCGATATGTTCAGCCGTATTGTCTACGGCGCGCGCAACTCGGTCGGGCTGGCTTTGACCGCGACGGTAGCCGCGTTCATTCTGGGTGCAGGTGCGGGTCTTCTTGCCGCCACCAAGGGTGGCTGGTTCGACCAGTTCATGGGCCGGTTCGCGGATGTGATCATGTCGATCCCGTCGCTGATCTTCTCGCTCTTGATGCTGTCGATCTTTGGGCCGGAAACCCATGTCATCATCATCGCGGTGGCTATCATCTATGCGCCGCGCGTCTTCCGTCTTACCAGGGCGGTCGCGGGCAACGTGGTGGTTATGGACTATATCGAGGCTGCCAAGCTGCGTGGCGAAGGTACCGGGTATCTGATCCGCCGCGAGATTCTGCCAAACTCGACCGCCCCGCTGGTGGCCGAGTTCGGTCTGGAGTTCTGTTTCGTGTTCCTGCTTGTGGCAGGTCTGTCGTTCCTGGGCCTTGGTATCCAGCCGCCCACGGCTGACTGGGGGTCCATGGTACGGGAAAACGCAACGCTTATTTCGTTCGGTGACGTCACCCCGCTGATCCCGGCGGCGGCCATCGCGCTTTTGACCGTGGCGGTCAACTTCGTGGTGGACTGGATGTTGCACCGGTCGTCTGGCTTGAAGGAGTAATCGGAGATGAGCAAAGACAAATCTGTCCTTCTGAAGATCAAGGATCTGAAGATCGAAGGGTACTCTGATGAAACGTGGGTGCCGATCATCAAGGGTGTGGACCTGACCCTGCACCGCGGCGAGGTGATGGGCCTGATCGGTGAATCCGGTGCAGGCAAATCCACTATCGGCGCGGCTGCCATGGGCTATGCCCGCGATGGCACGCGGATCTCGGAAGGCTCGTCGATCGAGTTTGACGGGATGGAGCTGACCACGGCCACGGAAAGCGAGCGGCGCGCCCTGCGCGGTGCGCGGATCGCTTACGTCGCGCAATCGGCGGCGGCCTCGTTCAACCCATCGCACAAGATCATCGACCAGCACACCGAAGCACCGCTTCAGTACCGTTTGAAAAAACGGATGGAGGCGCAGGAGGATGCGATCGATCTGTACAACCGGTTGCGGCTGCCAAACCCCGAGGAAATCGGGTTTCGCTATCCGCACCAAGTGTCGGGTGGACAGTTGCAGCGGGCGATGACGGCCATGGCCATGTCGTGCCGTCCGGACCTGATCATCTTTGACGAGCCAACCACGGCGTTGGACGTGACCACCCAAATCGAGGTTCTGGCCGCGATCCGCGATATCGTGGAGCAGTTCAACACGGCGGCACTCTATATCACCCACGACTTGGCCGTGGTGGCGCAGATGGCCGATACGATCAAGGTGCTGCTGAAGGGCAATGAGGTTGAAGAAGCCTCCACCGAGGAGATGCTCAACAATCCCAAAGAGGACTACACCAAGTCGCTTTGGGCGGTGCGCAGTTTCGAGAGCCCGCAGCGCTTTCGCAAAGAAGGGGCCACACCCCTGATTTCGGTGAAGAACGTGGACGCATCCTATAGCAATGGTCCCAAAATCCTGGATGATGTGTCGTTTGACATTCATGAAGGGATGACTGTGGCGGTTGTGGGCGAGTCTGGCTCGGGCAAGTCGACGACAGCGCGGGTGATTACCGGCCTTTTGCCGCCGAGCAAAGGCGAGGTTCTGTTCAAAGGGGAACCATTCCCGCCGGACTACAGGAACCGCTCCAAGGATCAGTTACGGCAGTGCCAGATGATTTATCAGATGGCGGATACCGCGCTGAACCCGAAAGTGAGGATCAGTGAGATCATCGGCCGTCCGGCGCAGTTCTATTCCGGGTTGACCGGGGCGGCGCTGAAGAACCGGGTGGATGAGATCCTTGACCTGATCGAGCTTGATCCGTCGAAATACTACAACCGCTATCCACCGGAACTGTCCGGAGGACAGAAACAGCGGATTGGTATTGCGCGGGCGCTGGCCGCAGAGCCAACGTTTATCGTCTGTGACGAGGTCACCTCGGCGCTGGATCAGCTTGTGGCGGAAGGCATTCTGCGGCTGCTGGACCGGCTGCAGAACGAGTTGAACCTGGCCTATATGTTCATCACGCACGACCTTGCGACGGTGCGGTCGATTGCCGATGAGGTGATCGTCATGCAGCACGGCAAGGTCGTCGAGCAGGGGCCGAAGGACGACATGTTCACGCCGCCGCACCATCCCTATACCGATCTGTTGCTGAGCTCGGTGCCGGAGATGGACCCCAACTGGCTGACGACCCTGCTGGAAGAGCGTGGGATCGACAATGTCGGTGACGCAGCAGCGGCGCGGATCGATCCGGAAGACCCCAAAGTGCAGGGCACACAGGTCTGAATGTGTTGATGACACGCGACGGCAAAACGGCGCCCCTTTGGGCGCCGTTCTTACATCTGGGCATTGCGTGTTCAATGCCTGACTGGAACTGCGGCTGTGTCAGCCTGTGATCGCCATGCCTGTAAGCACCATGGCCGCGACGATCAGGGCATAAACAATCGCCACCGCCTGCCATGAGGCGCTGTGCGCACGCAATTCACGGATCATTTCATCGCGGTTCATTTGGGTTACTCCGGAACAAAAAAGCGCCAAACGGGTGTCCGTCCAACGCTTGTGGTTGCAAATTGATCCTGTCCTGGGCGCATCTTCGGCGCCCGGATCGTTTAGCTGATGACGGCCATCGCCGAGAACACCAGCGTTGCCACGATCGTACCATAGACTACCGCCACCGATTGCCAGGTGGCACTATGCATGCGAAGTTCGCGGTTCAGTTCATCGCGGGTCATGATTGCCTCCTTAGGCTGGCGTTGAGTGTCTTTTCGTTCCTACTATCCCGCACATAGTCATAAATTGTGACCGCGCAATAGAAAACCGTCGAAAAATCTATGCATTCTGCGCATGTCTGAAATGGCAAGGAAACATAGCTATGGATAAGTTGAATTTGTAATTTAAATTCAATTGCCTAGAGGGGGTTTCCAAGGTGTTCGGCGCGTGGGTTACGCTGATCCCTGTAGCGGCATTACAACAACATCACCTTCTTGCCGGGCTTTCATGGCCAAGGCGGCCGCGTGGGCGGCGGCGGCGGTGGTGTAGTAGGGGATCTTGTCATAGAGCGCGACGGAGCGAATCTCGCGACTGTCTTCCACGGCTTGCGCGCCTTCGGTGGTGTTCATGACAAGGCTGATTTGCCCGTCTTTAAGCATGTCGACCACGTCGGGGCGGCCTTCGTAGACTTTGTTGACCACTTCGCAGGCGATCTCGTGCGCCTCGAGGAAAGCTGCGGTGCCGCGGGTGGCGACGATGGCAAAACCGAGGTCCACAAGCGCGCGGGCGGTTTCCACCAGTTGCGGGGTCTTGTCGTCATCCTTGATCGAGAAGAAGACCTTGCCGCCATCGGGAAATTCGACGCCTGCGCCCATCTGGGCCTTGAGGAACGCGCGGGGAAAGTTGACGTCCCAGCCCATGACCTCGCCGGTGGAGCGCATTTCGGGGCCGAGGATCGTGTCGACACCGGGGAAGCGAGCGAAGGGCATGACCGCCTCTTTCACCGAGAACCAGGGCATGGCCGGATCGGCCAGGGTCATCTGGTCGGCCATGGGCAGGGTGCCGGGTTTGGCATCGGCTGGGTAGGGGCCGCGATGCGGGAAGGTGCTGAGCGGTTCGCCAGCCATGAGGCGGGCGGCGATGGAGGCAATCGCCGAGTCCGTGGCCTTGGCAACGAAGGGCACGGTGCGCGAGGCGCGCGGGTTCACCTCGATCAGGTAGATGTCGTCGCCTTTGACGGCGAATTGCACGTTCATCAGGCCCACGACATTGAGCGCGAGGGCAAGCGCCTTGGTCTGTGCTTCGATCTCTTCGATGATGTTTTTCGGCAGGGTGTGCGGTGGAAGCGAGCAGGCGCTGTCGCCCGAATGCACGCCAGCCTCTTCGATGTGCTGCAGGATACCGGCGACATGCACGTTGGTTCCATCGCTCAATGCGTCTACATCGCATTCTATGGCGCCCGAGAGGTAGCCATCAAGCAGCACGGGGCTGTCGCCCGAAACGACGACCGCCTCACCCATGTAGCGTTCCAACTGGGCCATGTCGCGGACGATTTCCATGGCGCGGCCACCCAGAACGTAGGAGGGGCGGATGACGAGCGGGAAACCAATGTTCTCGGCGATGGCGATGGCCTGCGTTTCGGTTGAGGCGATGCCGTTCTTGGGCTGTTTGAGGCCAAGCTGGTTGACCAGTGCTTGGAACCGCTCGCGATCTTCGGCGAGGTCAATCGCGTCGGGCGAGGTCCCGAGGATCGGGATGCCTTCCGCTTCAAGCGCGTTCGCAAGCTTCAGGGGCGTTTGGCCGCCAAATTGCACGATGACACCGTGCAGGGTGCCGTTTTCCTGTTCTTTGGTGAGGATTTCCATGACGTGCTCAAACGTCAGCGGCTCAAAGTAGAGGCGATCGGAGGTGTCATAGTCGGTGCTGACCGTCTCGGGGTTGCAGTTGATCATGATCGTCTCATAGCCCGCGTCAGTCAGGGCGAAACAGGCGTGACAGCAGCAGTAGTCGAACTCGATCCCCTGGCCGATGCGGTTGGGACCGCCGCCTAGAATGACGACTTTGTTGCGATCCGAAGGGCGGGCCTCGCATTCCACGTCGCCCATCATCGGGGCCTCGTAGGTGGAGTACATGTAAGGAGTCTGAGCCTCGAATTCTGCCGCGCAGGTGTCGATGCGTTTGAAGACAGCGCTGACACCGGCGGCGTGGCGAGTGCGACGCACATCGGTTTCCTTGAACCCAGTGAGCTTGGCAAGGCGTGCGTCCGTGAAGCCGAGCATCTTGAGCGCGCGAAGGCCATGTGCGTCGGTCGGCAGACCGTTTTCCTTAACGCGCTCCTCGGCCTCGACGATTTCGCGGATGCGGGCGAGGAACCATGGATCAAACTTGGTGGCGTTGAAGATTTCATCGTCTGTCAGACCGTGGCGCATGGCCTGGGCGATGACGCGGATGCGATCGGGGGTTTGCTTGGCCAGCGCTTTGACCACCGCGGTCTTTTCGGGGGCGCCGTCGATTTCGATTTCATCAAACCCCGTCAGGCCGGTTTCCATGGACGCCAGCGCCTTTTGCAGGCTCTCGTGGATGGTGCGGCCGATGGACATGGCCTCACCCACGGATTTCATGGCCGTGGTCAGGTAGGGCTCGGAGCCTTGGAACTTCTCAAAGGCAAAGCGCGGGATCTTGGTGACGACGTAGTCGATTGTGGGTTCGAACGAGGCGGGCGTGACTTTGGTGATGTCGTTGTCGAGTTCATCGAGCGTGTAGCCCACGGCCAGTTTCGCGGCGATCTTCGCGATGGGGAAGCCTGTGGCCTTGGACGCGAGCGCCGAAGAGCGGGAGACGCGGGGGTTCATCTCGATCACGACCATACGGCCATCATCGGGGTTGATGGCCCATTGCACGTTGGAGCCACCGGTTTCCACGCCAATCTCGCGCAGGACGGCGATGGAGCCGTTGCGCATGATCTGGTATTCCTTGTCGGTGAGCGTCAGGGCGGGGGCGACGGTGATACTGTCGCCGGTATGCACGCCCATCGGGTCCACGTTTTCGATGGAACAGACGATGATGGCATTGTCGGCGCGGTCGCGCACGACCTCCATCTCATACTCTTTCCAGCCCAGAAGCGACTCGTCGATCAGGATCTGGGTGACCGGGGAGGCGTCGAGGCCGGATTTGCAGAAATGTTCGTAATCCGCACGGTTATACGCAACGCCGCCGCCCGTGCCGCCCAAAGTAAAGGCGGGGCGGATGATGGCGGGCAGGCCGATGTCTTCGAGCGCGTCCATGCACTCTTCGATGGTGTTGGCGATGGTGGCCTTGGGGTTCTCGATGCCCAGCCGGTCCATCGCCTCGCGGAAAAGCTTGCGGTCCTCGGCCATCTCAATCGCGTCGCGGTTGGCGCCGATGAGTTCTACGCCGAATTTTTCCAGCACACCGAGGTCGGCGACGGCGAGGGCCGTGTTCAGGCCGGTTTGGCCGCCCATGGTGGGCAGGAGCGCGTCGGGGCGTTCTTTTTCGATGATGCGCGCGACGACCTCAGGCGTGATCGGCTCGATATATGTCGCATCGGCCAGTTCGGGGTCAGTCATGATGGTGGCGGGGTTCGAGTTGACCAGAATAACCCGGTAGCCCTCTTCCCGCAGCGCCTTGCAGGCTTGCGCGCCAGAATAGTCAAACTCACATGCCTGCCCGATGATGATGGGGCCTGCGCCGATAATCATGATGGAGTTGATATCGGTTCTTTTTGGCATGAGGCCCCCCGGATTATGCGCAAATTGTTGGCCTTATAACTATCACGCAAGGCAGCGCAAGAGGCTTGCAGCCTCTTGGCCTCATACAACGGGGAAAGCGCCAGATTATTCGGCGGCGTGACGGATCTCTTTCTTGGGGTCTGTGTAAAGATAATCGCGTGTCAGCGGAACGGATTCCTGGTTGGGAGCCAACTGAAACTGGAACACGACCTGCTTGTTATAGCGAAACGTCATCTCGCACGCGATCAGGTAGTAGCGCCACATCCGGCAAAAGCGGTCATCATAGAGATCACGCGCGTTGTCGATATTTGCCATGAAACGGTCGTGCCAATGGCGCAGCGTGTAAGCGTAGTGCATGCGCCAAACTTCGACGTCACAGGTGCTGAAATCATTGACCTCGATGGCCTTGGTCGCCTCGGACAATGCCGGGCAATAGCCGCCAGGGAAAATGTACTTCAGAATCCACGGGTTGGTGAACCCCGGTTCGTCACAGCGACCGATGGTATGGATCAGGGCGATACCGTCGTCGTTCAGGTCAAGGTGAAAGAAGGCAAACGTGAGCGTCTGCAGGCGTTCGAGGGTGTCGTGATTGCCAAGCGCAATCGTGGACTGAATTCCTCATTCACCGTTCGCAAGATCTCCCACGGGGAAGGCGTGGAACGTGT
>JBCBTE010000081.1:0-14196 GCA_039818805.1 Pseudomonadota bacterium
CGGGGCTGAAGAGCGACATGAAATCATCTGGCTGATCGGAAAATCCGACTACTATGGCGCCGCGGAATTTGTCCCCTTCGCCTTGGCTGGACTATATCTCTATACGCTGAAGTGGAATTTCGAGATCGGCATCTTCGCAGCGGAACGCACCATTTGGATGTCCGTGGTCAGCGGTGTGGTGCTTGTCGTAGCGGCCCCACTCTACAGCTACATCATCCCGATCTACGGCGCGATTGGGGCGGCGTCCGTGCTGGTGACCGTGGGGCTTTTGCGCACTGTTTTGACGGCGATATTGGCCGGGCGCGTCTCCAGCATCGTACGGACCTTTCCATTTTGGCGCGCTCTGGCCGGGGCAACCGCAGCCGTGCTGTGTTACGTCGTGCCACGGCTTGTGACCGGACCGTTCATGCCGTTTGAACATCTCGAATGGCGTGCCTTGGGGCTGTTGGCCTTCTTCGGTGTGACCTTACTGGGCCTGGCGATGCATGGCAGCCTGTCGCGCAATGCCTTTTCGGCCCTGAAACGGGGGTACAATTCATGACGCCGGCCCGCGTAACTGGTCCTTGGGCCTTCTTTTCATGGCCGCTAAAGTTTCTCGTGTTTGCGGCATGGATTTTGTACCTGCTGTTTTTCTCACTCAACCTGGCCTCGGGGGAATGGGTCATGGTTGCGGCCATGGCGGGGCTTGTCGGGGCCATCGCCCTTGTGATGTTCGATCTGCGTTTTCTGGCCGTTTTGTGGTTCGCCGGTTCACCCACCATATTCGTCTTTGCCAATAACGTTCTGGACGCCTTGCCGTTTGCAACGGTCGAACGGGCCATCTTCTTTGGGTTGGCGATCATTGTTCTGATCAGCTTTGCGCTGCGAAAACGCGAGGGGCTGGAACGCGACGGCGTGGAAAAAGCCATTCTGACATTTCTGGGCATCACTCTGGTGTCCATGCTGTTCAACATGGGCATCAGGCCCGATGTACTGATCAAGCAGGACATCGCGTTCTATCTGCAAGGCTACTTCCTGCCGATGTTGTCCTACTGGCTGATGCGGCGCCTCGATTGGACCGAAGAATGGGTCGTACGCTACTTGTGGTTCATGGTCGCCGGCTCTGTGATCCTGGCCGCCCAGGGCGTATCGCAAGTGTATTTCGGCATGGGCTTTTTCATGCCCACATGGATCGAAGTGATCAATCAGGGGCGGGCAACCGGGTCATTCTCGAACGCCACGGAATACGGCATCGCATGCCTGATACCAATGCTTTATGGCCTACTTTTGCAGGCACGCAGCAATGACAAGGCCCGCTGGCTGTTCCTGTTGTTGCTGGTTGGTGCTGCTGCTTTGGGGCTGATCCTGTGCAAAACGCGCGCGCCCTGGTTGGCGGCGGTGATCAGTTGCGGGATCATCTTCTACTATGACCGACGTCAACGCCCGTTAATTGCCGTTGCCATCAGTCTTGGCATCACCGCGCTGCTTATCATTTTGCCCTTCGTGATCGACAGTGACCTCTTCCAGCGGCGCATCCTGGACCTTGATCCGATCTATGCGCGCGTTGCGCAGTTTGCCTCCGGTGTCAAAATGCTGATCGACAATCCGATCCTCGGCATCGGCTTTGGAAAAGCCTCGTTCGAGACCGACAAGGGCGCATACCTGACCACGATTTTCGGCATCTCATACCAAGAAGGCGCCAGCACCGGCCCCCCTCACAACGAATGGTTGGGCATGCTGACACTCACCGGCATTTTTGGCTTCATCTGCTTTGTGGCCATCCACGTGTTGGCCTGGCGCAAACTGAGCGAGATCCGGCGCAATCCCGATCTTCCCCCATTCCAGCGCCTGATGTCGGTCTACGTGCTTTGCATCTTCGTCAGCCAGATCGTTATCAGTTTCTTCGTCGACCTGGGCTATCTGATCTATTCGACCAGCGCGACCTATGGCGCGATCGGGATCGTTGCCAGCCGATGGCGCACGGAGCCGAAAAAACCACCCGTCAAGATCGGCCCCCCGACCCCCAAACCAAAATTGTCAGAGACCCCGGCATGAAAAGACGACTATTGAAGCTTCTCCCGATCCTTGCGGTACTGGGCATTCTGGCCTTGGGCGGGATGGGCCTTTTGCACAACCGCATGAATGTCGAACCGTTCGAGGCGGTTGTGACCGAAACCTTCGAAGACGGCAGTCTTGATCGGATGCACCCGCGCATCCGGACGGAATTCTGCTGTGAGGAGTCGGCCCGGATCGTGGATTTGAGCGACTATGGATCCGAGGGACAAGGCATCGAGGTGTCGCTTCGCCCCGACGACGCCGATGTCAAAGGCAGCAAGCGATCCGAGATCCGCCTGCCCGCCGGTCACTTCGACAAGGTGGTGTGGTACCGAACACGCATTCGGATCGAACCCGACTGGGTTCCCGCCGAAGCCCCGGTCACGCTTTTGCAATGGCACGGCGTACCGGACAAGGCCCTGCTAGAGGGCAACCGCTCGCCCGCGCTGAGGCTGTTGAACTGGAAAAACCAGAACTACATCGCGCTCAACTGGGATACCTCGCCACGCAGCTTCAAGGGATTCACCCTGTTCGGCGAAAACCAGGGAACGGTAATCTGGCTTGGCGATGACGCGCCGGGCGAATGGGAAGACTGGGTGTTCCGCGTAGTCTGGGCCCGCCGGACCGAAGGCCGGGTCAGTGTCTGGCGCAATGGCGAGTTGTTGACGGATCACATCGGGTATGCGGGATACAATGATCTTGAGGCACCTTATCTCAAGGTCGGGATCTACGTACCCAAATGGAAGGATTCCGCCCGCGCGCCCGACGCCGAGTCCCGAACCGCGCAATTCGATGACGTGTGGGAGATTTACCCCGAAGACGCGGACGGCCCCCTGCCAGACGACGTTCGTACCCTGATAGACACCTTGTCGGCCCAGCTCACCCCCTGATCCACCGCGGCGCGCAACATCATCGCTTTTGGGCGACCCGTTCATAGGCGTCGATCAGATGTGGCACCTGATGGTCCCAGCTGAGTTCGGTTTCGACCCGCGCGCGCCCCAGTTTGCCCATCGTCTCGCGCTGCGTTTCGTCTTGCAGCAACGCGACGATCTTGTCCGCCATATCCGCCGGGTTATTGGCATCAGCATAAAGCGATGCATCCTGCGCCGAGGCACGGCCTTCGGTCACTTCGAACTGAACAATCGGCTTGGAAAACGCCATATATTCCAGAATCTTGTTCATGGTCGATTTGTCATTCATCGGATTCACCCGGTCGGGGTTCACGCAAACATCCGCTGTCGACAGAACCTCGAACAGGTCGTCGTCAGGCGCGCGCCCCGTAAAGGTGACATGGTCCGACAGGCCCATCTCGCGCGCCTGCGCTTTCAGACCATCAAGTGCCGGTCCACCGCCCACCAGCACGAACTGCACGTCTAGACCTTTGTTGACCACGACATCCCGGGCCGCCTCAAGCAAAAGGTCAAGACCCTCCTGATCGCCCATGACCCCGACATACCCCACCATGAAATCCCGCCCGTTGCGCCATGTGGCATTTGCAGGTCGCGGGTATAGCCGCGTCAGGTTCGGGCCCGAGCGTACGACAAAGATGTCCTCGGGCTGTTTCTTGCCGCGGGTCATGGCGATTTCCCGGTAACTGGTATTGGTCGAGATCACGACGTCCGCCATGCGGAAGGTCAGGCGCTCGAACAGGACCATCAGCTTCCAGAAGAACCCGCGCTTGCCGAATTTGGCTTCGTAAAGCTCGGGGTTGATGTCGTGATGGTCAAAAATGAACCGCTTGCCGAACAGTTTGAAAGGCGCGGCGACAAGAAAGATCAGGTCGGGCGGGTTGCACGCCTGGATCGTGTCGAAGCCATGTTTTCTGGCAATCTTGAGCGCCAGTCGCATCTCGTGAAAAAGCGCGGCACTGTATTCCAACAGGTATCCCAAGGCACCCTTGGCGTCGATAGGAAGCGGATGGCGGTAAATGTGCACGCCGTCTAGGTACTGGTATCGCTCGGTATAGGATTTGCCGGTGGGGCAGATCACCGCGACCTCGGCCCCGGCCCGGATCAAGGTCTGGCATTCCTGCCAGACACGCCGGTCGAACGGCAGCGGCAGGTTTTCCACTATGATCAAAACGCGGCGACCGGCCAGCGGCTTGTCTTGCACGATCGCATCAAAATTCGGGGTGGCCGCGTCGCCCGACGCGGTTTCAGCACTCATCGTCGTCATGCCAGCGAATGGATCACGCGAATGTCGCAACCCTCCGGCAGGTTCAGCGCATTCACCGTCGCATTGGCCGCAATCACCCGGTCATAGTCTTGCGCTTCGGCATGGGTTTTGGTCACCAACAGCCTCTCGATGGTCGGCAGGTTTGAGAATGCATAGCCCAGGTTCGCGCCCACAAGGTTTTCGGCTTCCACCGCAGGTTCAAACACTTCAAGCTTCGCGCCCCATTCCAGCAATTTGCGCGCCAGATCGACATTGGGACTTTCACGCAGGTCATCCGTCCCTGCCTTGAATGACAGGCCGGCCAGCAAAACGCGCGCGCCGGGCTGCAGGCCCTCAACCGCATGTTGAAACAACTGGTGCTTATGAGCCTCGTTCGACCGGATAAGACTGTCGATCACATGCAGGTTGGCACCGGTGTCCGCACCGATATGCTGCATCGCGCGCACATCCTTGGGCAGGCAAGACCCGCCAAAAGCGCCCCCCGGCCGCGTGTAATAGGCCGAGATATTCAGCTTCGTGTCACATTTGAAAATCTCGTGCGCTGTCTGTGCAGAAATCCCTTGGTTCATGCAGACGCGCCCCACCTCGTTTGCAAAGGCCACTTTCAAAGCGTGCCACGTGTTGTCGATGAACTTGGTCATTTCCGCCTCGGGGTAGCGCACCCAGAAGGTCGGCGCCTCGATCCCGTCGTTAAGCGCCTGCATGTTGGCGTTCGGTTCGCCATCCTTGGTCCCGAAGACCATTTTGGGCGGAGAGAAATAGTCCGCCACGGCAGACCCTTCGCGCAGGAACTCGGGAAAGTAGACAAGATCGACCAGATCGCTGGCGGTTTCTCCCAATGCGCCTTCGAAGATTGGGCGCACAAGGTTGTCCATGGTGCCCGGCCGCATGGTGGACCGATAGGCAACGGTCAGCGCCGGCCGGGCGCCCACTGTGCGCAGGGCAGACGCGATCTGGCTGCTGACCTCGGCGATGAAGCCCATGTTATGCGCGCCATCTGCCCCGGTGGGCGTCCCGACGCAGACAATCGCGATATCGGCATCGTGCAACTGGTCATCAATCGACGTGCTGGCGTGCAATCGCCCTTCGGCCAAGGCTTTTTTCAGCATGTCGCCAACGCCCGGTTCCACGATGGGCGACTTGCCCTCGTTGATCTGCCGGACTTTCTTTTCGCTGATATCGACACCCGCAACAGTGTGACCCTGCCCTGCAATACAGCACATCGCCGTAAAGCCGACATACCCAAGGCCGAAAATTACAACCTTCATCGTCTTTTGCTGCCTTTGAAACCTGTCAAGATTACGCGCGCCGCCCGGGGGGCGGCACGCGCGATAAGAGTTAAGACTTTACCGAAGCAATGCGCAAGCAATTCGACCCACGAGACCGTTTGTTAATA
Organism: Pseudomonadota bacterium; assembly: GCA_039818805.1. Taxonomy (GTDB): domain Bacteria; phylum Pseudomonadota; class Alphaproteobacteria; order Rhodobacterales; family Rhodobacteraceae; genus Roseovarius. The sequence goes on from JBCBTE010000081.1 coordinate 5,606, forward strand.
TCCTGCGCCTTTGACCACCACTCGTGCGGTGCTCAGCAGAACATTCATGTCGGCCGCAAAGCTCATCTCTTCATAGTACTTGTTGTCGTAGATGGCCCGGTCGCGAAATTCACACTCGTTACGCTCGGACACCTGCCAGTACCCGGTAATGCCAGGTTTCAGCAAAAAGTACGCACTGCCCGGGTACAGCTGACGCTGATTGACCATCATCGGGCGCGGCCCGACCAATGACATGTGACCCAACAACACGTTCAGCAGTTGTGGCAGCTCATCAAGCGATGTTTTGCGCAACAACTTGCCGAAGCGCGTGACACGCGGATCGCATTTTAGCTTTTGGTGGCGATCCCACTCAAGGCGCTCGGCCGGATGTTCAGCAAGATATGCTGCCAACCGCGCGTCGGAATCCGGCACCATCGTGCGCAGTTTCAACATCGGGAAAGGTACATCGCTTTTGCCCAGACGCTGCTGCACATAAAATGGGCGACCGCCCTCAAGCACCAGCAGCAAAGCCAAAACGGCGATAATGACAATCGCGATCGGTGCCAAAAGTAATACAATGGCAATGTCGAACGCGCGCTTCCCGACTTTCTTGTAAAAACCTTCCCGGTGGGCAACATACCCTGCCCCCGGCGCTGATGGTTCGGAAATCACCACCCGCGATAGTTCCTTGTCATGCAAACTCATAGGATTACGAACTCTCGTTAAAAAATTAAAGATCAAGCGCTGAAACGATCAATCGTTACAACGGGGTATCAAATTTATTTTCCTATATTTCCCCCAACGACCACTTACCGAACAACTGGCCAGAAACTATCATGTCAGTGCTGCGTTGGCAACGATTAGCACGGTGTGATTGACCTCACACGTGCAAGAACAACCGCAACACCCCACGGCCCGCAATGCTGCAACTGCAAGATACAGTCAAAGCCGAAAATGCCTGAAAAATAGGCTCCATTGTTTCCAAATTCAGATCAATGAGCTTGAAATCAAAGTTTTGTAAATTTTTATAGATATCTTCGCCACATTTTCTGCGGCCGCATTTCAGCACAAAAAAAAGGCACACCACACGAACAATTTGTCGATTATGGACCTACTGTTCGCACAACCCCGACTCCATTCGCCGCGATACGAATCATGCGCGGCACGTCGTCGCGACGACCTTCAAGTCACATTCCCGTTACAGCAGATTCCAGATGTTGGCGGTGTCGTACCAGTCCAAGTTGTCCAGCGCTTCCAGCGACTCAAGACCCACCAAAAGCTCGATCTGTTCGAAATCGGTTGCAATGATTCCAAGCGCATCGAACACCTCGCTTTCCGACGTCAGCCCCTGGTCCACAAGGTCGTCCACGGTGTCTTGTGACAGCACGACCAGAAGCGCATCATCGCCGTTCCCGCCATTCATCGTGTCCGGCTGCCCGCCAGATGAGCCGCCAATCAGACCCGGGTCGAAGAAGATGAAGATGTCGTTGCCATCGCCACCTGTCATCGAATCCGCTCCAAGCCCGTCGATGATCACATCATCACCCGCGCCACCCAGAACGGTATCGTTGCCGACACCTCCGGACAGGATATCGTTGTCATCCCCACCCATCAGCATGTCATTGCCGGCGCCGCCGGACAGAACATCGTCGCCACCTGCCCCGTCCGCCGCGTCATTGCCACTGCCAAGGAACACGATGTCGTCCCCGCTGCCGCCGATCACCTGATCATTGCCGCCATAGGCCAGAACCAGCTCGCCGGAATCGTTCAGCGTGACGTTATCGTCGCCACCGCCCAAGGCCACAGCCGGATCGTTCAGCGCGTGCGCTGTATAGGCACCGATAATGCCGTGCGATGCCGCCGACGGGTGAATGGAGTCCCAGAATGCAACCTGCGAGTCGTCATAGCTGGCAAGTTCATTTGGGTCGCCCTCGGTCAGGGTCAGGCTGAGCGGCGCGTAAAGACCGAACCCGGTCGGGTCGTCCAGAATCGCATCGGTGATCGCCTGCAGATCAAAATAAACCGCGTCTATGCCCGCTTCCACGAGGTCGGACACACCAGATTGCAAGCCTTCGTTGTGCAGATCGATCAGGAAATCGACAATACCCGTCACGGTCCCGCCCAGTTGCCCGATGGCAGGCACGAAACCGGCGGACGGCAGGGACGAGATCACCACCCGCCCTACGCCGGTCTGGGCAATCTCGAATGCCGCACCGATCGTGGCCTCGACGGTCGTGCCAATCGTATCAAATAGCCCCAACGCAGCAGACAACGGGTCACTGGCGTCTCGCAGCGCCAGGTAATCGTTTCCACCCGCAAGGATGAACGCGGCCAGCGGACTGACATCGCTGCCCTGTGCGTCCGCCGCAAATCGATCCACCTGTGCACCAAGGTTCATGTCAAACGTCAGCAATGGATCGTCCGGCGGCACAATGATCTGCCCCGTCAATCCGAACTCGTCGATGAATTCCGCCAAGAGTTGCGTTCCGGTCGCTTCGCCACCCGCCACGGCGTAGTTCAGGGATTGTGGCAAACCGGTGAGACCGGCAACATATTCCGCAAAAGTTGGCCCATCCGATGCCCGCCCTTCGAACCCGCTAATCTGGCCAAGAACTTCGGGCGGCAGAACATCCATCGCCGCGTTCAACAGGTTGCCGTTATCCGACAGGCTGTCGCCAAAAAACACGTATTGCTGAACAGAGGAAGGGGCGGAATTGATCGGCATGTCGGCCTCGCAAATAAAATTTAACAATAATTCATGGTAGTGCGCGGAATACCGCCAATACAAGAAAAATGCACTTTTCCCGCATCTTGACGCCCCGTCACCTTGGCGCCCTGTGGCCAAGGCTCACGGGCTCAGACTGTGCTCACCACGGTTGCAGAATGACCTTGGGCGATGCCACCGCGCCTTTGCGCAGGTCGGCGAATGCCCCCGCACCGTCCGACAATCCGCGCGTCTCAAACCAGTCCAGCGGGCCCAGACGCCCATCGAACATCGCCTGCGTACAATCGCGAAAGTCCTGCGCGGTGTAGGTGTAGGTGCCGATGAACGAAATCTCCTGCAGGGTCATCCGCCGGATATCCAGACCGCCTGTGTTTTCCGCCAGCCCGATATGCAGAACGACACCGCCAGGCGCCGCCAGGCCCGATGCTGTTGCACGCGTTCCTGCATACCCGACGGCGTCGACCACCACCGAGACCTGGTCCGAGGCGGATTGGACCAGCTTGGCGTCACATGCCTTGGTCAGAAATGCGCGCCTGTCTGCGTTGGGCTCGACCAGGGTGATGTCGGTCATGCCCATCGCGCGCAGTGCCAGGGCCGCAGCCAGCCCTATGGCCCCGCCCCCCAACACCACGGCGGTGTGCGGCATGGCCTCGTGCAGCGTCTCAAGCCCCAGCCGCACCGCGTGCCAACTGACCGCTAGCGGCTCGGCCAAAGCGGCAAGGCGCAGATCCACCGTCTCGGGGACCGCCACCAGGTTTCGCTCCGGCATTGTCACGAACTGGGCAAATGCCCCTTCGCGCGGCGGCATCGAAATGATCTGCCGTGTCGGGCACAGATTTTCGCGGCCCGACCGGCAATAGGCACAGGTACCACAGGTCACCAACGGATTGATCGTCACGCGATCGCCATCCCTTGGCCCGCCGACAATCACGCCCGCCGCTTCGTGACCAAGGATCAAAGGGGCCGGACGCCGGTCATCGTGCCCCAAATAAGCGTGCATGTCCGACCCGCAAATACCCACGGCTTCAACACGGATCAGATGATCTTCGCCTGTTGCAACCGGATCCGGCGCATCGCGAAACCCAAGCGTTTCCGGAGCATCGTAAATCAAGGCCTTCATTTCGCCGTGAACCCCCCATCCACCATCAGAACCTGCCCGGTCACATAAGACGACGCCTCCGAGCATAGAAAAAGCAATGGCCCGTCCAGGTCCTCCATCGTTCCGTTACGCCCCAGGCAAGTCTGCGCGGCATTGCGCGCCGCACGCTCGGCATCGCCAAAAACGGCTTGGGTCAGTTCAGTCGGGAAAAATCCCGGCCCAAGCGCATTGGCGGTGATCCCATGCGGCGACCATGCCTCGGCCATGGCCCGGGTCAGTTGGGCAATACCCGCCTTCGTGGCACCATAGGCGATGCCCGCGGGAAAAGCGCGCGTCGTCTGCAAGGACGCAAAATTGACAATCCGTCCCCAGCCTTTGGACTTCATCGCCGGTACGAACGCCTGGCTGATGAAAAAGGGCGCGCTGAGGTTCAGGGCAAGCGTCATGTCCCATCCCTCGGGTGTCACATCATCCGCCGCCTGTCGTGTGTTAATCCCCGCCGCATGCACCAAGATATCCGGTGCCCCGAAAGGCGCACTGACCGCTGCGCAAAGGTCCGGCAACGCGTCCCGGTCGGCCACATCGGCGGCAACGATTGCGGCACGTTCTCCGGTCTCGCCCTGCCATTCGGTCAAGGCCTCGGCTCGGCGGGCCACCCCCACGACATGCGCCCCGGCGGCCGCCAATGCCGTCGCGGCTCGGCGCCCAAGGCCCGAACTTGCGCCCGTGACACACGCCACGCGTCCGGTCAGGTCAAGCAGAGTGCGCGGATCAGTGATCGCCATGGATTATCATCTCATTCTTAAATGAATCGGGACCAACCTGCTGATGCAGCCGTGGGCGGAGTGATCAAATCAACTCTTCCAGTTTGCGGGCCGCCTTGCGCAGGTTGGGCAGGTATTGTTCAAGATCGGACAAATGACGTCTTTGGACCGGCGAATGCAGCGACAACGTGGTCACAAGCCGGTTCTGGTCATCCCGGATGGGCACGGCCACGGCGGTCATGTTCTCCATGAACTCTTCATTGTCGGTCGAGTATCCACGTTCCCGAATCATTGCGAGTTCCGCGCTCAGCATATCCGGATCGGTCAGCGTATGGCCGGTCATGCGCTCCATCTCAAGCGACTGCAATAGACGCGTCAGCTTGGCCGTCCGCAGGGACGACAGGTACATCTTCCCGCTCGCCGTGCAGTGAAACGGAACCTGCGTGCCGACCGGCAGCTGGATGCGCAAAGGCCAATGGGTTTCGACCCGGTCAAGATACACCATCCCATGCCGCCCCGGGGCGGCCAGGTTACAAGTCTCGCCGACTTCCGACGCCAACTCGTTCATGATCATCAGACGCTCGGTTCGAATTCGCTGCGAAGACAACGTGTTGATCGAAAGTCGCCGAAGTCTGTGCCCCGGCCCAAACGACCGCCCGTCAACGTCGCGTTGCAGGTATCCTTCCGCCTCGGCCGTGGCCAGAAGGCGATGCACCGTGGGTTTGGGTAACCCAAGTGCGGTGCAAAGGGCCGATGGTGCCACCGGCACACCGGCCCTTGCCACTTCTTCGATCAGCACGAGAAGTCGCAGATTGGTAGGGATAAGATACTTACCATCCTTTGACTGATCGTCTGGCATGCCATAGCACCTATCTGTTTGGAAGCAGCGCCAATGCCAATTCCGGCGTCAACGATACCAGTATCCACACGCTGATCAACGCGACAAGATAGGGCACGGTGTACCGCAACAATCTGAAATATGGCACCCCTGTTACACCTGACGCTACGTATAGGTTCAACCCGTAGGGCGGCGTAATGAACCCGATCGATGCGCCAACCAGGAAGATCACCGAGAAGTGGACCGGATCCACACCCACGCTGGCCGCAATGGGCGCCAGGATCGGGGCCAGGATGATCGTCACCGGCAGAGATTCCAGAACCATGCCCGAGAAGAACACGATGAACATCGCGGTGAACAGAACGGCATAGTACCCGCCCATCCCTGTCACGAAATCACCGATCACCTGTTGGGCCCCCAGAAGGGACAGGATCTGCTGCATCACGACCGAAATGGCGATCAGCGGCGCAAGGATACCCGTGATCTCGGCCGAGCGCATGGTGATACCCGGGATCTGCCACAGGGTGAAACCTTCCACCACCAGCATCTCGCCATAGCTTTTCTCTTCCCACGTCTTTTCAGACTTGAGCTTGAGCATGTGGGTAATCACCCACGACGCCAGACCCGCGATGATACAGAAGCCCACCGTCACGCCGGCGGCCTCCGTTGGGGAAAACTTGCCGGTGTAGATGCCCCAAAGCACGAGGCCGATGGCAAAGAAACCCAACCAGGCCCCGAACGCAGTCTTCAGAACGCGGTTCAGTTGCAGCGGGATCAGGAAACCCCAGCCATTCATCCGGCAGATGATCCAGCATGCCAGCTGCATGCCCACAACCATCAGCGTGCCGGGCAGGATGCCCGCAACGAAGAGGTCCGAAATGGGCAGGTTCATCAAGAAGCCGTAAACGATGAAGATGATCGACGGCGGGATGATGATCCCCACCGTACCGCCCGCCGCCGCCGTGGCCGCCGAGAAGCGTTCGTCATAGCCCCCCTTGACCATTTCAGGATGCAGCATCGAGCCGATCGTCGCCGTGGTGGCCGAGTTCGAGCCCGAGATGGCGGCAAAAAGCCCGCACGCGCCAAGCGACGCCATGGCAAGACCGCCCCTGAGCCAGCCCAGACAGGCATAGGCAAAATCAGACAGTCTTCGGGCGATACCCGACTTGTTGATCAGGTCCCCCGTAAGAATGAAAAGCGGCATCGCCAACAGGGCAAAACCCTTGTTGAAGACGTTCAAAAGCTCGGCGCCCATATTATCAAGCGTCAGGCCCAGAACGAACGAGCATCCGATCACCCAGTAACCAATAACCAGAAGAACCGGGACCCCCAGCATGAAGAGGAATGTAACCCCAAGCGAGATCAGTGTGATGATAGTTCCATCGGCCATTAGGTGTCTCCCCCGATCACAGCTTGTTTGATCAGCGGCTCACCGCTACGGAAATTCTTGACATCATCCTGGATGTTCTCGACCGCCCGCGCGGCCATCAGTGTCGCGGCCAGCGGGGCACCCAACAGGAACCACCATTGCATGGTGTCATCCGTGCCCAGAACAATCTGGAAGTTGGACGCCGACAGCGCAACGACACGCAGCGTCGTCACGAGGAAGATCAAGGCGAAGCCAAACCAAAGTGCAAAATCCAGCCACAGGCAGGCAAACTGGCCTATGCGCGGCATTCGGGTTCGGAATTCAGAAAAACTGAGATGGGTTCGGACCCGCACGTTATAGGCGGCGCCGAACCACGCCATCACCATGAAGAGGAATGGCGGAATGGTCGTCGACCACGGCTGCTGGTTGGCAAACACGAACCGGTCGATCACCCCCCAGAAAATGATAAGGGCAATCGCAAGGTAACAGGTGATCATCACCGTTCGTTCGAAATAACGCTCGAACAGCGGAATGCGGTGATACAACCATGCCAAACCAAGGCCTGATAACACCAGGAAAACGGCGGCGATAATATATGTATTGTTCGAGCCAAGTGCCTGTCGAATTTCAAACGAATCTTGACTCGCAAAGGCGCTGAACAGCGCGCCTGCATCAGACCAGATTGACATCGGGCGTCCCTCCCATGCGAAAAGCCTGCCAGATGCGCGCGGCCTTGATCAGCTTGTTTTTGGCATCTGGCAAATAGCCAGCCCCGAGCATCCGGGGCTGGCCTTGATCCTAGCGGAAGCTGGTTAGCCTCTCCACCAACGGCGTGGTTCGACGTTCTCCGCCAACGTGTGCGGGTTGTTGCGCACGTCGTTGTAGATGTCCTGGTAGGTGTCGATGCCACCGGCCCAGCCGTTGATCCGCTCACGCCAGTCTTCCCACAGCTGCGGTTGGAACTCGGGCGAGCACATCTCTTCGGCTTTCTTGATCTCCTCGTCAGAAAGCTTCGCGACGCGCACGTTGTCCTTGGCAAAGATCGTGCCGGGCATCGGCGGATCGGTGAAACCGACCGTGTTGACCAGCGCGGCTTCGTTGGCCGCTTGGACGTGCACCTGCGCCAGGTAAGACGATTCCATGACCGCGTCCTGCAATTCGCCACCAAGGCTATCGAAGGTCGAGGCTGTCATCGCGGTGTGCTCTGTGCCACAGAAGAAGCGCAGATCCACACACTGGCTGACCACCGGCGACATGTTGGCGTACGCCACGGCCGAGGCCCAGGTCTCCGCCCCGTCGATCAGGCCCTGCTTCAGACCGTCAAGGGTTTCCTCCCACGCCACCGGAACCGGGTTAAGCTGCAGCGCGTTCATTGCGATGCGGCCAAGCTGTGTGCCCGTTACGCGGTTCTTGGTGCCGGCCAGTTGATCGATGCTGGTCACGGTGTCCGCATCCTGCCATTTCAGGCCAAGCTGGATGCCACGAAGTTCGGCATGGGTGAAGAGGAACTTCAGACCATGACGCTTTTCGAACGGATCACGCAGGATACGCTGTGATTCCGGGCTGTACATGAAATAGTACTGGTCCGCACGGCTACGGAACATGTACGCGTAGTCCAGAACGTTCAGGTAAGGCGCGCCACCGGCCGAGTTTTGGGTCGACGCCGCGTAGATATCAATGATCCCCTGCTGCGCTTTCTCAACGCAAGACAGCTGACCACAGATCTGGTTGTTGCCGATGAACTCGACGCGGATGGCGCCGTCGGTGCGCTCTTCCAGGTCATTGACGAACTGAAGACAACCAGCCCGCTCGATCAG
>JBCBTE010000082.1:0-13848 GCA_039818805.1 Pseudomonadota bacterium
GTTCGGATACTGCGCAGCATTTTTTTGCGCAGCTCGAAAACATGCGTTGGAATGAAATCAAACTCAGGACCGGCAAAGACATCTTGATGCGCGCCCATGATCCGCTGCAACAAAGTCGTGCCGGATCGCGGTGGTCCGCCCACGAAAATCATCCCCCGCCCGTTTTTGAGTTTGTCCTGCATAATGCCGACCGACAGATTTTTCAGTTGTAGCGGCTTGTCCGCAGTTGGAAGAGCTCAGTTTCGGTGATGAGTCAGAAACGCCTGACGCGTCTGCGCGGTGATCTGTTCTGAAATCCCCGCACTTTCCGTCCTTGGATCGCTTCCAATGGCCGATGGTTTGGGCCGCGGCGGACCAGCTTGCACGCTTGTCGACGCAGGCGTGATCAACGCAGTTGATTTGCAAACAGGGCCTAGATGTTCAGATCTTGCAGTATTCAAAACAGCCTCCTGACTCCCTCTGCCTAAGGGGATCAAGAGCAATACGAAGGCCAAACGTGTTTCCGTCGAAAATTCAAATATCGGTGGATCGCTGAGGCGGGCATTCGCTGGCAATACAGCAAGCCGCATGCGGGGCGGAAAGCCGGCGTTCGCACACGCCGCGCCGAAAGAGGACCAACTGCCTAGCCCAAAACCTCGTCCAGAAACCCAAGCACCGCATCGGCAAAGACCGCCGGTTGCTCTACCAGCCCCAGATGCCGCAACTCCGGCACGATCACCACCTGCGCCTGTCGCAACTCACCGGCAATCGCCCAACTCATGGCGGGCGTCGAGCCAGAGTCGTTTTCGCATGTCATCACAAGGCCGGGTACTGCAATTGGCGGCGCCGGCCTGATCAACTCGGTCACACCGGCAGCCAGCACATAGCGATGCGCGGCGTAGTTGGTCGCGTTATTGGCCACAACAACGGCGCGCACTGCGGCGACGACGCCCGGCGCGGTGGCGCGAAAGTCTTCGGTAAACCACCGTTGCAGCGCGGCATCTACCGTCGCTTCCGGCCCGCCTTCCGCACTTTGGCGTGCTTGGCGTTCGTACATTGCCTGTGCGTCCGGTGGTCGTTCATGCGGTGAATTCAGTATACCCAAGGCCGACACGCGGTCGGGATGGTCCAGCGCCACCCGCCGATTGATCATTCCCCCGAGTGAAAACCCGACAAGTGCCGCCCGCGACAATCCAACCGCATCCATCAGCGCCACAAGCTGTCCAGACAATGCGGTCAGGCTGACCTCGCATAACGGCAACGCGCTCGCCCCGTGACCAAACAAGTCATAGCTTAGTACCCGGTATCGTTCGGCCAGCACCGGCGCTATCGCTGCCCAGGTCGTTTCTTTGTTCAACCCCAATCCGTGGATCAGGACAACCGGGGGCGCATTTTCGGGACCAGCTAGATCAAAAGAGGTTCCACACTCGCTGACCGGCATCACACGCCCGCAGGGTTATCTACATCATGCCCCATGTCTCTGAGATCCGTGTAGCGATCCCCGATCCGGTGATTGGGGTGCCCGCCCAAGGAGGCGCCAAAGGCCAGAACGATCTCGTCATCCGCCGGCGCGTCGGGCACGCAGGCATGGATTGTCTGATAATGCGACCGCCGCCCGCCATCATCTTTGTCCATCAGCGGGATGACCAAGGATGTGCCCGCCCCACCCCGCATATTGGCGAAGACCATATAGGACTTCGCCCCAACCGCCTCGCGATACTGGTTCCCGAACCAAAGCGTGTGTGTCAGGCCCTGACCGTGCTCCTGCTCGCCACCCATGCCAACGACCGACGCCTTGCCGTAGCCTTCGACCGTGCCTCCAGTTGCCTCAAGGATCATGTCGGTCAGCAATCGCCCCAAAACGGGACCATGCGTGCGAATTTCCGGACCCAGATCTTCGACATGGCCCTGATCAAACCACGGGTTGCGAATGATGGCGAGTGCCGCCACCAGTTTTGTGGGCTCCGCCACTTCTTTCCAGCCTTCCTTGTGGGTTGTCTGAACCAGCGTCATCGTACGTCTGATCTCAACCGGCATGCGCCATCTCCCTTTGCGCAAATTCCGGCATAACCTTGTCGATGAACAGTTTCAAACTGCGCTTTTGCAAATCCATATCCGCGCCCATCGAGGCGTAATAGACAAATGCATCAGCGCCAAAACTTTGATATTGCTTCAGTTTTTCAACAATCTCGCCTGGCGATCCGAACATCAGGTTGGTTTCTAGCATTTCCGGGTCCACCCGGGCATTGCCATCCAGTTCTTCCAGCGGCACCTGATCGGGAAACCCGTTCACGACCTCCCCGCGCTTCATCATCAAATTGCCGAATTGACCCAGCACGTGCCGGATGGCACCCATCGCGGCGGCGCGGTCCACGTCGGTTTCGTAAACCGCTGTGTGGCGCATCACCGCCCAGGACCCGGTGAAAGGCTTGCCCGCCTTCTCTACCGCGTCATCCAGACGTTTACGATAGGTCTCGACCTCGCTCATCGGCATGGTCAGCGGCCAACTCAGGATGTTGCAGCCGCGTTCGACAGCGTAATCGAACGTGATCGGCGCACGCGCGGCAACCCAAACAGGAACGTCATCCTGCACAGGCTTGGGGCAAGACGTTGCAGACGGGAATGTCCAGAATTCGCCCTCATGCGCATAGTCGCCCTGCCAAAGCTTTTGCACCACGGGCAGCATTTCCTGCATGTAGCGCCAGCTGTCCATTTGATCGAGACCCGGCTTCATCCGATCGAACTCGCGCTGGTAGGCCCCCGATCCGATGCCGAATTCCAAACGGCCATCGCTCAGCAGGTCCAGCATCGCCGCTTCCCCGGCCAGATTAATGGGATGCCAATAGGCCGCGTTCACCACGCCGACACCCAGCCGGATGGATTTGGCATGTTCGCCCCACCAGCCCAAAATCTGGAACGGATTGGGCGCAATCGTCATCTCCAGCGCGTGGTGTTCGGCGGCCCACGCAATCTCGAACCCCGCGGCATCCGCCAACTTGACCATTTCCAGTGTGTGATCCCGCACCGCTTTCATATCTGTGTCCGGGTTCATCCGCTCTAGATTGATCGCCAAATGAAACTTCATCGTCTTTCTCCTCACCGCATCTGAAACGGGTTCGCCATCGGCGCATCTGACAGGTTCATCCACACCGTCTTGGGCCGCGTGTAGTCATAGACCGCCTGGAACCCGCTTTCCCGCCCGTACCCGCTGGCCTTCATGCCACCGAATTCGGCAACGGGGCTGATCACCCGGTAGGTGTTCACCCACACGATCCCCGCCCGAACCGCCCGCGACATGCGCACTGACCGGGCGCTGTCACGCGTGAAAATCCCCGCAGCCAGCCCATGCATCGTGTCATTGGCCAAGGCCAACGCCTCGTCTTCGGTCTTGAACCGCAACACGCTCAGCACCGGACCGAAAAGCTCGGTATCCACGATCTTCAGATCGGGCGACGGACAATCCAAGATCGTCGGCTCATAGAACAGTTCACCAGCCTCGGCGCGCTTGCCGCCACAGACCAAGGTTGCCCCGTCCGCGATGGCCCCGGCGACCTCGCGTTCGATCGTCTCAAGCTGTCCGCGGGTACAAAGCGGGCCCATTTCCGTCTCTTCGGCCATTGGATCACCGATGCGAATACCGCCTGCGATCCGGGTCATCTTTTCAAGAAAGGCATCGGCCACGTCGGCGTGCACTATTAACCGCGACCCAGCCACACAGGATTGTCCCGATGCACCGAAAATGCCGGCAACGCAGGCGTTTACAGCGCTTTCAAGATCCGCGTCATCAAACACGATGAAGGGGGACTTGCCGCCCAATTCAAGGCTGACCTGTGCAAAGTTTTCGGCCGAGTTCATCAAGACATGGCGCGCCGCGAACGGCCCGCCGGTAAAGCTGACACGCGCCACCAGCGGATGCGAGGTCAGCGCCTTGCCGCACGGATCGCCGTGGCCCGTGATGACATTGACCACCCCGTCGGGAATGCCCGCTTCGGCAATCAGCTTGGCAAATTCAAGAATGACGGCCGGGGCGTGTTCGGACGTTTTCAACACCACCGTGTTCCCCGCCGCCAAGGCCGGTCCGACCTTTACCGCGGTCAGGAAAAGCTGACTGTTCCACGGCACGATCGCGGCCACCACGCCAAGTGGCTCGCGGTCGGTGAATACGAACATGTCCGGTTTGTCGATCGGCAGCGTCTGCCCCGAAATCTTGTCCGCCGCACCGGCATAAAAATGAAAGAATTCCGCGATATACTTGGCCTGCCAGCGGGTTTCCTTGAACATCTTGCCGCTGTCGCACGTCTCAACCTCGCCCAGTATCTCAGAGCGATCGGCCAGCAAATCCCCCAGCTTTCGCAGGCAAGCACCGCGCTGCGTTGGGGTCATCGTAGCCCAAGGTCCATCATAGCACGCTGCGTGCGCGGCCTTCACGGCCCGGTCAACATCCTCTGCGGTTGCCTCTGGCACCTCGGCCCAAACGGCACCTGTTGCCGGATTGAAGGTCTCGAAGGTGCCACCGTCATGTGCGGCCACCCAATCGCCATCAATCAACATGGCATACTTTTCTGGCATCCTCTGCCCTTTCCACGCACGTCGGTATCTCAGTCGCGACAGTCTGGCACAGCGTTTCAATTCTTGAAATTGAATTGTTTTGTAGATTAAATTCGAAAAAGCCGAATTAAGAGATTTGTGATGAACCTGACCGCCTTGCAAACCTTCCTGACAATTGTCGACACCGGCAATCTTGTGCGTGCCTCGCAGGCGCTGAATGTCACGCAATCCACCGTCACGGCGCGGCTGAAATCGCTGGAAGATGCGTTGGGCCAACAACTGCTCAACCGACAGAAATCCGGCACCACCTTGACACCGGCAGGCACGCGATTGCTGCGCTATGCGCGCGTCATGACCGGGCTTTGGCAACAGGCCAAATACGCGACGGCGCTGCCGGCGGGTTTGGCATCGGTATGCACATTCGGGTGCGACCGCGAACTATGGCACGGGCCGGGGCGCACGTTTTTCGATGGCGTTGTCGAAGGACACCCCGAAATGGCGGTGTCCGTACATCAGGGCGGCGCGCGAGAACTGGAAACCTGGCTGGCCGAAGGAATGGTGGACGTGGTTCTGACCTATGACACCGTCGCGCGCGGCAACCAGACGGTGCATGCCCTTCCTCCCGAAGATCTCGTGTTGTATTCTGATCGCAAGAACACGCCGATCGACGCCGATCCGCTTTATGTCTTTGTCGATCACGGCCCCGATTACCGCCGCCAGCATGACGAGACATATCATCATACGGCCGTCGCCCGCGTCAGCTTTGACAGTTCCTGGTGGGCGCTGCAACACATGCTGGATCGTGGCGGTTCGGCGTATTTGCCCCGGGCGCTCGCTGCTCCTTACGTCTCTGAAGGGCGGCTGCACGTTTCCCACGCAGCACCCGTTTTCCATCGCAAGAAAAGCTTGATCGTCAACGATTCCGCCGCGCGCAACTGGGATTGGTTCGCGCCGCTTGTTGCCCGTCTTTCACGCGTCTAGACGCAAACCTGCACGTCGGTGCCCCACTCCCGGCAAAGATCGGCCAGAACGGGTTGCACCACTTCATCGGTGAAGAACACATCAATCGCGGCCAGCGAAGCGATCCGCGCGGGCGCGTTGCGCTGAAACTTGGAATGATCCGCCACCAGAAACGTCTTGCGCGCCTGGCGAATAATGGTCTGGCTGACATGCACTTCCTGAAAATCGAAATCCAGCAGGTCGCCATCGATGTCCATCGCCGAACACCCGATCACGGCATAGTCGAACTTGAACTGTTCAATGGTGGTGGTTGTCAGGTTGCCGATCAGGCCGCCATCCAACCGGCGCAAAACGCCACCCATCACGACGATCTCGCAATCGGGATTGGCCACTAGGATGTTGGCCACGTTGATATTGTTGGTCACCGCCATCAGATCGCGATGGTTCAGCAATTCGCGCGCCACGGCCTCGGTCGACGTACCGATGTTCAAAAACACCGAGGCCCCATCGGGGATCTGCTTGGCACAGCCCCGCGCGATGGCCCGCTTGGCATCCTCGTTCAGCGCGCGCCGGTCTTCATACCCGATATTGGACACCCCCGATGGCATCACGGCCCCGCCATGCACCCGCTCAAGCTTGCCGGCATCCGCCAGCTCGGTCAGGTCACGGCGGATCGTCTGCACCGTCACGCCAAAACGTTCGGCCAGGTCCTCGACCATTACCTTGCCTTCGCCACGGGCGATCTCAAGTATCTCAGGATGTCGAAATGTCTGTGACATGCCCTGCTCTTCTCGGTGCGTTGTAAATCGTTGTCGTGTATTGCGAATGCATGTCAACGGATTTGATCCCGCCATCATGTCAGAGATTCGAACGATATGCGAAACATGTCAGCCCATTTTCGTTTATCCACAGTATATGCGCTTTTTTCCGTTCGAAATCGCCAAAAACGAACACAAACGAAAGAAGCATTTGACTCTGGGCCGCTGACCATGTTTCGCTGAGCAGACAGGCAAAGCGGGAGGCGCCTGCGGTGGGGATGCAACCAACGCGTGATGATATCTGCGATCTTTTCGTGATCGGCGGCGGCATCAACGGCTGCGGCATCGCCCGAGATGCGTCTGGCCGCGGCCTGTCGGTGACACTCGCCGAGATGAACGATCTGGCATCTGCCACGTCGTCTGCGTCAACCAAACTTTTCCATGGTGGATTGCGATACCTTGAGTATTTCGAGTTTCGCCTTGTGCGCGAAGCGCTGATCGAGCGCGAAACCCTGCTGCGCGCGATGCCCCACATAAGCTGGCCTATGCGGTTCGTTCTGCCCTATCACCCGGATATGCGGTTCGAAGGCGGCACGCCCACGTCGCGCCTGTTGGGCAAACTCATGCCGTGGATGCGCGGGCGTCGGCCGGCGTGGCTCATCCGGTTGGGCCTTTTTCTCTACGACACTCTGGGCGGCCGCAAAATTTTGCCCGCGACCCGTTCGATCGACCTGAAGAACAGCCCCGTTGGCACGCCACTGCAAGACCGCTTCGACCGCGCCTTCGAATATTCCGATTGCTGGGTTGAGGACGCCAGGCTTGTCTCGCTCAACGCACGCGATGCGGCGGATCGCGGCGCACGCATCCTGACGCGCACCCGCGTGACGGCGGCCAAACGCGTCGACGACCTGTGGGAACTGGATCTTGAAGACCGCGACACCGGTCAAACCGGAACATGCCGCGCCCGTGCGCTGGTCAATGCGGGCGGGCCCTGGGTGGGCAATATCATCCACGACGTGACCCATATCGAAAGCAGCGAAGGCGTGCGCCTTGTTCGCGGCAGTCACATCGTGACCACCAAGCTTTTCGACCATGACAAGTGCTATTTCTTTCAGGGCACGGACGGGCGCATCATCTTTGCAATTCCCTACGAAACCGACTTTACCCTGATCGGCACAACCGACGCCGATCACGACGACCCAGGGCAACCGCCGGTCTGCACACCCGAAGAACAAGCCTATCTTTGTGACTTCGCCTCGCAATACTTCAAAAAACCCGTGACCCCGGATGATGTCGTCTGGACATATTCAGGCGTCCGGCCGCTGTATGACGATGGTGCGAAATCCGCCACCGCCGCGACCCGGGACTACGTCCTGAAGCTGGACACGGATGGTGCCCCTTTGCTGAACATTTTTGGCGGCAAGATCACAACCTACCGCCGTCTGGCCGAAGCCGCCGTCGAAAAGCTCGCGCCGCATTTCCCGTCGCTGAAAAACAGCTGGACCGCAGGCGCACCGCTGGCCGGAGGGGATTTCGACATCACACAATTGCCTGTCCTGTTGGATGCGCTGCGAAAGGATTTTCCATTCCTGTCAGAATTTTGGGCACGTCGTCTTATTCGGGGGTACGGAACCGAAGCGCGTGTTATGCTGGACGAAGCGACCCAACCCGGCGATCTTGGCGAAGATTTTGGCGCCACGCTGACCGAGCGTGAGGTCGAATGGCTGATGACGCATGAATTTGCCAAAACCGCCGAAGATGTGGTCTGGCGGCGCACCAAATTGGGGCTGCGGATGACCGCCGCCCAGATCGAGACGCTTTCCGCCTGGATGCAGGCCAACCCCGTCAGCGACGAAACCGTCGCGGCGGCGGAATAACAAAGGGACGACGAATGACGCTGGTGCTGGAGAACGTGTCGAAACAGGTGGGGGGCCTGACCCATATCCATCCCACCGACCTGACACTGGAAAAAGGCACGATGAACGTGCTGTTGGGGCCGACCTTGTCGGGCAAGACCTCTCTCATGCGTCTGATGGCGGGCTTGGACAAGCCCGCAACGGGCCGCGTGCTGTGGGACGGCACGGATGTGACCGGCCAACGTGTGCAGGATCGCGGTGTTGCCATGGTTTATCAGCAGTTCATCAATTACCCGTCGATGAGCGTTTTTGACAATATTGCCAGTCCCTTGCGCTTGTTGGGAAAGTCGCGGGACGAGATTGAAAAGGCGGTGCGCGACACCGCCGACATGCTGCAACTGACACCGATGCTGGATCGTAAACCGCTTGAATTGTCAGGCGGGCAACAACAGCGCTGCGCGCTGGCACGTGCCTTGGTCAAGGGCGCCGGTCTGGTCCTGCTGGACGAACCACTGGCCAACCTTGACTACAAGCTGCGCGAAGAACTGCGCGTAGAAATCCCCCGCATTTTCGAAGAGTCGGGCGCGATCTTTGTCTATGCCACGACCGAGCCGGAAGAAGCCCTGCTTCTGGGCGGCAACACGGCCGCCTTGTGGGAAGGACGCATCACACAGTTCGGTCCCACGCCGCAGGTCTATCGCCAACCGGCGGATGCAACCACCGCGCGCGTCTTTTCCGACCCGCCGATGAACTTCCTTCAGATCTCCAAAACGGGGGGCAAGCTGATGTTCGGCGAGGGTCAGTCCATTTCCGCGTCAGGCAAGCTCGCAGATCTGCCCGATGGCCGCTTCATGGCAGGCTTCCGCCCCAACCATCTGGAGATTGCCCAGCACACACCCGAGGCGATGACCTTTACCGCGCAGCTTAACGTCACGGAAATCACCGGCTCGGAGACCTTTATCCATCTCGACCATCAGGACAATCGCTGGGTCGGTGTGATCCACGGCGTGCAAGACCTTGAAGCGGGCCGCGACCTGCCCGTCTATCTCGACCCGCGCCATGTCTACATTTTCAACGAAGACGGCGCGCTTGTCTCTCCCGCCGCCTACGCCTTGGCGGCATAAAGGTCTGACGATATGGCAAAAATCACGCTCGACAATCTCGCTCATTCCTACCTGCCCAATCCGGGCTCGGAGGCCGATTATGCCTTGAAAGAGCTCAACCATGACTGGGCGGATGGCGAGGCTTACGCGCTTCTAGGCGCCTCTGGCTGCGGTAAGACCACGCTTTTGAACATCATCTCGGGGCTCTTGCAGCCCAGCCGGGGCCGCATCCTGTTTAACGATCAGGACGTCACGCACGCCCCCACAACCGAACGCAACATCGCGCAGGTGTTTCAGTTTCCGGTGGTCTACGACACCATGACCGTGCGCGAAAACCTTGCTTTCCCATTGAAGAACCGAGGTGCAGACGCGGCCTATGTTGCCCAACGCGTGCAGGGCATCGCCCAGATGATCGGCCTTGAGGACACGCTGGACCGCAAGGCGCGCGGCCTGACGGCGGATGCCAAGCAGAAGATTTCGCTGGGCCGCGGCATGGTGCGCGAGGACGTGAATGCGCTTTTGTTCGACGAACCGCTGACCGTGATCGACCCGCACATGAAGTGGGAACTGCGCACGCAGCTCAAGCAACTGCACCAACAGTTCGGGCACACCATGATCTACGTCACCCATGACCAGACCGAGGCACTGACCTTCGCTGACAAGGTGGTGGTAATGCATGACGGTCGCGTGGTTCAGATCGGCACGCCCGAGGAACTGTTCGAGACCCCCGAACACACCTTCGTCGGCTACTTCATCGGATCCCCCGGCATGAACGTGATCCCGGCAAAAGTCGAGGGGGATCAAGCCTATATCAATGGCGCCGAGTTACCGCTGTCGCAGACATACGCGCCGCTGGAGGGCCGTGTGGAAATCGGTGTCCGGCCCGAGTTTGCACGCCTCAGCGATACCGAAGGCCTACCCGTCAACATCCGCCGCATCGAGGATGTGGGACGTCACAAGATCATTCGGGCGGATTGTTTTGGCACCGCCATCAACATCATCGCCGATGAAGCCGAAGAGATCCGCGCCGACGCCACCCGCGTCACCTTCGACCCGGCCCGCGTCAACGTCTATGCAAACGATTGGCGTGTGACCCCCCAAGGAAAGGCCGCCTGATGGACAAGACCCCAAACCAAAAGGCCTGGTTCCTCGTCTTGCCAGTGCTTGTGCTGGTGGCCTTCTCTGCCGTCATCCCGCTGATGACGGTGGTCAACTATTCGGTGCAGGACACGTTCGGCAATAACCAGTTCTTCTGGGCCGGGCTGGAATGGTTCGAAGAGTTGCTCGCGTCTGACCGGATGTGGGATGCGCTCGGGCGGCAACTGATGTTCTCGACCATTATTCTGGCGATTGAAATTCCGCTTGGCATTTTCGTGGCGCTCAACATGCCCAAGCGCGGTATCTGGGTCACGGTCTGTCTTGTGCTCATGTCCCTGCCCCTGCTGATCCCGTGGAACGTGGTCGGCACCATCTGGCAGATCTTTGGCCGCGTCGATATCGGCCTTCTGGGCCACACTCTGGCGGCACTTGGCATCAATTACAATTACACCCAAGACCCGTTCGATGCTTGGGTCACGGTCATCGTCATGGATGTCTGGCACTGGACGTCGCTTGTGGCCCTGCTGGCCTATGCCGGTCTGCAATCCATCCCTGACGCCTATTACCAGGCGGCCAAGATCGATCAGGCGTCGCGCTGGAAGGTGTTCCGCTACATTGAACTTCCCAAGATGGCGGGCGTTTTGATGATCGCCGTGCTTCTGCGTTTCATGGACAGCTTCATGATCTACACCGAACCCTTCGTCGTCACCGGGGGCGGCCCCGGCAGCACCACGACCTTCCTGTCGATTGATCTGGTAAAAATGGCCCTCGGTCAGTTTGATCTTGGCCCGGCGGCGGCCTTCTCGATCATGTATTTCCTGGTGATCCTTCTGATCTCATGGGTGTTCTACACCGTGATGACCAATCTCGACAAGCGGGAGGGCTAAGTACATGGCCGACATATCCGCCCCCGGCACCCGGACCGTCGCCTTGCCGGCGGTGAATTCCCGCGCCGTGGTCATGGCGCTTTATCTCATCTTCTTGCTGCTGCCGATCTACTGGCTGTTGAACATGAGCCTGAAGACAAACACGGAAATCCTGAACACCTTCACCCTGTGGCCCAACAATCCCACGCTGGACAATTACCGGGTCATCCTGACCGACCCGGCGTGGTACACAGGCTACATCAACTCGCTCACTTACGTGGTGATGAACACGGTCATCTCACTGGCCGTGGCCCTGCCCGCCGCCTACGCGTTTTCGCGCTACAGCTTCATGGGCGACAAACACCTGTTCTTCTGGCTGCTGACCAACCGCATGGCCCCGCCCGCCGTCTTCGCCCTGCCGTTCTTTCAGCTCTACAGCTCCGTCGGCCTTTTCGACACCCACATCGCCGTGGCCCTCGCGCATTGCCTCTTCAACGTGCCGCTGGCGGTCTGGATCTTAGAGGGCTTCATGCGCGGCGTGCCCAAGGAAATAGATGAGACGGCCTATATCGACGGCTACTCCTTCCCGCGCTTTTTCGTGAAGATCTTCATGCCGCTGATCGCGTCTGGCATCGGCGTCGCCGCCTTCTTCTGCTTCATGTTCTCTTGGGTCGAACTGCTGCTCTCGCGCACGCTCACCACCGTCGACGCCAAACCCATAGCCGCCATCATGACCCGCACCCAAGGGGCCGCAGGCATCGACTGGGGCGTGCTGGCCGCCGCCGGGGTACTGACCATCGTGCCCGGTGCGCTCGTCATTTATTTTGTCCGCAACTACATAGCCAAAGGGTTTGCCCTGGGGAGGGTTTGATGAAAAAAGCATTGATTTCGCTGATGTTTCTGGCTGCCTTCAGCACGTCTGCACTGGCTCAGAACATCGTAACACCAGCAGATCGCGGTCCGACCGACTCCGGCTGTCTGGTCAAGGGGCTTGACCCCAATGGCGACGGGTTCCTGGCCCTGCGTGCGGGTCCCGGCACGAATTACCAGCAGATCGGCAGCCTGCATAACGGCGACGCGGCCTATATCTACGGCGGCAAGGGCAAATGGCTGTATGTCGAAAACGGCGCTCTGAACGGCAAAGAGGCCAAATTCCGCGGCTGGATCTACAACGCCTGGTGCGAGTTTTACCCATGACGACCACCCGTATCGCACCGCGCACGTACCAATACAGCAGGCCGGCACAGGTCGAAATGATCTCGTTTTTCCGAAAACGGGGGGCATCGTCATGTTAAAGACCACTGCAAAAGACGCCGAAACGCTAACCAATTCGCTTTGCACGGAATGGGGTTTTTGTGACGCGCGGCACAGCGACTTGTCCAAATTCGAAAACGTTGACCCGGCAACCTTCGCAACGCGGATTTTAGAAGTGGAAGGAATGGAAACAGATCCGCTTATCAGCGATTGGCACGAAAAGATTGAAACCCTAGTGGCGCAGCACCTTGCAGCTCAACAACAGGAGCTTTCATAATGGATTGGATGGCATGGACATGGCCGACGGCCGCCTTTTTCGGCGTCATAGCACTGCTCTTGATCACCTTCACGATCCTCGCGATCCGCTATCCCGAAACGCCCCGCGTCGGTGTCCTTGGCATTGAAACAACCCGCGGCGACCGGCTGTTCATCACACTGCTGGGCAGCGCCTTCATCAACCTTGCCTGGCTGGGCCTTATCGGCGTCAGCCAGCCCTACGCATTACTCGTCTGCGCGGTCTACGCCTTTGCGGTTTTCCGCTGGGTCTGACCGCCTCAAATCACCGGCGTTCCGTCCTGCGGGCCGCCACAATAAGTTCAAAAGACCAATGGGAGGAACCACATGAACTTTAGATTGAAATCAACCACCGCGCTGGCGGCGGGTCTGGCCCTGATGGGCAGCACCGCATGGGCCGGCATGGAAGAAGCGATGGAGTTTCTTGACAACGAAATCGCCGGTCTTTCGGTGCTGGATCGCGCGGCACAAGAGGCCGAGATGCAGTTCTTCGTCGACGCCGCAGCCCCGTTCCAGGGCATGCAGATCAAGGTCGTCTCGGAAACCATCACCACGCATGAATATGAAAGCCAGGTCCTTGCGCCCGCTTTCACCGCCATCACCGGCATTCAGGTCACTCATGACCTCATCGGCGAAGGCGACGTGGTTGAAAAGCTGCAAACCCAGATGCAGTCGGGCGAAAACATCTACGACGCCTACGTCAACGATTCCGACCTCATCGGCACGCACTGGCGCTATCAGCAGGTGCGCAACCTGACCGACTGGATGGCGGGCGAGGGGGCGGATGTGACCCTGCCCACGCTGGATGTGGACGATTTCATCGGCACCAGCTTCACCACCGGCCCCGATGGCAAGCTTTACCAGCTGCCCGACCAGCAATTCGCGAACCTCTACTGGTTCCGCTACGATTGGTTCAACGACGAAAAGAACAAGACCGACTTCAAGGATGCCTACGGCTATGACCTTGGCGTGCCGGTCAACTGGACGGCGTATGAAGACATCGCCGAATTCTTCACCGGGCGCGACCTGTCGCATCTGGGTGTCGAGGGCGAAGTCTTTGGCAACATGGACTACGGCAAGAAAGACCCATCCCTTGGCTGGCGCTACACCGATGCGTGGATGTCCATGGCCG
>JBCBTE010000083.1:0-13740 GCA_039818805.1 Pseudomonadota bacterium
GGCACCCGATTTCAGCTTCGCCGCTTTTCTCAGGTAGTAAGACGCAGGCGGCGTCTTGATGTCCATTTCAAAGGAC
This sequence comes from Pseudomonadota bacterium, assembly GCA_039818805.1. Taxonomy (GTDB): domain Bacteria; phylum Pseudomonadota; class Alphaproteobacteria; order Rhodobacterales; family Rhodobacteraceae; genus Roseovarius. The sequence goes on from JBCBTE010000083.1 coordinate 77, forward strand.
TTGTCCTGATAATAGGTGATCACGGTCGGGCACGGCGCGCCGGGCTCCATGTCCTGTGTCTTGGCGTTGAACGCCTTGCAGAATTCCATGATGTTGATACCGCGCTGACCCAGCGCCGGTCCAACCGGCGGGCTTGGGTTTGCTTGTCCGGCGGGCACTTGAAGCTTCATCGTGCCGGCAAGTTTCTTGGCCATTGGCCTTCTCCTTTCAACAGCCTCGGGGCGCGCCCGTCAGCGTTTATGTTGCGTGGTTCGGCCCGTACATCGCGATGCATTGACCTCCCACAGAAATGCCGCCTTAAGCGACGGGTCGCGCAATACTATGAAGTGACCGGCTTGGCAAGCGGTGTCACAGACCAATCCCACCGATCGGTTTTGCGGTCGCGATCCAAGCGCGCGCAGTGCTACGAGAGGTCAAGGTGAACTTCCGGCACAAAGGTCTGATCCGACATCGGCGGCCTGACATAGCCGCGTTGCGGTGGGCGTTCATCCAGCACGATTTCAGGGCGCTTGATCTCTTCGTAAGGGATCATCGACAGAAGATGGTTGATACAATTCAGCCGGGCATGCTTTTTGACGTCGGATTCCACGACATACCATGGCGATTGCTTGATATCGGTGTGCGAAAACATGTCGTCCTTGGCCTTGGAATAATCCACCCACCTGTTGCGGCTTTCCAGGTCCATCGGGCTAAGCTTCCATTGCTTGGTCGGATGGGTGCGCCGTTTCTGGAACCGGCGTTCCTGTTCCTCATCACTCACCGAAAACCAGTACTTGATGAGTTGGATGCCCGCCCGCACCAGCATTCTTTCGAACTCCGGGCAGCTTCTCATGAACTCGCGGTACTCTTTCTCGCTGCAAAATCCCATAACGCGCTCGACCCCGGCGCGGTTATACCAAGAGCGATCAAAAATGATGATTTCCCCCGCAGCAGGCAAATGCGCAACGAACCTCTGAAAGTACCATTGTGACTGTTCCCGCTCTGTCGGGGCCGGAAGGGCAACAACCTGGCAAATCCTTGGATTCATTGCCTCGGTGATACGTTTGATCGTCCCACCTTTACCGGCCGCATCGCGTCCCTCGAAAACGATGACAACGCGGTGACCGGATTCCTTCACCCACTCCTGCAACTTGACGAGTTCGACCTGAAGCTCGGCAAGTTTTGCCTCGTAGGCCGCATTTGAAATCTTATTTGTCATTATTCTGTCCTCCGAAACCATTGGGACCGTCAGGGGGGCTACATCAGCAAATCTGACGACCACCCGGCATCGCCCCGGATTTTTCTTTAATTTTCATTAAATAGAGACAGAAACGTCGCGCTTGTCATGTTCTTTTTGCCCAGGTGCGCCGCGATACCTTGTCGGACCGGCCCGGTGCAATCGAGCCGAGGTGCTTTATCTTTAACCGGAACCACCAAGCCGGACTGCACCGCGTTGCGGTGTCAGGCTGGATTCCAGGGCCTTTGAAAAAGCTCTAATTTGTTGCTCGTGACGAAAAACACGCCATCGCACCGCGGGTCACAACTGCTTGGTCACCTGCGTGAATTCCAGTTCGACCGGGGTTTCGCGGCCGAAGATCGATACCGTCACCTTCAGGCGCTGGTTGTCGTCATCCACTTCCTCGACCATGCCGTCGAAATCCTCGAACGGGCCGTCATTGACCTTGACCTTCTCACCAACCTCGAAGCTGATGAGCGTACGCGGCGCATCTTCGCCTTCCTGCACGCGGTTCAGGATTGTGTTTACCTCGGCGTCTCGCATCGGCATCGGACGCCCCTGCGGCCCCAGAAAACCGGTCACGCGATTGATCGAATTGATCAGGTGATAGCCCTGGTCGGACATCTCCATGTGCACCAGTACGTAGCCGGGCATGAAGCGGCGCTCGGCGGTCACCTTCTTGCCGCGGCGTACCTCGATCACCTCTTCGGTAGGCACCAGCACTTCGTCGATCTCGTCTTCGAGGCCCTGTTCGGCCACGGATGTCCTGATCTGCTCGGCGATCTTCTTTTCGAAATTTGAAAGAACGCTGACCGAATACCACCGTTTCGCCATGCTTGATCGTCTTTCCTCGTTGTCCGACCGAGGTCGGAAATTCCTGTACCGTCAGGCATTTGGCCCGAAACACCCCGATAAAACAAATCAGCGCGCGGGCTCGAATCGCCGCGCGCCGTATCGGAGTGTCGCGTGAGTTACCGCCCTTTGCCCTTCATTTCAAGGCATCGGGCGCAGATTTTCTCGCGCTTACCCGAAGAGGCCCAAGAGCCCTTCAAGCCCGCTGCGGATCAACAAATCCACCAGCGCAAAAAACACCGCCGTCAGGGCCGCCATGATGAACACCATAACCGTGGTCAAAAGAACTTCACGGCGTGTTGGCCAAACAACCTTGGCCACTTCGGCGCGAACCTGCTGGATGAACTGAAGCGGATTGGTGCTGGCCATGTCTGCGCGACTTTCCCGAGTTTTAAACCTGTGTGGGCGACATACGCCGCGCGCGCCCCAAATTCAAGGGCCGAGACGGATTGCTGCGGTTCGCGTTTGCGCGATGTGTCCGATCAGCACAACATGCTTGGATTACACTTCGCGGGCCTCGGCTGCCAAGCGGTCGAACGGATCGGGCCGATCATCTTCTCCGTCCAGCTTGACCGAGAAATCCGGCAGCGCCAAACGGTCTGCCCACGACTCGGGTAACCGGTCCAAAAACTTGTCGAATTTGACGGCGAAAACGTCTGCGCGTTTGCGAATACGCTCGGCGAGTTCGGGACGGGACGCAGACAGTCTTAGCCAAGCATTCGTCAGGATTTCACCCCAACGGTCCGGTCCGATTGTCAGGTATGCGATCAACACCAGCCAGAATACCAAAAGGATGACCAACGGCACAAGCAGCGGACGATACACCATCAAACCCGCCAACACGGCCAAGGCAATGTGCTTGCGTGTCGGGCGATAGTTTCTCAGCCAGCCCGGAATCGGCAACCTGCGACCGGGCGCAGCGCCGGAATTTGCGGATCCACGCTTGCGGAACGGCACAGGCAGACGCAGGTTTGGCCCGCGCCACTTTGGACGCCGCAAGGTTGGCAGACCGACACGCAGCGCCGAGAGCCAACTGCGTTTGCGGACCGGTTCTTCGATTGCGGCTTCGCGTTCGGCCTTCAGAATCTGCGCGACGGACTCTCGCGCGCTCTCGCGTTGTGGCTGCGCATCCGTTTCGTAGACAGACAAGCTGTCTTGCGGAACGAGTTCCGGCAAGTGCCCCGGTTTCACCCGGCGTTTTTCTTCGATTATCAATTGATGCACCAATGCTTCGGCCTCTTCAGGCGAGGTCGCGTCAACTGCAGGAACACCCGCAAGCTCCTCGCTTCGGATGTAAAGGTCGTTTTGCAGCGTCGGACGACGCAACGTTGTTTCAGTCATGGCAGCACTCGTCTAGAACACACTAACACCCACGTCCCCACGTGGTCACACACCGCTTCTGTTAAGAAACGATCCGCGATTCATGGTCAGGCTAAGGCCGAATTGAGGCCAAAACATGGCTACAGTCAGGCAGCTTTTGGGCGCGCACTCGCGGGAGTTGTTTTGCTGTCTGTTTGCGGTATCATCTGCGTGTCACAAAACAATTTTAGTGGTGAAGCGATACCTTGGACAAATTGCCAAGGTTCGCAACCTAGTTTGTTCGCAAATCAAAAAAGACGGGAGAATACCATGACAACCAAGTCTGTTCTTGCGGCCTCGGCGGCCTTTTGCGTGATCGCACAGGCGGGCCTTGCCGCCGACAAGACCGAGTTTCAGTTCTGGCACGCGATGGGCGGAGCCCTGGGTGAACGCGTCGATCAGATGTCTGCAGATTTCAACGCAGCATCCGACACCTGCCAGGTCAACGCCGTCTACAAAGGGAATTATACCGAAAACATGACCGCCGCCATTGCCGCCTTCCGTGCTGGCGAACAGCCACATGTGGTGCAGGTCTTCGAAGTCGGCACCGCCACGATGATGGCCGCCGAAGACAACGGTGCGATCTATCCCGTCTACCAGTTGATGGCCGATGCAGGTATCGAATTCGATCCGTCGGCTTACCTGCCTGCGGTGATTTCCTATTACACCGACACAGCGGGCAACCTGCTTTCGCTGCCCTTCAACAGCTCGACGCCAGTGCTTTGGTACAACAAAACCGCGCTTGAAGCCGCTGGTGCAGAAGTTCCCACGACGTGGGACGATGTAGAAGACGCCGCACGCAAACTGAAAGAGGCGGGCGTCGAGAAACCGTTTTCGTTTGGCTGGCAATCCTGGTCGAATATCGAGAACTTCTCAGCCTGGCACAATATTCCGCTTGGTACCGAAGAGAACGGCTTTGCCGGTCTTGGCACCGAGTTTACCTTCAACAACGAGGCTGTCGTGAACCATATCCAGCGTATTGCGGATATGGGCAAGGAGGGTCTGTTTGGGTATGGCGGGCGCCGCGGTGACAGCCGCGCGCAATTCGTGAATGGCGAAACCGCGCTTTGGATCAATTCGTCGGCCTATTACGGGGGGTTCAAGAAAGACATTACCGAATTTGAATTCGGCCAGACCATGCTGCCGCTGGATACCGCCGTCGCAGACGCGCCGCAAAACTCGATTATCGGGGGCGCCACGCTTTGGGTTCTGCGCGGCCACGAACAGCCCGAATACACGTGCGTGGCGCAGTTCTTCGATTACATATCCGGCGCCGAGCAGCAGGCCGACTGGCATCAGAACACCGGATACGTGCCGATCACAACGGCCGCCTGGGAGTTGTCGAAAGAGCAAGGCTTCTACGACACCGACCCAATGACCGACGTGGCCATCAAACAACTTAGCCTGAACCAGCCTACCCCGGCCTCGAAAGGTCTGCGTTTCGGCAACTTCGTGCAAGTGCGTGACGTGATTAACGAAGAGTTGGAGGCCGTCTGGTCGGGGGACAAAACGGCACAGGAAGCACTGGATGCCGCTGTGGAGCGCGGCAACGCCCTGCTTCGTAAGTTCGAAGACTCGAACTCTTAACTCGCTCAATGTGACGGGGTGGTCCTGCCAGGATCGCCCCGCTCCCGAGATCAAAGCTCCCAATGCAAAAACGCGTCGTCTTCCGCTCTCGGCTGCTGCCCTACCTTCTGGTCGCGCCGCAGATCGCTGTAACGCTGATCTTCTTTTTCTGGCCGTCATACCAGGCGCTGGAAAGTTCGTTCTTTCTTGAGGACGCGTTTGGCTTTTCTCGTGAATGGGCCGGGCTGCGCAACTACAACGAACTTTTCAGCGATCCCGGCTACCTGAAATCCTTTCGCACCACCCTGATTTTTGGTTTCTCCGTGGCGTTTCTGGCAATGGTCATCTCGCTGGGACTTGCGGTGGCCGCCAACCGGGTGATCCGCGCGGCGACCGCCTATCGTACGCTGCTGATATGGCCGTATGCCGTGGCCCCGGCTTTGGCCGGTGTCATCTGGTACTTTCTGATGAATCCCTCGCTTGGCATCGTCGCCTACTGGCTCAAGGCGACCGGTGTGGACTGGAACCATTATGTGAACGGCGATCAGGCCCTATTCTTGGTCATCGTCGCCGCGGCATGGAAACAAGTCTCTTACAACTTCCTGTTTTTCCTCGCGGGGCTTCAATCCATCCCCAAATCACTTATCGAGGCCGCCGCGATTGACCGCGCCGGCCCCATGCGCCGCTTCTGGTCCATCACCTTCCCGCTTCTGACCCCCACGACCTTTTTCCTGCTGGTGGTCAACCTCGTCTACGCTTTTTTTGACACTTTCGCGCTTATTCACGCAACAACCGAGGGCGGACCGGCCGACGCCACCTCTATCCTCGTCTTCCGCGTCTACAACACAGGCTTCATCGGGCAGGACTATGGCGGGTCCGCAGCGCAATCGGTGATCCTTATGGCGCTTGTGATCGGCATGACCTTCATCCAGTTCCGCTATGTCGAACGGAAGGTGAATTACTGATGGTCGAAAACCGCCCCATCCTGACCTTCCTGACCCATGCTGTGCTGATCCTTGGCGTCACCTTCCTGTGCTTTCCGGTCTGGATGGCCCTTGTTGCCTCGACCCATGGTCCCGAAGCACTGGCGCGCGCGCCCATCCCTTTGTGGTTCGGCGATCGGGCTTGGACCAATTACACACAGCTGATCTCGGCGGGATTGCCTGAAGCAGGCGGCGTGCCGATCGGCCGAATGATGTTCAATTCATTCATCATGGCCATGGTGATCACCATCGGCAAAATCGCCATTTCGCTGATCTCGGCCTACGCCATCGTCTATTTTCGCTTCCCCTTCCGCATGGGGTTTTTCTGGATGATCTTCGTCACGCTGATGCTGCCGGTCGAGGTTCGTATTCTGCCGACGTTCGATGTGGTCACCAAGCTGGGCATGCTGAACTCTTATGCGGGTCTGACGATCCCGCTTATTGCATCGGCAACCGCCACCTTTCTTTTCCGGCAGTTCTTTTTGACAGTGCCCGATGAGCTGGTAGAGGCCGCGCGCATCGACCGCGCCGGTCCCATTCGCTTTTTCTTCGATATCCTGCTGCCGATGAGCCGTACGAACATCGCAGCGCTCTTCATCATCCTCTTTATCTATGGCTGGAACCAGTATCTGTGGCCCCTCCTGGTGACGACCGAAGAGGATCTCTACACCGTCGTCATGGGCATTCAGCGCATGGTCAACTCGGGTGAGGCCCTGCCCGTCTGGCATTACATAATGGGCACCGCCGTTCTGGCGATGATCCCGCCGGTCATCGTCGTGGTCGCCATGCAAAAGCTCTTTGTCAAAGGGCTCGTGGACAGTGAGAAATAACTTATGGCAAAATTGAAACTTTCCGCCCTTGGCAAAACCTACCCCGGCAACGTCACCGCCGTCTCGGACGTCTCGATTGAGATCGAGGACGGCGAATTCATCGTGCTTGTCGGCCCATCGGGATGTGGCAAGTCCACCATCCTGCGCATGATCGCGGGGCTGGAAACCATCACCACCGGTGATCTGACCATCGGCGACCGCCGCGTGAACGATCTGGAACCCGGCGTGCGCGACATCGCCATGGTTTTCCAGAACTACGCGCTCTACCCACATATGACCGTGCGCAAGAACATGGAATACGGGCTGAAGAACGAAGGTCTGCCGCGCGCTGAAATTGACACCCGCATCGCCGAGGCCTCCCGCACCCTGCGGCTTGAGGACTACCTTGACCGCAAACCGCGTCAGCTTTCGGGTGGTCAGCGCCAAAGGGTCGCCATGGGGCGCGCCATCGTGCGTGATCCGGCGGTGTTTCTGTTCGATGAACCGCTCTCGAACCTGGATGCCAAACTGCGTACGCAACTGCGTGGTGAACTGAAATCCCTGCATCAGCGGCTTGGGGCCACTTTCGTTTATGTCACCCATGACCAGGTCGAAGCGATGAGCCTGGCCGATCGCATCATCATCATGTCGCAAGGCCACGTGGAACAGATCGGCACCCCGATGGATCTCTACCAGCGTCCGGCCACGCGGTTTGTCGCAGATTTCATCGGCACGCCCGCCATGAATTTTGTGATCGGAACGTTGACGCAAGATCAAGCGTCTGCCGAGCTTCCGGACAAAAACGTAATCACCCTACCTGCGGCTATCGCCAAACCCCCGGGCACCCAACTTTCAATCGGTGTCCGTCCCGAACATCTGCACCTCAACGGTACGGGCGATCTGACGCTTGATGTGCGTGTTGGATTCGTTGAACAGCTTGGCGCGGACACAATCCTGCATGCCACCCTGTCGGACACCGACACCGAGGTTGCAATCCGCATGTCCGGTACGCATACGCCCGCCACGGGCGACACGGTGACCGTGTCATTTGCACAAGCTAACCTGCACGTATTTGATCAAGCCACGGGGCAGCTTTTGGGCGGTTGAACATCGGTCACCGCATCCGCGATTGTTTTGCTTGGACAGACCGGCGTCGCAAATGAAGCAATTCCACGAAACGCGCCCGAACTGATGGTGTGTCTTCCGGGTTTGCCGGGTCAGGTTTTTCCGGGTCATGCTTCTGATTGTGTGCGTCGCTGTCCCGGGCTGCCTTCACGGCCCGTGCATAGGCACCTGCCAATGTAAACGTGGAATAAATCGAATAAGGCATTTGATCGCTCCGCCTGAAACTTCACAACAAGCGCTTGGCCTGTTCGACTTACTCTACAATTGGGCCGTCAGACCGGCGTTAGGAGCGCATGCGGATTTTCCACGCCCCGAAGGCGACACCGTGAAAATGCCGTTAATCCTTCGACACAAGCGTTGTCTTTTTTGGAGGCTCCCCCCAAGCAGCTGCGTCCGGGGCACATCTGACGGCTTGGTCAACTTCAGTGTTTTGTGGTGATGCACTGGATTTGGATGTCGTGGGCGCGTTGATGTGCAGCGCTTCGATCCGGACAGTGTTCCAAGATCCACCCTACAATGCGCCGATAGACGGATAACTGCACCCTGCATTGCACACAGTCATCCAATAGGAAATGGGCCCGTATAGTTCGGGTTCGGGCTCCTCAAATTGAGAGATATCAAGATTGTCGACTCTGCTGCCTGCAGGCCAATTCCGGCCCGGAACAGCAGTTTCAATGGCTGCGAAGTCTCGCCGATAGGACCCTGTTTCCCAGGGTGCGTATTGGTCGAATCGCAAGCTAGTGGCACCATTGCGACATTAATTTCAAAAAAATCTTCAGAAAAAAGGTGTTAGCAATGCCTTATCAAGAGAGCTTTAGGTTTGTTCAGTTAGTTCCACCACGGCGACGGACCGTGAACTTGTCACTCGGACTACGCATCACGCCGTTCACACGGCGCATCGTGGACGCCATAGCGCAAGACCAAGATGCGCACGCCATTCGAGATATCGTCCGCGACGCCATCGACGATGACGACTTTCCAGACGACCCCGATGAGTTGGATTTCGCGGCGCAACTGACTTCGCTGCTGATCGATCTGCGCGATCGCGACTCGGCCTCGTTGGCCGGCTATGACGAGATGGTAGAAGCGGCGTTCGGGCAATCGGCGGACGCTCTGGTTGAAAGCAGCGATTTCAGCGCATTCCGGGATCAGGTTTCAGATCGCTTGCTCGCCCTCAAGATCCTTCCCATCCAAGGTCAGGGCAGTCTGACCCGCTACGTTGATCTGCAAAGAGCCATATCGCTGTTGGATCACATCGCTTCGCGTGACAACGCACTTGAGCGTGTTTCGCCCCGGTCGCTTGTGTCCGCCACGTTAGAGTTGCCCAGTGAGATTTTTCCGTTACCGGGCAGCCGACGCGAACGCTTGGTTCCGCCGGACGATGAGAAAGAGCGCGAGATCGCCGCGCTCAAGGAAGAATTGATTGAACTTGAGAATGCCGCCGAAGAGGTGCTTACGCTGGGTGCGGCAGACCTCGAGACATCAGGGCCTGTGCCGGACATGGAAACGGGCAGATTGCACGACGATAATCACAGGGCCCCGGTTTTTGTACCGCGCAGCGATGTCGAGATCGTTTCGGCAGCCCCGCCCCAAAACTTTGAACGCGACAGCTTTGTGTTCGTTCGTCAAAGCAGTATTTCCTCGCTCACAGACCAGACGCAGCGGACACTGACCACTGTCGGCGTTACCGCCACGCCGGTTGGCCTTGGTGAGATGATTGACCAGTTGGAACGACGATCGACGGTTGTGGAGCAACAGATTGAGGCCCTGACCATGGATCCCGATGCGGCGCGGTTTCTGACCATTGGCGGCAGCACGATCCCCGTTAACGTATCGCCTTTCGAGATCGAAGCCGCCTTCGCCAACCCAGAGCCCTTGGGCGTGCCGACAACCGTGGGGCAGATCCGCCCGACCCATGTCGGCATGTTGCGCAAGACAAAGCAACATATCCTGCGCTACGAGGCTGAAGAAATCGCGCATGTCGAAAACGTGGTAATTGGCGAAACCAAGACCCGCGAGACCCGGCGCCTTCGCAGGACCGAAGAAACGACGATCTTTGAAGAAGAGATCACGCAGGAAGAAGAACGCGATCTGCAAACCACCGACCGGATGGAATTGCAGCGCGAGGCGCAGCAAACGCTCAAGCAGAGCCAACAATTCAAGATCGGCTCCTCGATATCGGCCAGCTACGGACCTGTCGAAGTGACCGTCGATACCGAATTTGCAACCGACAGCTCACTGGAAGCGATAAATCGGACGGCATCAAGTTATGCCCGCGAAGTGTTGGAGCGAACGGCCCAACGGATCACGGAACGGGTGCGCCGCGAAGAAATCTTCAAGGCAATCGAAGAATTCGAAGAGCACAACGAACACGGGTTCGAAAACACCACAACCGAGCATATCGCCGCCATGTTCCAATGGCTGGTGAAAGTCTACTATGCGCAGGTTTTCGACTATGGGGCGCGATTGTGGATGGGTGTGACAGTGCCCGAGCCACAATACTTCCTGACCAATACGTTGAAAAAAGAAAAGGGACCACTGGCGGATTTGGTGGAACCGGATCCGATCAGCTTCTCACCGAAACACCTACAGCCCAGCAACTATATGACGTACGTCAAGAAGTATCAGGTCGACGGTGTCGAGCCTCCGCCCGAACGCAAAAAGATCGTCTCGAAGGTCTTTCGATATCCGGAATCCTCCGCACCGCAGTCCGAGCCGCCGCCCGAAGAAATGAATGGCAGCCTCGAAATGGGAATCGAGCACGGATACAAGGCGGTTGAAGCCTACGTCATCTGTCAGCGGGGATCGCCAAAGCATGGGGCGGGGCCGCTGCCGGACGATATCCTGAGTGGGCTGACCCTTTTCATCGGCGAGAATTTTGCCAGCTTCCTGTGGGACCAGGCCAGCGTCATCAAAGGCAATTACCATCTCGCGCTTACCAATGAGACCGGATCTCTGATGATCGGTTACAGTGCCCGAAACATCAGGTCGTACGTGCTAGGCATCCAGGTCACCTTGCTGCGCACCGAACGGGCGATGAATGACTGGCGGCTCAAGACCTACGACGCGATCGTTGCGCGCTATCAGGCCATGCACGCCGAGTATCGCGAACGCAAAGCCGAACTTGAGGCGCAGGCGGGAATTGAAATTCAGGGCCGCAATCCCATGGAAAACCGGATTCTGGAGCGCACCGAATTGACCCGCAGCGCCTTGGCCATGATCACCGGACAGAACTTTGAGGAGTTTGACGCCATCCTAGGGTTCATGGAGGGCCGGATCGACGCGGATGAAGCCATTCCCGAAGGCCGCTATGCGCGGTTCTTCATGAACTGTTTCGAATGGGAAAACATGACATATGAGTTCTTACCGTATTTCTGGGGTCGCCGTCAGACCTGGAAGGAAAAACTGTTGTTGCAGGATGTCGATCCGCTGCACGCCGAGTTCCTCAAGTGCGGGTATGCCGATGTCCAACTGCCTGTCCGGCCGGGATACGAGGCGGTGCTGATGCATTGGCTGGACACGGGTCTGATCTGGCAAGGTGAAGAACCTCCAGAGGTGACAAACGGCACCTATGCGCGCTTCCTCGACCAGTTGGCGGAACTCCGCGCTGATGAGAATTCCCATATCGAGACACCTTTCGGCGACCCTTGGGAACTTACTCTGCCAACGACGCTTGTCCGAATCCGACCCGGCAACAACCTGCCGGAGTGGGAAATGGACGAGGACAGCGGAGAATTCGTTCCGGTGCCGGAGCCCTGATCGCTGGAGTGACTGATGGCTCCGCTTTCGATCTTTGGCGATTTCGATCAGGACGGCCGAATCTCGCGACGCGTCGACGAGCAGGATCTGAGAACCTTGTTTCCTGGGTTGATCCTACTGCCGAACATTGACGCGGACCGGCGGCGCAAGCTTCCGCGCGCCGTAAGCCCGGGAAAACCCGTTTCGTTGGACCACGAAGGAGCCCGAAGTGGTGCAGATGACGAGGGAGCCCGCATCGTCGTGCGGGTGTCGGACACCACCGCGTGCCATCTGCACTTTGAAATCAGTGATGGTTTGGCCCCTTTCGTTGCGATGACCGACGCCAGGCGCCGGACGCTCCGACGCAACGGCGATGTATTCAAAGCGGCTATCCGGGGTGCCGGGGATCACACCTTTCGTCTGGAAACGATCACAACACGAGGCAGCCCGATGATCGGAATTGCCTCTCAGGCACCAACTTTCACCGTCACCGCCGCCGCATTTGATGCCGATGGCGCCGAGCTTGAAACTGACTCGATCGTCGCTACCATCGCGCCGTGGCTGATCCACGACAACCTAAGCCCGCCAGCGCGGCTGTATATATGTGACATTGCCGAGGATGAGCCGATCGACCGCGGCAACCTGCCCAGCGTAACAGAAGTCGGGGGAATCGTGCGCGCGTTGCGCGGTGTTGCGTTCGTCAGAATTCCAAAGGAAGTGAACAACGGCGACGCGTGGATTCAGGATCAATACCAAGTGGGCTATTGCGAGGCCCCACGGACCCATGTGGACGTGATCGCGCATTTGCCGCGACTCAGGTCAAACATTTCGGAGAATTCGCTCAGCGCGAACTTGTCGGCCATGGTTCACAGCCATTTCCCAAGCGCAAACCTAGGCGTGCTTAAGGACTTCTACGAACGCAAGCTTGGTAAGGCCGGTTCTCAAACCGGAACCAAGACGATCCTTTACAGAGACAGTTTCGAGCTGTCGCGCCTGATGGATCGGATGTGGAACCTTTGGGGGATGGCCAGACGGTTTTACTTTAAGTCGGATGTCACAAAGACAGTACGCAATCGTAGCCTCGAAAAAGACTTTCGCATGCTGTCCGTCATGGATTACTTCGAGGCCCGCAGCAAATTGCCGTCAGTCGTGAACCGGACCCGCCGGGTATTGGACCGACGTGCCGATAAGGAGGTTGCCGAGGGGCAGCGCGACCTGCTTCAGCAACAACGCGCCTTGCTCTCAAAGCATATGTCACTGGTGCACAAAACGGTCATTTTGCGTGCCCGGACCCGCGAGATCCGGATTCCCACCAAAGCGTTCGGACCACTGATATTCACCCAGCAGCAAATCGACGATTTCGACACAAACATGATCGGAAAGCACGACTCTATGAATTTTGGTGGCAACCTCGAAGTGTCGCCACCGCTGAAGGATGCACCGCTCGGAAAGATTGCCTTTGGGGCGAACCTGTCTAACCAGGCTCGGTCCGCCGACCCCGACTTGGTCTCGTTTCTGGAAGGACAATCCGCCCAACCCGTCGTCGACATCGATACTGCCTGGCTGGATGTCGCACATGTTGACGAGGTCATGGCCTTCGTGCCCGCGCCGTCCCTGAGTGCGAATGCCGCCATTGCGGTTGCGTCCCCCGGGCTGGGCATGGCCATCATCAACGCGGCTTTTGCGGTCTACATGGAAGGTGGCGGGACAATGGCCGTGGCTGCGGGCAACGACGAAAATCAGGTGCATCCTGCCTTGAGGGATCGCACAATTGATGGCGACGCGCCAATCACCCAGATGCTGCGAGGTCGCTATTGGCTGCACCAAGTACCGCCCGATGCGTTCACCACCGTGGAGCCGCCCACTATCTATTTGGATATGGCGCGGCACTATCCGGTCAATTTCCACCTACTGCAGGATGGATCCGAGGTTATCGCACTCAACCACGAGCCTGGTCAGGACAGATACTACAATGCCTCGCTGTCGATCCGAGAGTTGCGCTACTTCGGAGCCTTC
>JBCBTE010000084.1:0-13516 GCA_039818805.1 Pseudomonadota bacterium
CCCCGGTCGAGTATCTGACCTCTCCGATCATCACGTATTTCTCAAGGGCGCTGCGCGACGGAAACTGATCGCGCGACGCGGTCAAACGGCGCGAATTTCACCAGGGCGCCGCACGCCAAAAACCGGGTTTCAGACGTATCATTCAGGGCGGATCCTTTGGGTCCGCCCTGTGTTCGTTTGCACGGCTGCACGGCTTGCAGATTCGCTTTCGGGGGCGTTGAGTGGCCGTGTGGCGGCGTCAACGGGACGTTGTTAACTGTCAACCCAAAAACGCTTAACCTAGAGCAATCGAAACGCGTAAAAATTCTGTCCAAATAACAATTTAGTCGAAAATCCCCCCAATGTTAGGGTAGCCGCTTGGCGCCTGCTTTGGCTGTATTGGTGCAGGGTTTTGGCCATGGTTCGGTCATTGACAGCCCGTTTTCGCAACTTTTGCCACTGCGTACAGATGTGCGAGTGGAGATCAACTTTTGGGGGTTAAAATGTCAATTAAATCTAGAAGTGAAGCATGGGCAATGGTCAACGGGGTTTGGCTCGGTGGCACGCCCAACTCAGACAACGGGGATTTCAAAGATCTAGCCGGTGTCAATAAAGGTCAGGGCCTTGGTGGCAATGACCACATCGCCGGCAACGGCAACACCAACACCATTTTCGGCAACAACGGTGATGATTTCATTCGTGGTGACGGCGGTGGTGACTACCTGTGGGGCGACAATGGCAATGACGCCATTCTCGGCGATGAGCCATACGACGCGATCGGCGGCAACGACCAGATCAGCGGCGGAAACGGCGAAGACGTGCTTGCGGGTGGTGCTGGCGACGACAAGATCATGGGCGGTAACGATGACGACCTGGTCATCGGCGGCTCTGGCGACGACTATCTGCGTGGCGATGGCGGCGATGATGCCGTTCTCGGCGGTTCCGGCGACGACAACATGTTCGGCGGCGACGGCGACGACTGCATGGCAGGTCAAGAAGGCGACGACACCATGCGTGGTGGCGACGGCAATGACTCCATGTCGGGCGGTCAAGGCGACGACGTCATGTACGGTAACAACGACGACGACGTCATGTTCGGTAACGAAGGCACCGACTACATGAACGGCGGCAAAGGCGATGACCTTGTCGACGGCGGCAGCGGTGATGACACCCTGCGTGGCTTCGATGGCGACGACACCCTTTACGGTGCCGGCGGCGACGACGCCATACTTGGCCAGCGCGGTGAAGACTTCATCGACGGTGGTGATGGTCACGACAACATCCAGGGCGGCGGCGACGACGACCTGATCCTTGGTGGTGACGGCAATGACGTCATCGAAGGCAACGACAACGAAGACTGCATCGACGGCGGCGACGGCGACGATCTGATCTTTGGTGACAATGCTGATGGTCAACCTGCCCAGGACGAACTGGCAGCGGACCAGATCCAGGGTGGCAACGGCAACGACACCATCTACGGTGGCGAAGACGATGACATCATCGATGGTGGCAACGACGACGACGTCGTGAACGGCAATGACGGCAACGACATTGTTGCTGGTGGTAAAGGCGACGATACCGTGAACGGTAACGACGGCGACGACCAGATGCACGGCAACAGCGGCGATGACGTCATGAACGGCGGCAAGGGCAACGACATCATGGAAGGCGACTCGGGTGATGACACCCTTGACGGCGGCCACGGTGACGACTGCCTGGACGGCGGCACTGGCAAAGATGACCTTTACGGCGGGACAGGGGACGACACCCTGGACGGCGGCACCGGCAACGACAACCTGTATGGCGGTCAAGACGATGACATGCTCTACGGCAACGACGGCAATGACAACTTGTCGGGCGGCCTGGGCAGTGACACTCTGCTTGGTGGTGAAGGCGACGATTACCTCAATGGTAACAAGCACAGCGACTGTCTGATTGCCGATGAAGGCAACGACAAGCTGCGCGGCGGTGCCGATGGTGACGACTTTGTCTTTGGTCACGATGTTGACGCCAATGGCGACGGCGACTGTGATGACGAAGAAGACTACACCAACACCGACATCGGTGGTCGCAACCTGATCCTTGACTTCGACGATGATCAGAATGACCGCATCGTGTTCCACACCGACTTCGAAGACACACTGTCGGCGAAAATTGCCAACAACGGCGAAGATGTCATCATCGAGTCGAGCCTTGGCGGCAAAGTTGTGGTGAAAGGCCTTGTTGACGAAATGGAAGGCATCGACCCCGATGACCCATTCTTCAACGAAGACGCGCTGATCGACTTCTTGACCAAAACCGGCGAAGACGGTGACGGCAAGGGCATCATCTACTTCGAAGACAAGTGTGTGACGCTTCCGGATTGCGACGCTGAGCAGGCTGAGCCTGAGTGGGATATCCCACATGTGTCGTACATGGACTGCTGGATCGATCTTTCGAAGGATACGATCGGTAACACGACGATCAACACCACGGAACTGGCAATTGCCGAGCTTTACGTGGAACAGGACGAAAACGTCTCGATCTCGGGTCACCAGCTGCACATCTACTTGGCGAACGAGAGCTACCAGTACGAGTCGTAAGCAGCAAAAGCAGGCCGGGATCGGCCTGCAACACTCTCCGGTAAGGCGCCAGGAAACCGGTGCCTTACTTCAAGCAAGGTAAAATTGACTCCACCTCGGTTTTACTTGCAATTCCCCAAAAGGCACCGCTTCGTCATCGAAGCGGTGCTTTTTCGTTTGAGAGAACGGCCCATTGGGTAACACACCTGGGATGGGATCATGACCGGCGCAGTCTGATTGGTCGTCGAGCACAGGTTCGGTCGCAGCGAAACGTGCGGCTTTTCTCTGAGCCATTTTGCGTCGAAGTCGGTGCATCGCTTGCAGGATCCCGCACATTTGCACATGCGGGCCAAGCCAAAGACCGTGGTCAAGTTTGATGAATTGCTAGGTTCGGTAACCTGGTTTGCCGTGCAAAGACTGGGTCTTGGCGATCGGCAGCTTCGAAGAATGGTAAAGCGTGATCAGCTCGGATTGCCGGTGCAACCCCATTTTCGACAGCACCTGCTTGACGTAGCTTCGAACCGTTGCCACCGACCAATCAGCATCGGATGCAATTTCCGTCACGGTTTGGCCGAAGATGATGCCGCGGGCCACCTGACGTTCCGAAGGTGTCAGTTTGTAGATGTCGAACAATTGTCCAAGCCACCAAGTGTGGTCGGTTTGACCACCTTCGAAAATCACGAGCGCGAGCCCGAGATCGGAGCCTCCCATCGGGGTTACGAGCACCATCTGCGGCGTATCTTCTTCGCCGAACACAGGGACAAGCGTCGTTTTTCCTTCCGGCGACGCCGCGGCGACCACCGCGTTGTGAAACTCGGCCCGGCTGGTGTCTTTCAAAAACGCCGGTTCTTCGGTTGGTTCATGTTGTGCGTCGGGAAGCATGTCTTGCCACGTTTCGCCTTGGCGTGCGTCGTGCACGATCTCGCCACGCTTGTTGAGAACAACGAATTCCACCGACAGGATCGGCAAGGCCGCCTTGAAGATGTCTTCGTGCCAATCAGAATTCATAAACAGTTTCTTGTTCAAGGCCTGGACAACGTAGGTCAGGCCCATCTTGAAAATGGCCTGCCGTTCCGGCGCAGTGTTGTGGTCGTCCTGCGGGAAGGCGATGATTGGAACAAGCTTGCCCATGGCCTCTCCGATGCCGATGCATTCATCGCCCGACGTGATCCAAAGGTTCTTTTCCTTCTGCATGCGCCGCACTTTGCTTGCGACGGCATCAGAGAATATCTGGTTTACCTTGAGATATCCCGCAACGCGCCGTTCGAGCGAACTGGCAAACTCACATGGTCGTTCGATTTTGCTTTCTGGTCGGCTTCCCATCCAGAATTCGGCGAAAGTCATGGTGTCCATGTGGAAGTAACCCATGAAGGCATATGGCAATCTTACAGACGCGGAAAAGTGTTCAAGGAACTCGCGGTTCTCTTGACGCACCTCTGCTATCTGTTTGATTTCATTCATCGCCTCACCCGAACCCCGCACCACAAGGAAAAAAAATCAACACGCGGCATTCGAATCGGCGTGCGCCACGTTTCAGCTATGGTCAATTCTCAACAAACCACGCGATCGCGCATTTACCGGGAGCAAGATCAGCGCGATAACGGCGATGTTTTCGGGTTGTTTTCGCCCTTTTTCATAAGGGTGTTCCCGGGATTTGATCTTACCGGTGGTTGGCCTGCCCGGCCCGTGACAGCGGGGCAGTGCAACCGCCATCGATCATTTGAAAGCCGCGACACGCGCGCCTGATCCGAATCGACATGCAATCGGGGTTTGACAGCAGGACCGTTTCTTTTGTCATCGGTGCTGAATCTGCCCGCTTTTGGCCCACATAGCCCTGAAAATACAAGACTTTTATTCGCAGATTGACTCCGGTTAAGGCCGCAAGCTGAGATTGTGGCAAGATGAAAGTGTCGATGCGGACATGCAATTTCAGCGCTGCGTCGGCAAAGGTCGGGAAATAGGGGAGGCGCCATTTGTCTGGGGCGACACAGCATCGGGATCGAGGTGCCCGATTGAAAGCCTTACCCGGCGTTGTGGCAAGAATTTTCAATATGCACGTAGCTGACATCACCAAACGACCGGCAGCCACTATTTCGGCCTCGGATAGCATAGCCGAGGCGGCCGCAAAAATGCGCGATCTGGACGTTGGGATACTGAGCGTGCTTGAAAACGACAAACTGGTCGGTGTGATCACTGATCGCGATATTGTCGTTCGGTTTCTCGCCAGTGGACTGTCGGACAAGCATGTCCGGGTCGGTGACGTAATGAGCACGCAGGTTCTGATGTGTTTTGAAAACCAGACGATCGCCGATGCCGCGGCCACGATGGGCGATTATCAGATCCGCCGGCTTCCGGTTTGCGACAGGGCGGAAAGGGTGATTGGGATGTTGTGCCTGGACAAGATTGCCGAGGATTATTCGGAACACTTGGCCGGTGAGACGTTGGGCGAAATCGTCGAGACGCGGAACTTGCCGAATTGGGCGGACTGGCGCCGCTGATTGCACCGCCAGTCCTTCCATAGTGTCGTTTGAGTGGTAGCTGGGAAATGGAGGCGGACGCCCCCTATACCCTGATTGGTACGATTTCCCGTTTCAAAACCGCGCGATCCACGCCGGCCAACCGGGCCAGCATCCGGGAATCGAGCACCCGGATATCCATGTGGTTGCGCATCTCCAGGATGCCGTTGCGTGTCATGCGCCGCATGGTCCGGCACACGTGAACCGAGGACAGCCCGACGTAATCGCCAAGTTGCTGCTGTGTCAGCGGGATGTGAAACTCGGGGATCTCGCTTTCGCACACCAGGTCAAGCCGGATGCAGAATTCCAGCAGGGCATAAGCGATACGCATTTCCGCCGTGCCCTTGCCCAGCCGAAGCATCCGTTCGGCGCGCCTTGCCCCTTTGGCTGCTTCGACAAGATATGCCGCGCGCTGCAAATCGGGCCAGTCGCAGGTCATTTTTTCCCAGCTGCGATATGGCATCGCCGCCAGCAACCCGTTTGTCAGCGCGGTGATCGTGACGGATGACGACAGGCCGTCCGCCGCCGCGGGATCGACGATATCGCCCGGCAGGGCGAAATCGATGATCTGGTTCTGTCCGCCATCCAGCGCTTTGGATAAGGCGAGCCATCCATCGATCACACAATAGACAACCTGACACTCGTCGCGTTCGAGCAGCAGTGTGCTGTTCTTTTTGAAGTTAAGCGCATGTTGATTGAAGGCTACATGCAAATGCCGTGATAAGTCTTCGCATCCCACTGCCGCGATCTCCGGCGCAATAGTATGTGGATTGTCCGTTGCTAAAAATTCTGAAAACAAGTCGGTTTCCCCCCCAACTGATACAAAAATGCTGCTTCAAATAGAATTTCCAAATTACCGAGGTTGGACCAAAAACACGCCCACCCCGTTTGCTTACCTGCCTCCTTTATAGTTCACACAACATACCATCTTTTTCAATTTGATATAGGTTAAAGAGGGTTGGGATTGGTCGCTCAAACCGGTTTTGAGACCCTGTCGACTGATACGAAAATTGCAATAAATCAGAGTGTTGACCTGCTAAATTCCGAAAATCCGAAGCTAGATTTAACTTACGTTAAAAATTCGTTAGTGCCTGCGTTTACAGGCTTAACGAAGGTTAACAACGCTGCTTGATTGTATGTGAAAATCATCGTTCGCGGCATAGTAGTGTCGTGCGGAAATTCGATTCGTTTGTTGGGGTAATGATACAAAACGCGCGAAGTCGAGGGTTGGTGCCTTCACCATTGTTCATTGTTGCGTGACACGGGCCTGACGCCTTGCAAAACCGAGCATGTTACGGACAGCCGGACGTTGCCGGCCCAGTGATGCCAGGCGTCTTGTTATTGAAAACGCACCGCAACCGGCCCGGTCACGCCCGATCCGACACGCGTGGGTATCACACAAGGTCAGACGGGCGAGGTGATGTCAAAAGGAGGATGCGGCAGTCTTGCGAAATATGCGTCCGTTTCGCAGATAACCGGACAATCCAAAGCCAAATCCAGTGGAGGCGAGTACCGGAATCGAACCGGTGTACACGGATTTGCAATCCGCTGCGTCACCACTCCGCCAACTCGCCTTTTGTGGTGGTATAATGCTGGGCCTGAACCTGGATTGGCGGATCGCAGGTACAAACAGTCTGCGGTCTTTCAACTAGGCCTGTGCGGCGCAACACGTTCGGGTTACTAGTTTTTCGCATCAATATTGTCCAGTGCCCGGACACGGAATGGTGAATATTTTTGAAACCATGTGCAAAAAGGCAGACCAAGGGGGGCCTGCCTTCTAGGATGAGGGTGCCACTTGGCGCGCCGGGCGCGCGATCTGGGATCAGGACCGGCCGTCTCCGGTTTTTTGCGACAGAACCTTGGCGCATTGGCCTGTTCCCGCATTGTTGTTTTCATGATGTTCCAGAACACCGTTGGTCGGATCAACCGTCACGGTGAAATTCACGGGCCATGTTTCTGGCAGGCTGGCCGGCATTGGCACCACGGCGGTGCGCGCCGCGCCCGACCCGATCGGAGCGTTAACATGCGCGATTTGTACGCCATATTGGCCGAAATCCACCTTCACGGAGGTTGGACCCGAGGTGGCATTGCCGGTGTTTTTCACCTTGATGAACAGCTGGGTCTGACCGGCCACCAAACCGCAATAACCCGAAGAGGGCAGGGGACCACTGCCCGCGAAACTGGGGGCGACGCGCAGGTCTGGGCGCGGCAGCACCAAGATCTGTTCGGTGGGCTGCAGAATGGTGATCTTTGGCTTAATCGCATTCTGTATCTTGGGATCGGCTTGGAAAACGCGTTCCCCGGCGCGGGCGTCGGTGACGGCGGTGGTGGTCAGAAAGGCCAGCGCCATGGCGGCGGTGATGAAAGTGTAGGTGCGCTGCATTTGAATGCTCCTGGAAATTGAAATGTGCTCGTGGGTCGGGTGCCATCCGGGCATGGTTCAATTTTTGCACGTGCATTCCACCTCGGTGTGTCGGCAGGGCGGCAGTGCTGTACCGGTTGGTTTATGGGCATTGTGAGGGGGAAGCCTTTGTGGCAAAACGAGGTTCAGGATTCTGCAGTCACAGGTTTCATGCATGACCGACTATGCCGAGCGCCGCACCATGATGGTTGACACGCAAGTGCGGCCCTCCGACGTCACGAAATTTCCAATCATTGATGCCATGCTGTCGGTGGCGCGCGAGGCATTTGTGCCGCGCCCCCTGCGCGAGGCGGCCTACATGGGCGAAAACATCGATCTGGGCAGTGGCCGCGTGATGCTTGAGCCGCGCACCTTGGCCAAGATGCTGGATGCGCTTGATATCCAGGGTGACGAGCTGGTGCTCGATCTGGGCTGCGGTCTGGGGTATTCTTCGGCCGTGGCCGCGCGCATGGCCGAGGCCGTGGTGGCCGTGGAAGACAGTGCCGAGATGGTCGCCGAGGCACAGACCATCCTGTCCGAACAGCACGCCGACAGTGTCGTGCTGCACGAAGGTCCGCTGGCCGAGGGGGCGGCAGAGCATGGCCCCTACGATGTCATCATGGTGCAGGGCGCGGTGGAGCATCTGCCCGAGGCGATCGTGACCCAGCTCAAGGAAGGCGGGCGCATGGCGTGTCTTTTTGCCGAAGGGGCATTGGGCGTGATGCGCGTGGGCTACAAGATCGATGGCGAGATAAGCTGGCGGTTCGCTTTCAATGCAGGGGCGCCGGTATTGCCCGGCTTTGAGCGGCACGCGGCATTTACTTTGTGAGCAAGCATAACATCATCTGTCCGCGGCTGAACCGCTGACGTGGGAGGATCCCAAATGATTACAGGCGCAATGCAATGGATGAAGGCCGGGGTCGCCGGGCTGGCGTTGTCGGTGGCAGTTCCGGTTTCCACGACGGCAGAAACACTGGGTCAGACCCTGGTCAACGCTTACGAACACAGCGGTCTTCTGGAACAGAACCGCGCCTTGCTGCGTGCGGCGGATGAAGACGTGGCACAGATCGTGGCCAGCCTGCGCCCGATCCTGAATTGGTCCACGGATATTACCCGCACCTTCGGGCGGACCCGCAACGGGCCGATCCTGAGCACGAGTTCGTCGAATGATATCAATATCGCGCTGACGCTTGATCTGTTGCTGTTCGATTTTGGGCAAACACAGTTTCGGCTAGATGCGGCCAAGGAAACCGTTCTTGCCACGCGCCAAAGCCTGCGCAGCATTGAACAACAGGTGCTGTTGCGAGCCGTATCGGCCTATTTGAATGTCCAGCGAAATCAACAGTTTGTATCGCTCCGGCAAAACAACCTGCGCCTGTTGCAGCAAGAATTGCGCGCGGCGCGGGACCGGTTCGAGGTGGGTGAGGTGACCCGTACGGATGTGGCCCAGGCCGAGGCGCGGGTGGCCAGCGCCCGCGGTGAACTTGCCGCGGCACAAGGCAACCTGACCCAGGCGGTCGAAGAGTTTCGCGCCGCGGTTGGGCGTCGTCCGGGCGCGTTGCAGCCGCCGGGGCCGCTGCCCAGCCTGGCGAGCAATGTGGACACGTCGAAAAACATCGCCGCGCGCAACCACCCCGATATCCTGCAGGCGCAACGGCAGGTGGCCTCGGCCGATCTGCTGATCCTGGCCGCGGATGCGGCGATGAAACCGCAGCTGAGCCTGACAGGGCGTCTGAGTGCCGGCGAAGAGGTGGGAGACAGCGATTATTCGCGGTCGGGAAGCGTCGGCGTCACCTTGAGCGGCCCGATCTATCAAGGTGGACTATTGAGCTCGGCCAAGCGTCAGGCGATGGCACAACGCGATGCGTCGCGCGGTAACCTGCACGAGGTGCGTCATCGGATATTGCAGGATGTCGGCAATGCCTATGCCATTCTGCAATCTGCCCGCGCCGTACAACAGGCCAGCCGCGAACAGGTGCGCGCAGCGCAAGTGGCGTTCCGCGGCGTGCGCGAAGAGGCGACGCTGGGGGCGCGAACAACGCTTGATGTGCTGGATGCTGAGCAGGAATTGCTGGATGCACGCACCAACCTGATTTCGGCGGATGTTGACGTGATCATCGCGGCCTACCAAGTGTTGTCCTCGATCGGTCAACTGACCGCCAAGGACCTGAAGCTGAATGTGCAGACATATGATCCGGCCGCCTATTACAACCTTGTCAAGGACGCGCCCGTTCCGATCAGCCCGCAGGGCAAAAAGCTGGACCGGGTGCTGAAATCGCTAAGCCGGGAGTGACCCGGAGAGGCTGCGGGAGCGAAGTTTTGCCGCGCGTTCGGCGCTAGCGCCCTGAAACAAGATTGAAATTGCGTCAAAAGGCAATCTTCTAATCTGTTGTGCGATGGCGCTGCTGCGGCTACACTGCGGCCTAGGCAAGAATGGTAGTTGAGCATGTCTGATCCCGTCTCGAATGCGGATATCGAGGACGTTCTGTCGTCTATCCGACGGCTTGTGTCCGTCGATGGCCGGTCTGACCGACCCGAAGATGCGCCGACCAAACGGTCGATTGCGCCTGTCGACATGTCACCCGTCGCTTCGCCAAAGCATGACATTGAGGAACATGACGACGCGCAACACACCCGCAGTGAAGAGACGAAGCTTGTCTTGACCCCGTCATTCCGGGTGTCCGAGACGTCGGATCAGGATGCGGCGGAACAGGATGCGGCGTCGGCCGAAGATGCTGCGCTGGAAAGCCTGACATTGGAACAGTGGCAAGTGGCGCCGGCATCCCCCTCGGGGTCTGAGGCGAGCGAAGACGAAAGCGCGTTACCCGATGAGGAGGACGCGCCGGGCAAGGATGATTGGCACGCCGAAGACGTCGCCATGGATGAAGATCGCTCGCATGAATGGGACGGTGCCGAGATTGGCACACCGGACATCGAAGACGAGTCCTGGGAGGCCGGTCTTGGTGAGACAGACGCGCCCGATGACGGTGCAGATGACGGACACATGGACGACGGTGAAACCGGCGAAGACGGCGTTGGCGATGCGGTCATGCGCGCCAAGGACGCAGCGCTGGAGGATGTGGCCGAACAGGACGCGACTGACACGGTCAACCGCCCTGTCGAAGGGTTTGCGTTTGTCGATGCGGCACCCGCCGAAGACGATGTCGCATCCGCCGAAGAGGTAGCCGAGCCAGAAGAGATCGCCGAAGATGACAGTCCGACGCGTGAGCCCGCGTCAGAGCTGGAAGCGCGGATCGCAGAGGTCGAGGCCGCCGTGGCCGCGCGGGAAGACCAGTGGGAACCCGATGGCGAAGCGCAAGACGAATACGCTGGTGGCCCGACAAAGCCTTTGCCTTGGGAAGACCATGCCCCGGAATTTGTGGCCGACGACAAGGCGCCGCTAGATCTCGGCGCGGCTGCGGCTGCGGTGTCACAGGTTGAAGACGTCTCGGTTGAGGACCCTGTTGAGCCCGCCATGCCCGACGAAACACCGAACGTTGAAGCACAAGACGTTGAAACAGGAGACGAGGTGCCGGAGCCGGCAATGGCGTCGCCGTCCGAGCCAGAGCAAGAGCTTCAGCCAGAGACCGGGGCGGCGTCCGGTGAACGCGCGGAGACCGACTGGTACAGCGAAGACGCCGTTCTGGACGAGGATGCACTGCGCGATCTTGTCAGCGAGATTGTCCGGCAAGAGCTGCAAGGCACGCTGGGTGAGCGTATCACGCGCAACGTGCGCAAGCTGGTTCGGCGCGAGATCCATCGCGCCATGATGGGGCAGGATCTCGACTAGGGTTTTGGGTCGGCCGCCAGTTTTAAAAGACCGTCCAGATCCATGTGCCGTTCAAGATGATCGGCCAGCGCGTCAAGCGTGTCCTGGACCTGGTCAGTAAAGGCAAGCTCTGACGCCGCGCCAAGCGCGCCAAGATACGCCGCGCGAAACGCATCTGATGTGAACAGCCCATGCAAGTAACAGCCGCGCACAAGACCGTCGCGCGAGGCGGCACCTTGGGGTGTGCCATTGACAGACAACCACGCGCGGTCGCAATCGGCGCCTTCGGTTTTGCCAATGTGAATTTCGTAGCCCTCAACGGCATCCCCGGTGGGCGTGTAGATGGCATCGGTCAGGGCCAGGCGTTTTTCGGGATGCATCACCGTTGCAACGTCAAGGTGCCCGAGCCCCGGCACGGTCGATGGCGGGCCTTCAATGCCTTCGGGATCGGCGATGCTGTGGCCCAGCATCTGGTACCCGCCGCAAATACCCAGCACGTGCCCGCCGCGCCGGATATGCGCCG
Source organism: Pseudomonadota bacterium (assembly GCA_039818805.1). Lineage (GTDB taxonomy): Bacteria > Pseudomonadota > Alphaproteobacteria > Rhodobacterales > Rhodobacteraceae > Roseovarius. Next base: position 11,750 of record JBCBTE010000084.1, read on the forward strand.
CCAGATCGATGTCCCAGCCATTGGCGCGAAAATCGGCCAGATCCGCGATGGTGGATTTGCTGCCCGGGATCAACACAAGATCGGCGTCGCCGGGCAGGGGGCGTCCCGGCTCGATGATGTCGACGCTGACCTGAGGTTCCGAGGACAGCGGATCAAGGTCGTCAAAATTGGCGATACGCCCCAAGCGGGGCACGGCGATGCGGAAGGTGCCGCCCGGGGTCGAACGGATGTCCATCACGTCTTCGGCGGGCAGGCGCCATGCATCGGCGAACCACGGGATCACCCCGAGAGAGGGCCAACCGGTGCGCGCCGCAATCTCGTTCAAACCGCCATCAAAAAGACGAACATCGCCACGGAACTTGTTGATCACAAATGCCTTTATGAGATCTGCATCTTCCCGTGGAAGGATGCCCTTCGTGCCCACGATCTGGGCGATGACGCCCCCTCGGTCGATGTCTCCGACCAGAACCACCGGGACACCTGCCGCCGCGGCGAAACCCATATTGGCAATGTCACCGGCGCGCAGGTTAATTTCGGCAGGGCTGCCGGCCCCTTCGACCAGAACCAGATCGGCGCTGCCGCTGAGGCGCGCAAAGCTTTGCAGAACGGGGCGCATCAGTTGCGGTTTGACGCGGGCGTAGTCCCGGGCGCGCAATGTGTCGAAGCGCTGACCCTGTACAATGATCTGGGCGCCGATCTCGGACTCGGGCTTCAGCAGGACGGGATTCATATCCGTGTGCGGATCGCGGTGGCTGGCCAAGGCCTGCAGGGCCTGAGCGCGGCCGATTTCGCCGCCGTCGGTGGTGACGGCCGCGTTGTTCGACATGTTTTGCGGCTTGAACGGTGCCACGGACAAGCCACGCCGCGTATAGGCGCGCGCCAATCCGGCCACGACCATCGATTTCCCGACATTCGAGCCGGCGCCCTGGATCATGATGGATTTTGCCACGACGTGTCCTCATAGTGCCCTTACCGGATACAGAGCGTATCTGTGAGAGGAAACCATGAACACGCCTGCCCATGTCATTTTTGCGACCGCGGCCTTCGCGCGACCCTATGACCGGCGGCGTACACTGGCGGCCATCACCGGGGCGTTGGCACCGGATCTGTCGCTTTACGTCATGGCAAGCGTTTCGTTGTTCATCCTCGGGATGGATCCCAACCATGTCTTTGGCACGCTTTACTTCTCGGACGCGTGGCAGCAGGTGTTCAAGATCGACAACTCGTTTTTTGTCTGGGCAGGGGCGTTTGTCTTGGCCTGGGGAATGCGGGCAAAGAACGGCATGGTGTTCGCCGCGTCGGGGTTGTTGCACCTGGCGCTGGATTTTCCGCTGCATCATGATGACGGACGACCGCATTTCTGGCCAATCAGCGACTGGGTGTTTCAAAGCCCGATCAGCTATTGGGACAGGGCGCATCACGCGGGCATCGTCGGCCCGGTCGAGATGGCGCTATCGGCCTTCTTCTGTCTCATGCTGGCGTTGCGGTTCACCAGCCTGCGGTCACGCCTGTTGATCGGTGCCCTGGCGGTGGTGCAGCTGTTCCCGGTCTTTATCTGGGTGTTCATCTTTGCCAGTGACGCGGTCTAGAGCGGCAGGCATGAAAAAACCCCGCCGTTCTGGCAGGGTTCTTTCCACGAATAACCGACGTGTGAGATCAGGCAGCTTCGGCCTGCGCCGCGGCGTTGCGCCGCTCGCTTTCCTCACGCGACAGCGCGACAGAGGTGCGCACACCTTTGTCCACGAATTCCATCAGTCCCGACACGAC
>JBCBTE010000085.1:0-13490 GCA_039818805.1 Pseudomonadota bacterium
CCGGCGGGCATGACGTCACCGTGCCCTTCACACCGGGCCGCACCGACGCTACGGACGAGATGACCGATGCGGAATCCTTCGACGTCCTCGAACCTGAGGCAGATGGTTTCCGTAACTACCTCAAGGCCGATTTCGCTGTCTCTTCCGAGGAAATGATGGTTGACCGGGCGCAGCTTCTTGGTCTCACCTCGCCGGAAATGACGGCTTTGGTCGGCGGCATGCGGGTTCTCGGGGCCAACTATGGCGGCACCTCGCACGGGGTTTTCACCGACCGCGTTGGCACGCTTTCCAACGACTTCTTCGTGAACCTGCTCGACATGGGCACCGAATGGAAAGCGATCGACGACAAGGGATCGACCTTCGAAGGCACCGACCGCGCCACCGGCGCCGCAAAGTGGACCGGCACGCGGGCCGATCTGGTCTTCGGCTCCAACTCTCAGCTGCGCGCCATCTCAGAAGTGTATGCACAAGCCGACATGGGCACCAAATTCGTGCATGATTTCGTCGCCGCCTGGGGAAAGGTGATGAACAACGATCAGGTCCAACCGGTCTAAAAAACGCTTCGAAAAACAGCTCAGACGGCGGCGCGGCACCCTAGCGCCGCCGTTTTCGTTTGCGCCGTCCGGCCTAAAGCTTGCGCAAACTGTCGCACCCCTTTGCTTTCACCGATCCGCCACATGGCTTTGCACGTATTTCGAATACGGAGGCAAACATGGAAAAACCGTTGGAAGACAACTCTCTGCTAATCGTCGAAAACGACGACATTTTCCGCGAGCAACTGGCCAAGGTCATGGCCAATCGCGGGTTTGACCCGATTGCGGCCTCTGGCGTGGCCGAGGCCGTGGCCTCGATCAAACGCTATCACCCGGCCTTCGCTGTGATCGATCTTCATCTTGATGACGGGTCAGGCCTTGAGGTGATCGAAACACTCAAGGAACAGCGCAACAATGCGCGCGCGATCATTTTAACAGGGTATGGCAACACGCCCACCGCCGTCGCCGCCGTGAAACTTGGTGCAATCGATTACATCGCCAAGCCCGCGGATGCCGATGAAATCGTGGACGCTCTGTTGGCCACCGAAGGCCTGCCCCCGCCTGCGCCCGAGAACCCCATTTGCCCGGAAGAGGCCAAGCGCGTGCATATCGAGCGGTTTCTGGAGCGGACGGATGGCAACATCACCAAAACGGCACGTCTGTTGAACATGCACCGACGCACATTGCAAAGGATCCTGAAACGTACGCCGGATATGGGCGAAGATCGTGGTTGATATGCCGGGCCATCCGGAAAAGGCGTTGACCGTTTATTATGACGGAACATGCCCTCTGTGCAGGGCAGAGATTGATCACTATGCCTCGCGCCCCGGCGCCGAACGGATCCGCTTTGCCGACGCCTCGGATCTAGATGCCGACCTTGGCGGCGGTCTTGACCGGCAAACGGCACTTGGCCGTTTCCATGTACGGCTCGAAGACGGACGCCTGGTGTCCGGTGCGGCAGGTTTCGTTGCAATATGGTCGATCTTGCCGGGCTGGCGGTGGCTGGCGCGTCTGGCCGGGTTACCTGGCGCATTGCCAATGCTGGAATGGCTTTACCGCCGGTTTCTGCCAGTGCGACCCACAATTGCACGTCTTTTGTGCCCCCTTCTGCGCCTTCGCACGCATGGCGCAAAAGGCTAGGCGGAGCACGTCTTGCAGGATCGCCCTTATCACCGTCTGATCACATTGATCGCAGGGCTTTTTCGACCCGAACCAGGGTTGCTACGCATGGCCGTGGCTCTTTCGTTCGGAATTTTGATGCACGCGGCATTCGCTGTCGCTGTCCTTGCAATGATCATCGCAATGTTCTTTGGGATGAATGAAAGCTTCGGCAACGTCCCACGGCCTTGGACATGGCTGGTCAACGCTGCGCTTCTGGTGCAATTCCCCATTCTTCATTCCATCCTGCTGAACGGACGCGGGCGCGCCGTTTTAGTGCGCATCCTGCCCATGCCCTATGCGCGAACTCTGGTTACGACGACATTCGCGTTCATTGCTTCGCTGCAACTTGCCGCGCTATTCCTGCTCTGGACGCCATCCGGCATTGTTTGGTGGCGCGCCGAAGGACTGCCTTTTGCGCTTTCTTGTGCAGCCTATGCCGCTGCATGGAGCCTGTTGATCAAAGCCAGCTATGATGCAGGTGCCGAGGTGCAATCCGGCGCGCTTGGCTGGATGTCGATGTTCCAAGGACGCAAGCCCCGCTATCCGGACATGCCAAGTACTGGCCTGTTCCGGTTGATCCGGCAGCCCATTTATGTCGCGTTCGCCTTGACCACTTGGACGGTGCCCGTCTGGACGCCTGACCAACTGATCGTGGCGCTGACCCTCACCGCCTATTGCCTCGTTGCGCCGGTTCTCAAAGAACGGCGCTTTGCCCGACAGTTCGGTGAAAAGTTCATCGCCTATCAAAAGCGTGTGCCTTATGCGGTGCCGCGATTGACTTCGCGGGCATATGCTGCCGATCCCCCAGAAAGTGAGGTGAAATGAGCGAAACGGCCAAACCCAATCACCAAAAGGCGCTGAGCATTCCAACCGGACGGTTGAACCGCATGGCGCGACTTGGGGGGTTAACCACGGCCCTGGCGGGCAATGTGGCCACGCGGGGCGGTCTTGAACTGCTGCAGGGCCGTAAGCCAAAGCTGGCCGATCTGCTGATGACACCGTCCAACGCGGCGCGCGTCGCGGATCAGTTGGCGCGGATGCGCGGGGCTGCGATGAAAGCGGGCCAATTGCTGTCCATGGAAACCTCAGACCTTCTGCCGCCAGAGCTTGCCGAGATTTTGGGACGGCTGCGATCCGACGCGCATTTCATGCCGCCGGCTCAGTTAAAAAAGGTTCTGATGGCCAATTGGGGCCGTGATTTTCTGCGCCACTTCAAACAGTTCGACGTGCATCCGATTGCCGCGGCATCTATCGGTCAAGTGCATCGTGCGCATTCCAAGGACGGGCGGGATCTGGCCATCAAGGTGCAGTACCCCGGCATTCGCAACAGTATTGACAGCGACATGCGCAATCTTGGCCTGATTTTGCGTGCATCAGGCATCATGCCGGAAACATTCGACATCTCACGCCTGCTTGAAGAAGGCGCAGAACAGTTGCACGAGGAAACGGATTATGACCGGGAAGGTGCGGCGCTCGAAAGGTTCGGCGCGCATCTTGGCGATGATCCGGATTTCGTTTTGCCAAAACGGCATTGCGATCTGAGCACGAAAGATATCCTTGTGATGGATTATCTGGATGGTGTGTCGATTGAGACGGTCGCAGACATGGATCAGGCCACGCGCGATCGCGTCGCCAGCCTGATCATCGCTCTGACCCTGCGCGAGCTGTTTGAGCTGCATGATATGCAGACCGATCCAAATTTCGCCAACTATCGGTTCATTCCGGACACAGGCCAGATCATCTTGCTTGACTTCGGGGCGACACGAAGTTTTGCGCCCGATCTGGTGGCCAGCTATCGCAGCCTCTTTCGCGCTGCGGTCAACGGCAACAACGCCCAAGCGTTCCAGGACATGATCGCAATCGGCCTAGTCGGTGCGGACATGCCGGACAAGGATCGAGACCATATCCTGCGTTTGTTCGATATGGCAGCCGAGCCACTTCGTACAGGCGGTGTTTTGGATTTCGGCACCGTGGGCTTGCTGGCGCGATTGCGGCGGGCGGGAATGGTGTTGGCCGATGAACAGGTTGCCTTGCACGCGCCACCCACGGACACGCTCTTGCTACAGCGCAAGATTCTGGGCTGCTACCTACTGGCCGAACGTCTGCGCGCACGGGTCAATCTTGACCCTTTACTGGCGCGGTTTTTCTAACCCGTGTTGCCACGCCCGCGCCGGCAGCGTTCAGAGCAATATCGCACGTCGTCCCAGACCTTTTCCCATTTCTTGCGCCACGCGAACGGCCGCCCGCACGTGGCACATGTCTTTGTTGGCAAATCGGATTTGCGTCGCATTTTCATGCGGTTCCATCTCCAAGCGGTAAGTGCATCTGCGATGCGTCCGATTTGCGCTTTCGCTGACCGCGATTGGGCATGCCACTTTTGCGGCTGCCATGCTTGGCCTGAATGGCCACGGCTTCATCCCGGAACGCCCCACCGCGCCGCACCGCCCAGACTTTGTCGCGCGCACTACGCGCAGCGGCCAAGTGGTCGACGATCGGAAACGGATAGCGTTTGCCCAGAACCTGCGACGCAATGTCGGCCTTCCATGGTTCGTGCAACATCTTGCCGGGAATGTCTGCCAATTCCGGCACCCACCGGCGGGTGAATTCGCCATCAGGATCCTGATCATACCCCTGCTTTACCGGGTTGTAGATACGTACCATGTTTATGCCTGTGGTGCCCGACTGCATCTGAACCTGGCTCCAATGAATGCCCGGCTCGTAATCGGTGAACATCCGCGCCAAAACCTCGCCCGGCGCGCGCCAGTCCAGCCAAAGGTGATAGCTGGCCGTTGCCGTAACCATCGCCCGCATCCGGAAATTCAGCCATCCCGTGGCCCGCAATGATCGCATGCAGGCATCCAGAAACGGCAACCCCGTCTCGCCATTTGTCCATGCAGCAAGGCGTGTCGCATCGGGTTCTGTTGGACGCATGCCATTATACGCCCGATGCAGGTTTTTGAATTCGAGCCGCGGCGCATCTTCAAGCTTTTGCATGAAATGGCAGTGCCAATGCAGCCGACCATTAAAAGAGCGCATCGATTGACGCCACGAACCGGTCGTCCGAGGCGGAGCCGCCTTCAATTCACGTTGCCGCGCCCATGTCGCCTGGGCCACTTCGCGAACCGATACCGTCCCCCAAGCAAGGTGCGGCGAAAGGCGAGAGCAAGACCGCGCCCCTTTCAAAGGTGAGGACATATCCTTTCGGTAGGTTTCGCCACGCTCGCATAGAAAGCTGTTCAGACACGTGATCGCCGCGTCGCGACCGCCCGATTGCCGTTCGGGGCAGGCATCGGGACCCAGCCCAAGATCGATCGCATATGGGATTTTTCCCAACTCGATATCCACCGGCGGCAAGTTGGGGACATCCGTAACGGGTTCGGCCATGAATGCATCCCACGATTTGGCCCAACCATCGCGCGATCCCAATCGCCGAATGACGCCGTGGTTTTGCAATTCGTGCCAAGGCACCCCCTGCCCCCGACACCAGTCCGCAACGCGCTGATCACGCTGAAATGTCCAGCCATTGCCGGTTTCCTCGTGCGACCAAAGACCCGCCAGCCCGTGCGATGCTTGCAACGCCTCGAGTACATCCACGACGTCTCCGATACGCACGACCAAACCTTGTCCTGCTGTGTGCAAACCCAGTCGCAGCACTTCGAGGCTTTCGCTTACAAAGGCCCATTGACGCCCCGACATATCGGGTTGGCTCCACAGCTCTGGTTCGGCCACGTAAAGAGGAACAACCGGGCCGCGTTGCGCCGCAGCGGCCAAAGCACGGTGATCCTGAACCCGCAGATCGCGTTTGTACCAGACGACTTGCATCCTGATTTCCGACCTCCAACACCAAAGCGATCAACTAAGTCAGAGTTTGCCAAAGTCAGGGTACAACTTTAGTCATGCGGGAATTTTCCGTCCTGTTTTACGCCCAATAAATGCGCAAATTTCGCGCGACGCGAAGTAAACCGGTGCGTGTGGTGCTTGCAGAGGAGGATCACATGGGTATGCTTCGTTAATCCATCCGGGTGAAATAATCCCGGGGACCATTCAGGGAGAAACTCATGAAAACCAAAACAGTATTGGCTGCTGTGCTGTTGGCCACCACGGCCATGACGGGCGCGTCGGCGGAAACGCTACGCTGGGCGCGCGCAGGCGATTCGCTTACGCTTGACCCACATGCCCAAAATGAGGGCCCAACGCACACGCTGGCCCACCAGATTTACGAGCCACTGATCATTCGTGATCATTCCGGCGCATTTCAGGCCGCGCTGGCCACCGATTGGGCCCCCAAGGAAGGCGATCCAAACGTGTGGGTCTTCAACCTTCGACAGGGCGTGACCTATCACGACGGTTCAGATTTCAACTCCGAGGATGTGGTGTTTTCGATCACCCGCGCCAAGTCCGAGAACTCGGCGATGAAAGAGCTTCTGACCTCGATCACCGAAGTGCGCGCCGTGGATGACCACACCGTCGAGTTCGTCACGGATGGGCCGAACCCGATCCTGCCGGCGAACCTGACGAACCTGTTCATGATGGATAAAACGTGGACTGAGGCGAACAACGCCTCGGCCGTTCAGGACATCGCAGGCGGCGAGACGACCTTTGCCTCGACCAACACCAACGGCACCGGTGCCTTCACCATGGTCAGCCGTGAGCCTGACGTCAAAACAGTGCTGACGGCCAACGAAGCCTACTGGGGCAAGGATGAGTTCCCGCTCGATGTGACCGAAATCGTCTACACCCCGATCCAGAACGCCGCAACTCGCGTCGCCGCGTTGCTGTCGGGTGAGGTCGACTTTATCCAGGACGTGCCGGTTCAAGATCTTGGCCGGGTTGGCGATACGGCCGGTCTGGTGGTTAAAACCGCCCCGCAGAACCGCGTTATTTTCTTTGGCATGAACATGGGTGACGAAGATATCGGCAACGACAACGTCGAGGGCAAGAACCCCCTTGCAGATGTGCGCGTGCGCCAGGCCATGTCAAAAGCGATCAACCGCGACGCCATCAAGAAGGTCGTTATGCGCGAGCAATCGCAGCCCGCAGGCATGATTGCCCCGCCCTTCGTCAATGGCTGGAACGAAGCCATGGATGCCAGCTCGAGCACGGATGTCGAGGCCGCCAAGGCACTGATGGCCGATGCCGGATACGCTGACGGGTTCAGCATTCAGCTTGACTGCCCCAATGACCGCTATGTCAATGACGAGGCAATCTGCCAGGCCGCTGTCGGCATGCTGGCGCAAATCGGGGTGACGGTGAACCTTGACGCCAAACCCAAGGCACAGCATTTCCCGCTCATCCAGAATGACGAGACGGATTTCTACATGCTGGGCTGGGGTGTTCCGACCTACGACTCGGAGTACATCTTCAATTTCCTCGTGCACACCCGTGGCGAAGAGCGCGGCAGCTGGAATGGTACGGGCTATTCCAACACCGATCTGGACGCCAAGATTGTCAGCCTGTCTTCGGAAACCGATCTGGAGGCGCGCAACGCCACAATCAACGAGATCTGGCAAGTGGTGCAGGATGAACAACTCTACATTCCGATCCACCACCAGGTCCTGAACTGGGGGATGACTGAAAAAGTCGTGACCGAGGTCAGCCCGGAAGACGATCCGAAGATCAAGTTCTTCGAAATGAACTAAACATCGCTGGCGGCCCTTCGGGGCCGCCGCTTCTTGTCACTGGCCGGGTTCATGTACGCGGCGTGACGATGACCCTGGGGACACCATATGCTTGCCTATATCATCCGGCGCGTCGCTCAATCCGTGCTCGTGCTTCTTGTGGTGGGACTGGTGGCGTTTGCCATGTTTCGGTTCGTGGGCGACCCGATCGACAACATGTTAGGTCAGGAACGCACGATGGAAGACATCGAGCGACTGCGCGAGAATCTTGGTCTGGATCAGCCGTTTATCGTCCAGTACTACAAGTTTCTCGGCAACGCTGTTCAGGGTAATTTCGGCCTCAGCTATCGCCAGGGCCGCCCGGTGGCTGACATTCTTATGGAACGCCTGCCAGCCACACTGGAACTGGCTTTCGTGTCGGGGCTTCTGGCCCTTCTGGGCGGTATCGCGCTTGGTATTTTTACCGCGATCCGAAGGCGAGGTGTGTCCGCAAACATGATCATGACCGTCTCATTGATCGGGGTATCCCTGCCCACCTTCCTTATCGGGATTCTGCTGATCTATGTCTTTTCGGTCGAGCTTGGGTGGCTGCCAAGTTTCGGACGCGGGCAAGTCGTTGACCTTGGCGGCTGGACGACCGGGTTTCTGACAAAAAGCGGGATACAGGCGCTTGTATTGCCCGCCATAACGCTTGGCCTTTATCAAATGACGTTGATCATGCGGCTGGTACGTACCGAAATGCTTGAGGTGCTGCGCATGGATTACATTCGCTTCGCCCGCGCCCGCGGCATCAAGGAACGCGCAATAAACTTTCGCCACGCGCTGAAAAACACATTGGTGCCGGTCATCACCATCACTGGTTTGCAACTGGGCAGCATCATCGCTTTTGCAATCATCACTGAAACCGTGTTCCAGTGGCCGGGCGTCGGTCTTCTTTTCATCAACGCGGTGCAGTTCGTCGACATCCCGGTCATGGCGGCCTACCTGATGATGATCTCGGTGATGTTCGTGGGCATCAACCTGATCGTGGATATGCTTTACTTTGCCATCGACCCGCGCCTGCGTGTTGATCGCGGCAGCGGAGGGGGCCACTGATGACCGACGCTCCAATATCTGAAACCACCAAGACCAGCACGCGCCCCTCAGGATTTCAGCGATTCTGGCAAAGCGATTTCATGTGGTCTTTTCGACACGCGCCTGTGGCGATCGTTTCCTTTGCGGTGGTGCTGGTCCTCGTGCTGGCGGCCGTCTTGGCCCCGCTTATTGCACCGTTTGACCCGTTCAACCCCGCAAGCCTCAACCTCATGAACGGCTTCACTCCACCGGGCGAGGCCAATGCCTTTACTGGCGACAGCTTCGTTCTGGGGACAGATGACCAGGGGCGGGATGTATTTTCGACCATCCTCTACGGGATGCGCATCTCTTTATTCGTAGGTTTTGCAGCCGTCTTCCTGGCCATGCTGCTGGGCGTGACGCTGGGCCTGCTGGCGGGGTACTTGGGCGGCTGGACCGAGACGATCATCATGCGCATCGCCGATGTGCAGCTGACCTTTCCCGCCATTCTTGTGGCCATGTTGATCTTTGGCATCGCCAAGGGCATCACCCCGCCCGAGTACCGCGATCAAATGGCGATTTGGGTGCTGATCCTGGCCATCGGTCTTAGCGACTGGGTGCAATTCGCCCGCGTGGTGCGGGGCACAACTTTGGTGGAAAAGAACAAGGAATACGTTCAGGCGGCGCGCTTGATCGGCCGCTCACCCTTCGCGATCATGCTACGCCATATCCTGCCCAACGTGCTGAACCCGGTTCTGGTAATCGCGACTATCAGCCTTGCGCTGGCGATCATCGCCGAGGCAACACTCAGCTTCCTTGGCGTCGGCGCACCGCCCACGAAACCATCCCTCGGGACGCTCATCCGTATCGGGCAGGAATTCATGTTCTCCGGCGAATGGTGGATCCTTTTCTTCCCCGCGATCACGCTTCTGGCCCTTGCCCTGTCGATCAACCTGCTGGGCGACTGGCTGCGCGATGCCCTCAACCCGAGACTTAGATGACCAACACCCCTATCCTGTCCGTTCGCGATCTTGTCGTGGAAATTCCAACGCGCCATGGCATCCTGCGTCCTGTGGATCAAGTCAGCTATGACATCCACGCCGGAGAAATCCTGGGCGTCGTGGGCGAATCCGGTGCTGGCAAATCCATGACCGGCAATGCCGTGATCGGCCTTCTGGACCCACCGGCACGCATCACCTCGGGCGAGGTCCTGTTGCAGGGCGAGCTCATCCACAACGTTTCACGCGACAAGCTGCGCCGTCTGCGCGGCCGCCACATGGGGATGATCTTTCAAGACCCGCTTACCTCTTTGAACCCGCTCCTAACCGTTGGGGAACAACTGACGGAAACCATATCGGAGCATCTGGACGTTTCCCAGGCCGACGCCCAGAAACGTGCCATCGCAGCACTAGAAGAGGTAGGCATACCTGCCGCCGCGCAACGCATCGACAGCTACCCGCATGAGTTTTCGGGCGGGATGCGCCAACGCGTGGTCATTGCCCTGGCCCTTTGTGCCGAACCCGAACTGGTTATCGCCGATGAACCCACCACAGCGCTTGACGTTAGCGTGCAAGCCCAGATTGTCGCCCTTCTCAAGCGCCTTTGCCGCGAACGCGGCGTTGCGGTCATGCTGGTGACACATGACATGGGCGTCATCGCGGAAGCCGCCGATCGTGTTGCGGTCATGTATGCCGGGCGGTTGGCCGAATTGGGTCCTGTCCGCGAAGTGATCACGGCGGCCGAGCATCCCTACACGTCCGGCCTCATGGCTTCGACGCCGCTAGCGAGCCGCGGCCAGAAGAGGTTGCGCCAAATTCCCGGCTCTATGCCGCGTTTGGGGGCTTTGCCCACAGGGTGCGCCTTCAACCCGCGTTGCGAGTTCGCGCAGGATCGCTGCCGCCAAGACCCGTCACCAAGGCTGGATACCTGTGACGGGCGGGCGGCCTGCTGGTTTCCACTTACGGCCAAGAAGGAAAGCGTCGCATGAGCGCGCTGATCTCCGTTCGAAATCTGACCCGCGTCTTTGACGTTTCCAAACCATGGCTTAACCGCGTCATCGAACGCCTGCCCAAATCGTTTTTAACAGCCGTCTCGGACGTGACGTTCCAGATCGAGGAAAACAGCGTCTATGCCCTTGTGGGCGAAAGCGGTTCGGGCAAATCCACCATCGGCAAAATTGTTGTGGGCCTTGTGCCCCCTTCTGACGGAGCCGTTGAAATCAACGGCACGGACCTTGCAACGGAAAAGGATGACGCCAAGATCGAGGCTGTGCGCGCCGACATCCAGATGATCTTTCAAGACCCTTACGCGTCTCTCAATCCGCGCTGGCGGGTGCGCGACATCATCGCTGAACCGGTAGCGGCAAAGGGTGGCGACACGTCTGGCCTAGCCGAACGCCTGCTGGAACAGGTGGGCCTGTCGGCGGCAGATGCCTCGAAATATCCACACGAGTTTTCGGGGGGTCAGCGTCAGCGCATCTGTATCGCCCGTGCCCTGGCCTCCGAACCCAAGATCATCGTCTGCGACGAGCCGACCTCGGCGCTTGACGTCTCGGTGCAATCCCAGGTTCTGAACCTCATGTCCGATCTGCGCGAAGAGTTCGGCCTGACCTACCTTTTCATAAGTCACGACCTGACGGTGGTACAGCACATGGCCGACCGTATCGGCGTGCTGTATCTTGGGCGCCTTGTCGAAGAGGCCCCGCGCGACGCGTTGTTTGAAACGCCCAAGCATCCATACACCCAGATGCTTTTTGACGCGGCCCCCCGCATGGATGCCTTTGGACGCGAAGTGGACCCGCCCAAGGGCGAAATCCCTGATGCGATCAACCCGCCGACCGGCTGCGCCTTTCACCCGCGCTGTCCGATCGCAACGGATAGATGCAGTGCTGAACGTCCCGAAATGCGCCAGTTGGGTGACACGCGCGTGGCCTGTCACCTGGCAGAGTAATCCATAAGGCCCCACGGCCCATTCTTGCATTCCATCTGCGCCCTGCCCTAGCAGCCGGCCGTCCGGTGCACAGTGTTGCCGCTGGTACTGGTCAAGAACAATTGCAAAGCTGCTTGAAGATCAGTGTTGCCCGTCGTCCGATCACTGTTCCAGTAAGCCTGCGTCGCCTTGTAAGGCATGCGAAGATGCGGTTGAACCACCGGGTACATCTTGTGCTGCGGCAAGAGTGTCATATCGCCTTCCGCCTGGATTGGATTTTCAAGAACGTGCAACGCCGCCGCCCGGGTCAATAACCCGGGCCCGGTTTTGGTCCAGACATTGTCATTTTCGCGCGCAAGCATAGATGCGCAGGCCATTTCGACAGCGCGTGTCATCACAGGATGCTGTGGCGGTGCGGCGATCAGGTTGTTCGCGACAGAGCCATGCGGCTCGCGGAACAAGACAAGACCCGGCCCAAGCGCCAGCAAGTCATCCGGCGCGCCGATCAGCATGTCGTCGGCATCGGCGTAAACCCCACCCTCGGCGGCCAATAGGCAGAGCCGAAAGAAATCCGCCCCTTCCGCGGCTTGCCTGGCCATCCGAAAGGCGCGTACATGGTCGTCGCCCCAAACATCGCGAAGCCATGCAAGCGCTTGGTTTCGGTGAAAGCGAACGTAGGCCCAACCTGGCACATCTTTCCAATGCGCCATGACCTGAACAAGCTCTGACGGCACGTCGACCTTGTCCCAGTACTGAAAGATTTTTTTCGGAACGCGGGACGGCTCGTCGCAGTTTGGGCGCTTTGCCTGCCGGACAACCCAATTCGACAAAACAGCGCGCGCCGGAGCAAAGAAAGAAGAGACAAGACGTGGATCGTATGGTTTGACGCCGTCATTTTGCATACGATGGCAAACTTCCAACTCTGTCATCAATTGACCGTTTTGCGTCGCGCGGAATTGAGGGATGTTCACAAGCGCCTGTCCCGGATTTTCGCTGCTCTGCTGTAACAAGCGCCGAGCGGCTTCAAGATTCCCAAGAGACAACTCTGCCTGCAGAATTGCGGGTGTAATCATTGGCGGATTCGGCTTGGACGACAGAGCGTGGAACAGATCAAGTGCGCGCTGCAACTCACCCATATTCAGCAGAACCATCTGCCGCGAGACTTCGATGTCGCGGTTGCTCGCGGGCGATCGATGGACTTCCAAGTAAGCAAGCGCTGCTTCGGGATCGCCAGAGCGGTAGAGTGCCGAGGCCATCACCGTGGCAATCCAATTGGCACGAGGCCATCGGCGCGCGCAGAACCGAACATAACGGACTGCAAGCCGGGCCTTTCCCGCATCGACCAGGGCGCGCGCCAACATTGCGGCATCAGACAAAGACCGGCGCGCGCAATGCGGCCGGTTCGACCTTAGCGATGCAGCATATGGGCCAAGTCGCATGATGCGGACTGCAAGATCAAATCCATGTCGTTTCTGTGGGTCGACACGTGTCCGAATGCCCCGCTCAATCTCATCCGCGTTCTCAGTCACTTCGGTGGCGCGCGTTCGTTTGACCAGATCAAGCGCCAAGGCGGTGGATAAGGTGGGACGTCGGGCGATCTCTCTGATGGTTGACATTGACAAGTCTGAATGATCTGCGTGGTCGCTCAACCTAAGGACACGAAGCAAGGCCTTGTCGGGCATTTCGGGTAACAGTGATCGAAGATGCGTGATCGCTGCTTGGCATTTAGAATGATCTTGCGTCTTTTGGGCCAGCTCTGCGAGGCGCAACAGAACCAGCGGATCGCGTGCGCGCCCGGTCATCTCACGCGACGCCACCGACGCTTTTGTCCAAAAGGTCGACGGCTTCTTCCGCGCGACCGGTCCGTTCCAAAAAATCGGCCCTTGCCAAAAGCGCTTTGCGATCGGATGGGTTTTTGTTCACTAAGTCCGCATAGATCTGATCTGCTTGCGCAAGATCACCAAGGTTTTGGTGCGCCGCGGCACAGTGCAACTGAATTTCAACACCTGTCCTAAGTCTCGGTGATGCAGCAATATGAAGGGATACAACCTCTTCGGGGCGATCCAAGACGTTCAGCATCCCCATCAAGAACGACAACACACCCGCAGAAGCCGGAAGCCGATCATGCGCGGCCTGGCAAATCGCGAGTGCCTCGTCGTGATCATCGGACTGTTGCGCCAGTCTGATCCGCGCCAGC
>JBCBTE010000086.1:0-13382 GCA_039818805.1 Pseudomonadota bacterium
CCACGCATTCACTATGGAACCAGTTTACCGGGCAGCCGGTGTCGGGCAAGCTGGTCAACAGCGGCATCACTCTCAAGCAACGCCCGGTGGTCATCACATCCTGGAAAGACTGGAAGCAAACCAATCCCGGCACGCGCATTTTGTCCCCGCAAACCGGGTTTGCCCGCGACTACCGTTCGGGCGTGGTCTACCGCGACTACTTTGCATCGTCCGAGTTGATGTTCCCCACCAACGTGGATGAAAGACTGCACAAGCAGAAGGATTACGTGTTCGGTATTCGCGAATTCGGCGGCGCGAAAGCCTGGCCACTTAAAGCTTTCGCGCGCCGCCGCGTAATCAATGACGGCATGAACGACAAGCCATTGGTGCTTGTCGGCGATGCCACCAAGCGCCAAGTGCGCGCCTATGAAAGGGGCAACCTGGTCTTCAAGATGCAAGGCAATCGCTTGCGCACACAGGACGGGCGCAAATGGCAGCTGACCGAAGACGCGCTTTTGGCCGAGGACGGCACCACCCTGCCCCGTGTGGCCGGGCACGTTGCCTATTGGTTTGCCTGGAATGGATATCTCGGGTCGGAAAGCGCGCTTTACGGCGGGTGAAGAACACCTCGCTAGCGAGGTGTTTAGACATCCGGCAGCATCACAATTCCACAAGCCGGTCGGGCACCGGCGTCGATTGCACAATCGAAGAGTTGGTCGCCCCAAATGGCACGATCCTGTCTATCACGGCTTCCATCTCGGCCACGTCGCGGACATGAGCCCGCGCCACAAAGCAATCGTCGCCGGACACCCTGTCACATGACACGATCTGGGGTGTTGCGCGTATTGCCTCGATCATGTTGCCCATCTCGCCCGGCAAAGGCCGCGCCCGGATCACAACCGTCAAACTATAGCCAAGCCGCAAAGGGTCGATCCGCGCACCGTACCCGACGATAACGCCCAAGTCTTCCAGACGCCGCACACGATCCGCGACACTCGGTGCCGACAACCCGACGCGCCGCGCCAGCTCGGCGCGCGCAACACGCGAATCCTGGCACAATTCTGTGATGATTGCGGCATCAATTCTATCGAGACCAGTCTCTTTTGATCGAAGGTCATAGAGGTATCTTTCCTTCGATACATCGCCATTTAGCGTCTTCTTCATGTGCAAAACCCATATCCAACCCAATCTTTACCTTGCATCATGAAAGTATGAAAAAGCAAGCCAAACCTGTCGCACTGCCGCCCCCACCCAACACCATGTCACACATCGCCGAGCGTGTGTCGCCACATGTCTGGTTCGGAGTGTCGGCCGTCTTTCACTACCTTGGCCCCGCTTTCGCCGTTTTGCTGTTTCCGGCGATCGGCGTGCTCGGCGTCGCGTGGTTTCGGATCGCCTCGGCGGCACTTGTCTTGGCACCACTCACCAAACCGTGGCGCACCTTCCGCGCCGCGTCCGCGCGCGAGCGTTTGCTGTTGCTGGCTTTGGGCGCGTGTATCGCAGTCATGAACAGCGCATTCTATCTGGCGCTTGACAGGCTTCCGATCGCGCTTGTCGCCGCGACCGAGTTTGTCGGTACGATCGCGGTCGCGCTCTGGGGCCTCCGGACCGGCCGAAACTACCTTGCCTTCGTGCTGGCCATGCTTGGCGTGACCCTGCTGATCGATGTGCCGTCCCTGTTTGCGGCGGACGGTCCTGATCTGACCTCGGATTTGCTTGGGCTTTTTTGGGCTGGGTTGAATGGCGGTTTGTTCGTTCTCTATATCATCCTTGGGCACAAGATTTCACAGGGCGGCGCGTCAGGTGGGGTCGAGCGCCTCGGAGCCGCCATGACAGTGGCCTTCGTGTGCGTCATGCCCATTGGGTTTCTGCAAGCCCTCGATGCGTTTGGCGCGCCGTTGTTGGTACTTGCTGGTATCGGCGTCGGCATATGCTCGTCGGTGATTCCATACATATGCGATCAACTTGCCATGTCGCGGTTGCCGCGTGCCAGTTTCGCGCTCTTGCTGGCGTTGTTGCCGGCGGTCGCCACCATCATCGGCGTTGTCGTGCTACAACAGATCCCCAGTGCCCTGAACGTCGCCGGCATTCTGTTGGTGGTCATCGGCGTCGCGGTTCACAAACCCTCGGACATTTGAATGCGACCTGTCGGCGGCACGCGCCGAAAGCCTGTGGCGAAGTGCCGAATGCATGTGTTGGCCCAATTAAAAACGCCGCGCAGGTGACTGCGCGGCGCGTCGCGACTGATCGTGTGCCGCTAAAGTCCCAATGCGCGATAACTGGCCGCCACTTTGTCGATCGAGACCAGATACGCAGCGGTGCGCAGGTCGGTCACGTCATCGCGCTCATGCCACACCTCGCGCATCGACTGGTAGGCCGCGCGCATCGTGTCATCGAGGCCCGAGCGCACAAGCTCCAACTCGCCGGCACCGCGCAGGTATTTCTGCTTGAAATCTGGCGTCATCGTCCACGCATTGCCCAGATGATCGTCCAGCTTTTCCAGTTCGCGCACGATCAATTCATGCCGCGCCTCTTCCTGGCGCCGTCCCATCCGGCCGAACCGGATATGGCTCAGGTTCTTGACCCATTCAAAGTAAGACACCGTCACACCGCCAGCATTCGCAAACATGTCCGGAATAATCACCACACCTTTGTTGCGCAAAATTTCGTCCGCGCCCGCTGTGACGGGGCCGTTGGCCGCCTCGATGATCACCGATGCCTTAATCCGGTCGGCATTGCCCATGTTGATCACCCCTTCCAGCGCGGCGGGGATAAGGATATCGCACTCGTTCTCCAACGCCTTCGATCCGTCCCGGATGTACTTGCCCTGAGGATAGCCATCGACGCCACCATGGCTTGCGATCCAGTTGCGCACGCCCTCGACATCAAGTCCTTTCTCGTCCATCAACGCGCCGTCACGTTCGATGATCGCCGTGACTTTACAGCCGTCTTCTTCGCTTAAGAACTTGGCCGCGTGATAACCTACGTTCCCCAACCCCTGAACAATGACTCTCTTGCCATCCAGCGTGCCGTCGATCCCGGCCGCCGCGATATCGTCGGGGTGGCGGAAGAATTCCTGTAGCGAATACTGCACGCCCCGGCCGGTGGCCTCGGTCCGGCCCTGGATCCCGCCGGCATTCACCGGCTTGCCGGTCACGCAGGCGCGGCTGTTGATGTCGGTCGTGTTCATGCGACGATACTGGTCCGCGATCCACGCCATCTCCCGCTCGCCCGTGCCCATATCGGGGGCCGGCACGTTCTGGCTGGGATGGATCAGGTCGCGCTTGGCCAGCTCATAGGCAAACCGGCGCGTGATCTGTTCAAGCTCATGCTCGTCCCATTCCCGCGGATCGATCCGCAGCCCGCCTTTCGATCCGCCGAACGGCGCTTCAACCAAGGCACATTTGTAGGTCATCAGCGCCGCCAGCGCCTCGACCTCGTCCTGGTTCACCCCCATTGCAAAACGGATGCCGCCTTTGACCGGCTCCATATGCTCGGAATGCACGCTGCGATATCCGGTAAATGTGTGGATCTGGCCGCGCAGCCGCACGCCAAACCGAACCGTATAGGTCGCGTTACACACCCGGATCTTCTCCTCAAGGCCGGGCGGCAGGTCCATCAGCGCCACGGCGCGGTTGAACATCAGGTCTACGCTTTCGCGAAAGCTTGGTTCCTTGATGGGTGCATTCATGGTGGTCTCCCTCGTTGTCACACTCGTGCATTCTGTTTTTAGGCCAAGTGTTTATCGATATGGTTAAGCGGTTCGGGAATTTTGTCCACCGGCACAAATGGTAAACGCCTGTATTCCAACCCGAGCCGGCAGCCGACGCAGCGTTTGTTAAGGAAGCGTTAACAATCGCTTAAATCGTTGATATTTGGCCTGTTTCAGTCACCAATCAGACACATTTTTTCCTGCTTCCGCCTTATTTTAGACACAGAGGTTGCCGATACCGGATCGGAATATTTCCGTACCAAGGGCGAAATCCGTCCACAGAGGTGTGACATGAAAGAGTTGATGAAATTGTATCGGGCAACGCAGCAAAGCCGCTTTTCCAAGTTGTCAGAGACGACGACGATTGGTCGACACGCCTACCTGTTCCGAAAGGATGAGGAAGGGTCGATGGTCATCCTGACGCTTTTCATTTTCATCTTCATGCTCGCCATGGCGGGCCTTGGCATTGACTCGATGCGCCACGAAATGAACCGTGCACATCTGCAGGCCACGCTGGACTCTGCCGTGCTGGCCGGGGCGGGCTCTTCCACCGAGGCAGAAGCGAAAGCCATCGTCGAGGATTACTTCGAGAAGGCAGATATGTCCGAGTATCTCAACGCCATCGGTGAAGACGACATCGAGATGACTTTGAACTCGGCCAAGGTGACCGCCAGCGCTGGAATGGAGATGGACACGTACCTGATGAAATTGTCGGGCGTGACCACCTTGTCCACGTCGGCGGAAGCAACTGCTCAGACGCGCATTCCAAAACTGGAAATCGCGCTCGTGCTCGACGTGTCGAACTCGATGAACTCGAACGGCAAGATTGGCAACCTGCGTACGGCAGCCAAGCAGTTCGTGACCACGATCATGGATTCCGTCGATCCCGGCAACGCCGTGATTTCGATCGTGCCGTTCTCCACCTCGGTGGCTCCGTCGCAGGAAATCTACGACGCGCTGTCGGTGAACGAAACGCACGAGCATTCGAACTGCCTGTTCTTTACCGACGACGACTACAACGACACCGCCCTGGTGACGGATCTGGCTGCGGAAGATGACTTGACGCTGGAGCCGATGACACAGGCGATCTACACGTCGCGCTACGGTAATTTTGAGTCGCTCAATCAATCCTGGCGCTCGTGCTACACCGAAGATGGCTACCGCATTGTGCCGTTCTCGGCCAGCAAGACCGACCTGCACACCAAGATCGACGCAATGATCGCCGACGGCAACACCACCGGCAGCCTGGGTGTCAAATGGGGCGCGGCCCTGCTGGACCCGACATTCCGGGACGTGACGGCTGAA
The DNA here is from genome assembly GCA_039818805.1 of Pseudomonadota bacterium. GTDB lineage: Bacteria > Pseudomonadota > Alphaproteobacteria > Rhodobacterales > Rhodobacteraceae > Roseovarius. Next base: position 4,997 of record JBCBTE010000086.1, read on the forward strand.
CTTATCTCGTCCAACCACATGGACAGCTCGCTGTCTGCCGTGCCTGTGGACTACACCGAGCCTGACACGATGAAAGTGATCGTGATGATGGGCGACGGGATGAACACCACGACATACTTCTTTGGCGAGAACAGTGCATATCGCGGCAAGAACTCGGACCTGTTCCACATGAAGTATCAGGACGAAGTTTTCGAGTATGCCTACTACATCTACAACTCCAACTATCGCTGGTACGGCTCGCACAACGAGTGGCGCTGCAGCCAGTGGTACGCCGAGTGCATCTATCGCGACGAGGAAAAATCGGCATTCTACATGCGCGATCCTGACTCGACATGGAACGCCGGCACTCTCACAAGCGAGGGCGACGGGCTCGACGTGACACCGCGTGCGTTCTGCACCAACCCGGCGGGCAATGGTCTTGAAGAACCTGTAGTCGGGTGTGACGACGTTTTGGTGGACGAAGCGCTGGATGACTACTGGTATTACGATATCGACAATGGCGAATGGATCGACGGTTCTACCTTCGTGGCACTTGACGATGATCTGAGCGGGTTCATCCACCGTGAGCGTCTGAATTGGGAAGAAGCATGGGGTTTCATGTCTCCCGATGAGTACGGCGATATCACTGGCATCTACCTCGCCGATGACGAATATGTCGACGACCACAACGTCAACGGAAGCACCAAAGACCAACGCATGAGCAACGTGTGCGGTGCCGCCAAAGGCAAGGGCGTTGTGATCTACACAATTGGATACGAAATCACGGCCGGTGGCACTGCGGAACAGTCTCTGAAGGATTGCGCATCAGGCTATGACCCGAACGCAAACGACACATCCTACTACTACCGCGTCGAAGGCGTGGACATCACCGACGCGTTCGGCTCCATCGCTGGCAACGTGCAATCTCTGAGGCTGACACAATGATCCGTTCGTTTAAAAAGTACCTGGGCCGCGCGGCCCGGGACGAGAAAGGCTCCGCGTCCGTCGAGTTCGTTCTCATCTTTCCGGTCTATCTTTCGTTCATGTTGATGTCGATCGAACTGGGTTTCGTTACGATGCGCCACACGCTGTTGGAGCGCGGTATGGATATGGCGGTGCGCGAAGTGCGCCTTGGAACCGGCGCTGTGCCCCAGCATGACGCGATCAAGCAACTGGTTTGCGACAACGCGCTGATGGTTCTGGATTGCCAGGAAAAGCTGCGCCTTGAGATGCGTCCCGCCGATCCGTTCTCCCTGCAAACGCTGGACACCGAGCCCGATTGCACCGACGCGGCAGAGCCAGCCAAGCCCGTACGCACGTTTACCCCGGGTCAGGCCAACGAGCTGATGCTGCTGCGCATTTGCTACAAGTACAAGCCGTTCTTCCCCGAGGATTTCCTGGGTTCGGCCCTGGATAAAGACCCCAGCGGCGAAGCGGCCATCGTTTCCATGACTGCCTTTGTACAGGAGCCGAACTGATATGTTGTTGTATGCACGTGTAAAAGTTTCGCTTCGCAGTTTCTGGGACGATGTCACTGGCTCTCTGATGGTGGAAACCGTACTGGCAATTCCCCTGCTCTTTTGGGCGGCCGCCGCTACATTCGACTTCTTCGAGGTGCACCGTTACAAAAGCGTTCGCGAAAAGGCGACCTTCACCGTCGCCGACATGATTTCGCGGGAAACGTCCGCAACTGGACTGACCTCGATCTATCTGGACAATACCAAGATCCTGTTTGACGAAATTTCGAACGATGACGGTATCAATCAGATCCGCATTTCGATCATTATATACGACGCGGATACCAACACGTACCGTATTTCTTGGTCGGAAACGCGTGGCACAGGGCCGTTTTCCCCCCTGACGGATGGGCAGGTTCAAAACGCCCATGACGACCTTCCGGCTGTGTCAGACGGCGAAGAGATCATTCTGGTCGAGTCGAGTTCAGTCTACGCGCCGCTCTTTAATGTGGGTCTAAACGACGTGACCATCGGTACGCGCGTCTTCACCGCAATCCGGTTCTCGCCGCAAATCTGCTACGAAGGTGCGTGCGGATTGCAAAGCTAATCCTTAGCGCTGCTCTGCCATCAGGGCGGCAATGATCTCGGCCATCGCTTTTGATTGATGGCCCGGTGTAACGCCCCCGATCCCGATCCGGCGGCCAACCCGCCACCAAAGCCCCGGTTGCCAACGCGCCGGGGCTTTCGATTTGGTTTTCATCAAAAAGCCATTGGACGGCTTGAAGGCGAATATGCCCCGATCCATCGCCTGTATGTCATCGATCCGCGCAATCATCTCGCCGTCGCTGCACCGCAAACCGTTGCGCGTCAGCTCAATCACCAGCGCGGTCGCGCGCCGCATCGCATCCGCCAACCACAAGGTCAGCCCACCCAGCAGGATCAAGAAACCCTGCCAGCCAAGACTGTCGGGCGGGCGTATCAATGCCACGTAGATCAGCAATATTCCCAGGAAGGCCAATGATCCCACACCCAGCACCCGCCGACCGGTCGAGGCACGCACGACGGCCAAAACTTCGTGATCTTCAGTCGATGTAGCCAAGGCCGGATCCCCCTTGGCTGTCTGATAGCGCGATTGATCCGGCGGTGCGAGGGGGAAAGCACGCCGATCAGGCCGCCACGGACCGCCGCACCATATCCCAATAAAGCGCCTCGACATCGCCAAGCGTCAGGCGCCCTTCTTGCCTGTACCATGTGTTGACCCCCGTCAGCATCGCGATCACGGCCATGGCTGCAATGCGTGGCTCGGCGACGGCAAAGATTCCGGCCTCGACCCCGTCGCGCAGGATCTCCTCGGCTTGGGTTTCGTATGCGCGGCGCAAAGCGCCAATCGTTTCAAAGTTCTCTGCCGTCAGGTTGCGCAGCTCCATGTACGAGATAAAAACCGCGTCCGCGCGCTGAGTGTTGAACCGGATGTGGAACCGCGTGAACGCTTCCAGTCGGGCGCGGGCATCGCCCTTCGGGGCCTCGTCTGTCCAGGCCGCCAGAAGCGCATCCATATGCTCTTTCATCAGGTCGAACAGCAGGGTCTGCTTGTCAGGCGTATAGTTGTACAAAGCGCCAGCCTGCACGCCGACATCTGTTGCGATCTGACGCATCGAAACGGCAGCGTAGCCGTGCTGCGCAAACAACCGCAACGCCGCATCCCGCACCCGCGGGCCGGTGATATCTGAATGGGATCCTTGCGTGCGCGCCATGAACCAGCAATAACTGAACATATGTTCATATAAAACCCCTGCTTGCCTGCCCCCACTCAGAAATGGCATGACAGGCGCATCATGAATGCCCTTCGTCACCCCTCTTGCATTGCCGTGCTGGTACTGCTGGTCACCCTCGCCGGCTGCTCCCAGTTCCCGGAACTGGATGACAATCTCTCATCCGAAGCGCGCGCTGCACGCTATCCCGATCTGGTCCCGGTCGAGGACTTGCGCGCCGGTCTTACGGCCCCGCGTATCACCGACGAGACGACCACAACACTGGAAGGGCGCGTCGCTGCCCTGCGCGCCCGCGCGGCCCGGTTGCGCGGTACGGTGATTGACCGCAATTCCCGCAATCGGCTGGAGCAAAAGGTCACCCTCCCCGATCCAGCATAGTCTTTCAACAAAAGCTACGTTGCATGACGCCGCCCAACCGGCTACATCGCGGCCAACCTGCCATCACCCGGAGAGTTTGCCCCATGACCACCCCCCTACGCCTTGGGATTGCCGGGCTTGGTACTGTCGGCACCGGTGTCGTGAAGATCATCCGGCAGAAATCCAACCTTCTGGCCGCCCGTGCGGGCCGCCCGGTTGAGATTACAGCCATCTGCGCCCGTTCTCGGAACAAGGATCGTGGCGTGACACTGACGGGATACGCTTGGGAAGATGATCCCGTGGCGCTGGCCAAGCGCGACGATGTGGACGTGTTTGTCGAGGTCATGGGCGGCTCGGATGGGCCGGCCAAGGCCGCCACCGAGGCCGCATTGGCCGCGGGCAAGGACGTTGTCACCGCGAACAAGGCCCTTCTCGCGCTACACGGGCAAACCCTGGCCGAACAGGCCGAAGCTGCTGGTCGTGTTCTGCGGTTCGAAGCCGCCGTTGCCGGTGGCATCCCGGTGATCAAGGCGCTGACCGAAGGGCTGGCGGCGAATGACATCACCCGTGTGATGGGCGTGATGAATGGGACCTGCAACTATATCCTGACCCGCATGCAATCCGCCGGCCTGCCTTATGACGAAGTGTTCGAAGAGGCCAATCAGCTTGGCTATCTCGAAGCCGACCCGACGCTTGACGTCGGCGGCATCGACGCGGGCCACAAACTGGCGCTTCTGGCGTCAATCGCCTTCGGCACGCAGGTCGACTTCGGCGGAGTGCAATTGGAAGGCATACAAAGCCTGACCATCGAGGATATCACCCAAGCCGCCGATATGGGCTACCGGATCAAGCTGCTGGGCGTGGCGCGCATGACCGGGCGCGGGTTGGAACAGCGCATGTCGCCCTGCCTGGTGCCGGCCAACTCGCCCTTGGGCCAGTTGGAAGGCGGCACCAACATGGTCGTGCTGGAAGGCGACGCAGTCGAGCAAATCGTGTTGCGTGGCCCCGGTGCCGGCGAAGGCCCCACGGCAAGCGCGGTCATGGGCGACGTGATGGACATCGCGCGTGGCATCCGCGTGCCCACCTTCGGTATGCCGGCCAACGAGTTATCCAAGGCGGCCCCGGCTTCAGCGGCTACGCCAGTGCCCTATTACTTGCGCATGGCACTGCAGGACAAACCCGGCGCGCTGGCCAAGGTGGCCACGGTATTGGGCAACGCAGGGGTGTCGATCGACCGAATGCGCCAATACCGCCATGATGATGCCACAGCCCCTGTCCTGATCGTCACGCACAAGACCGCACCGTCCGATCTGGCCGACGCCCTGGCCGAGATTGCCAAGATCGACGTGGTCGCCGCCCCGCCCGTCGCCTTGCGCATCGAAAGTGTGTAGGCCCCGCATTCTTGTGCCGCCCAGGACCTGTCGCTATTGCTGATCCGACCCCAAGACCAAAGGACTTTCCATGACCGCCCCATTTGACGACGCCATTCTGTCGCTTGCCCTCGCCCGCGTCTCTGAACAGGCTGCGCTGGCCTGCCGCCCCTTGATCGGGCGCGGAGACGAGAAAGCCGCCGATCAGGCCGCGGTCAACGCCATGCGCGAGGAACTGGGCAAGATGGACATCGCCGGCACCGTGGTCATCGGCGAAGGCGAGCGCGACGAAGCGCCAATGCTTTACATCGGCGAAGAAGTCGGCTCCGGGTCTGGCCCCGCCGTCGACATCGCGCTGGACCCGCTTGAAGGCACGACGATCACAGCCAAGGCCATGCCCAACGCGCTCACCGTCATATCGATGGCCCCGCGCGGCACCATGCTGCACGCACCGGATGTTTACATGGACAAACTCGCCGTCGGGCCCGGCTATCCCACCGACGTGGTTTCGCTGGATATGACCCCGACGCAACGGGTCGAGGCACTGGCCGCCGCCAAGCGTGTCGCGCCATCCGAAATCACCGTTTGCGTGCTTGAACGCCCTCGCCACGAGGCCGCGATCACCGAGATCCGCGCCACCGGTGCAGCCATCTACCTGATCGGCGACGGGGACGTGGCGGGCGTGATGCATTGCGCCGACCCCGAGGTCACCGGCATCGACATGTATATGGGCTCTGGCGGCGCGCCCGAAGGCGTGCTGGCCGCCGGTGCCCTGAAATGCCTTGGCGGGCAAATCTGGGGCCAGCTGCTTTTCCGCAATGACGACGAACGGGCACGCGCCGCCAAGGCAGGCATCACCGATCTCGATCGCGTTTATACCCGTGACGAAATGGTGTCCTCCGACGTCATTTTTGCCGCCACCGGCGTCACCCAGGGCTCGCTTGTTGCCGGACTGAAACCCGGGCCCGGCTATATCGAGACCCAAACGCTGCTCTTGCGCTCCTCCACCGGCGAACGCCGCGTGATGACCTGCCGTCACCTCGCATAGGGCATGACGCGCGCGCTGATCCTGATCGACATTCAGACGGGGTTCGACAATCCCGTCTGGGGCGTGCGCAACAACCCTGACGCAGAAGAAAACGCCGTTGGCCTGTCACCGCCGGGCCCCCAGACAATTCAAGCCGCCGCAATCTCGCACCTGCATGGTGAGTTTTGCACGGCACGCAGCAGCGCAGACATCCGGCGTGACATGGCATGAGCTTTCTTGGCGTCGATACGTCGCTTTCGGGCCGCAGCTGGATTGGGCCCACGCAAGACACCGAACGTCTCGCCGAAGCCATGGCGCAGAACACCGGCCTACCCAGACCGCTGTGTCAGACCCTGGCCCGGCTGGGCATCGCCTCGCAGGATGCGGCGGCCTATCTTGACCCCAAGCTGCGCGATCTCATGCCCGATCCGCGCAGCCTGAAAGACATGGAAACCGCTGCAACACGTTTCCTTCAGGCCGTTGACCGAAAAGAGAAAATCGCCGTTTTTGCCGACTACGACGTCGATGGCGGCTCTTCCGCCGCCCTGCTCATCGACTGGCTGCGCCAGATGGGTCTTGCCGCCACGCTTTACGTCCCCGACAGGATCGACGAAGGCTACGGGCCAAACGCCCCCGCCATGTCCGATCTGGCCAGCACGCATAACCTGATCATCTGCGTCGATTGCGGCACGCTCAGCCACGATGCATTGGCCGCGGCGGCACAGGTGGATGTCATCGTGCTCGACCACCACTTGGGTGGCGAAACCCTGCCGCCCGCGCTGGCCGTTGTGAACCCCAACCGCCAGGACGAAACCGGCGATCTGGCGCATCTCTGCGCCGCTGCGGTGGTGTTCCTGATGCTGGTCGAGGCGGGCCGCCAGCTGCGCGAAACTGGCCGCAAGGGCCCGGACCTGATGGCTATGCTTGATCTTGTTGCATTGGCCACCGTCGCTGACGTGGCGCCTCTCAGGGACGTTAACCGGGCGTTTGTGCGAACCGGCCTCAGCGTCATGTCCCGCCGTCACCGGATCGGTCTGGTGGCGCTGTCCGATATCGCTCGTCTCGACACCGCGCCTACGTCGTATCACCTTGGTTTCGTGCTTGGGCCGCGTGTCAATGCTGGTGGCCGTGTGGGCCGCGCCGATCTGGGCGCGCGCCTGTTGGCCTGCGACGATCCGCATGAAGCACGCGCGCTGGCCGAAAAGCTTGACGACCTCAACACCGAGCGACGCGATGTCGAGGCCACCGTGCGGGCCGCCGCCTTGCACCAGGCCGAGGAACGCGGGCTGGATGCGCCGCTGGTTTGGGCCGCCGCTGATGGCTGGCATCCCGGCGTGGTGGGCATCGTCGCCTCTCGTCTGAAGGAAACGACCAACCGTCCCGCCATCGTGATCGGATTTGACGGCGACGAAGGCAAAGGCTCGGGGCGGTCGGTCTCGGGTGTCGATCTGGGCGCATCTATTCAACGTCTCGCCGCCGAAGGGTTGCTGATCAAGGGCGGGGGCCACAAGATGGCGGCTGGCCTCACTGTTTCGCGCGACCAACTGGAACCCGCCATGGCCCGCCTTGCCGACCTGCTCGCGCGCCAGGGGGCGGGATCGGCCGGTCCGTCCGACCTGAAACTGGACGGATTGCTGATGCCCGGTGCGGCCACGCCGGAACTGGTGCACCAGATCGAGGCCGCAGGGCCCTTCGGGGCCGGGGCCCCCGGGCCGCGCTATGCTTTTGCCAACATGGCGATCACCTTTGCCAAACGTGTCGGCGACAGCCATCTGAAACTGCGGTTTGGCGATGGCACAGGCCCCACCCTGGATGCCATTGCCTTCAACGCGTTTGACGGCCCGATCGGTCAGACCCTGGAACAGCATGGCGGCGCGCGCTTTCACTTGGCAGGACGGCTTGACATCAACACCTGGGGTGGGCGGCAAACCGTGCAACTGCGCCTCGAAGATGCCGCACCGGCGACCTGACCACATGCCTCATGAGACGGCCTTTTTCCGACTAAAACTGTCAGATTGACTTTCCTGATTTTTTCAATCAGGAATTAGACTCAGGTCACTAACGGATAAGCCCATGATCATCTGCCACTGCCAGAACGTCACCGATCATGACATTCACGCCGCCATCGATTGGATGCGCTCGGCGGATTCGGCGACCCTCATCACTCCCGGAAAAATTTATCGCGCCTTGGGAAAATCCGCCGATTGCGGCGGCTGCATGTCTCTTTTCCTCAGCACCATGCGCAGAAATGACAATCTGGAAGTCCCCATGGAACTTCGCAACCTACGGTCGCGGAAAACACAGGAAACCCTATCATGCAAGGTGATGCAAAAGTCATAGATTACCTCAACCGCGCCCTGCGCAGTGAATTGACCGCGATCAGCCAGTACTGGCTTCACTACAAACTGCAAGAGGATTGGGGTT
>JBCBTE010000087.1:0-13232 GCA_039818805.1 Pseudomonadota bacterium
GGGCACTTGGATGCTACGACGTGATTATCCACCGCCATTTGCGCACCGGGTGCGGCGCGCGGCATGCCGGCCTAAGCGGCGCGGCTTCCATCGCGATCGGCCAAACGGTCGGTCTGGGCATCCTGAGCGGTGCTCTGGTGCGATGGCGCTTGCTGCCCGGGATTGGCTTGTTGCAGGCGATCAGGGTCGCCACAGGTGTGGCCGTAACATTCCTTTTCGGACTGGCGCTCAGTCTTGGCGTGACAGGTTTGCTGATGCCATCAGACATTTTACCGACTGCAGCATGCGTTACCCTTCTTTTTGCATTCTTTACCATATGCTTGGCAGCTTTTATTCATCCTGAAATTCACATCTTTGAGCAGTCTGTGCGACTGCCAAGCCTTCGCGCTTTGATCGGTATAGCGGCTTTGACGCTGGTCGACACACTCTGCGCCGGTTTGGCCTTGTGGATTTTGTTGCCCCAAGCGGGCGAATTGCCGGTGAACCTTTTGATCCCGGCTTACATGCTTGCCTTGGGCGCCGCGTTAGTTAGCGGAGCACCGGGCGGTATCGGGGCGTTCGAACTGACGCTTTTTGCGGTTTTGCCGCAAGTGCCGGACACGGATCTTCTTTGCGGCTTGGTTGCCTTTCGCGTGGTCTACTATGCTGTGCCCGCAATAATGGCAGTCACACTGCTTTTGCGCCCTTTTACGGCAGCCACGTCTGCGACGCCGCATATGCGGGCCGTGCAGGAACAGGATCTGACTGATGCTTGCAGGGCCGAGTTCGGGCTGGCGCGTCAACCCGGGGCAACCGTTTTGGTGACCACAGCCACGCGACTGCTTGTGTTGCCGACCGGGCAAAGCCTGTGTGCGCTTTTTGGACCTTTCTCAGGCTCTCCCCGCGCCGCACTGAGTGACTTGGCCCGCGCCGCACGGGCGGTGATGCAGACCCCCCTCGTTTACAAAGCCGATGCACGGCTTGCTGTGATCGCCCGACGGGCCGGATGGCGCGTGCTGCATGTGGCGGATGACATGGTGCTGGACGTGTCGGGATTTCGTACAGAGGGGCGCGCATACAGCCAATTGAGGCGCAAGCTGCGGCACGCGGCGAAGGCCAAGATTGTCACAAGCCATGCCCGGACCCTGCCTTGGGGCGTTCTGGCCGAAATTGACGTTGTATGGCAACATCGCCACGGCACGGCTCGTGGTCTTACGATGGGGCGGTTTTGTCCTGTCTACCTAAGCCATCAAACCGTGTTCGTCGCGCGTCAGAACGGAACGATCACGGCCTTCGCAAGCTTTCATGCAACCGACCGGGAACTGTGTCTTGATCTTGTGCGCACCCGCCCGGACACGCCCGACGGTACCGTGCACGCCCTGGTCATTGAAGCGGTACGTTTTGCCCGCACCACGGGCCGCGATCGCGTTTCGCTAGCCGCCCTGCCCCCCAAAAATGGCCCCGTCGGCTGGCTTGCGGAACGGACAGGCACGCATGGTTTGCGGCAATTCAAGGACTGCTTTTCGCCCAAGCGCATCCCGCGTTATGCGCTTGGACCTGGATGGGTCGGTTTAATGGTGGCTCTGGTCGATCTTTGGCGCGCGATGCGCAGACCCAATCGCAATTCCGCTCAGGAAGTTCATGAAGAATATGAGTTTGCGCGCGCACGCGAGGTATGAGATACCCCGAGGTCAGCATCACGGGAAGGGCGCGGATGACCAATGCATTGAGCAAACTGATGGCCGAACGGGATTGGATCCTGGCCGATGGGGCCACCGGAACCAACCTGTTCAACATGGGGCTCAGCTCTGGCGACGCGCCTGAAATGTGGAACGTCGAGCATCCCGAGAAGATCGAACGGCTTTATACCGAAGCGGTCGATGCGGGCAGTGATCTGTTTCTGACCAACTCCTTTGGCGGCAATGCCTCACGCCTGAAACTGCACAACGCCGAGAAGCGCGCGCGAGAGCTGAGCCGCGTGGCCGCCGAGATCGGACGCGAGGTTGCAGACAAGCGCGACCCCACGATCATCGTTGCCGGCTCGGTCGGACCAACGGGCGAGATCATGGCCCCGATGGGCAGCCTGACACATGAACTGGCGGTCGAGATATTCCACGAACAGGCGGATGGACTGAAAGAAGGCGGCGCCGATGTGCTGTGGCTTGAGACCATCAGCGCACCAGAGGAATACAAGGCCGCCGCGGAAGCCTTTGCGCTGGCTGAGATGCCGTGGTGCGGCACGATGAGCTTTGACACCGCCGGGCGCACCATGATGGGCGTGACCTCGGCCGATATGACGACCATGGTTGAAAAGCTGGCCAATCCGCCGATGGCCTACGGGGCAAATTGCGGCGTCGGGGCGTCGGACCTGATGCGCACCGTTCTGGGCTTTGTCGCCCAAGGCGGGGATCGACCGATCGTTGCCAAGGGCAACGCCGGCATTCCAAAATACGTGGATGGGCACATTCATTACGATGGTACGCCCGATCTGATGGCCGATTACGCCGTTCTGGCGCGGGATGCAGGCGCCACCATCATCGGCGGTTGTTGCGGCACCATGCCCGAGCATCTGTCAAAAATGCGCGCAGCGTTGGAGGAGCGCCCGCGTGGCGAGCGCCCGACGCTGGAGGAGATCTCACAGGCGTTGGGCGCGTTTTCCTCGGCAGTGGACGGCACCGAGGAAGGTGCGGGCGAAGCCCGGCCAGCGCGACGGGGACGTCGGCGGCGGGCTTAGGCGGTCAAGTCCGCTTGGCGGGACGAATCTGCCGTTTGTCGTCGACTAAAACAGACGATATAGTTCTGCTGTCGGACAACTGCTTTGCAGTATAGGGATAGTAGAACGTGCACTTCAAAATGTCGAAGAACGATAGTTCAGACATCGGTTTTGCACTTTCATGCCTCATCGGCCGCGCGATACATTTTCGGGAATTCAAGGAATGGCTTTATTTCGTAGTTGAGCACAGCGACGATCCTCCCAGCTATGTCTTCGACATGTTAGATGTAAAACTCTTTGTTGACTTCAAACCCTATGAAATCATGGGATTTGTAGCTAGTGGTGGGCTGTCAACCGACGAAGCAGATGCGATTTCTGGTTTTCGTTTCTTGCGAGGCATCTCAGATTTCGAAGACAGGATATCGAGACACGACGCAATTGCGAAACTTCGGCTAAATCCAGATTTTGAACGCAAGGTGAAGAGCTTTTTCCCATTCTTGAATATGGACAGCCATATTGGTCCAGACCCGGACAAGGGTTGGTAAAGCCTCCGTCAGTCACAGCAAAATGCGTCGTGAGAAGGTTGCAACTCTGGGCTCGAAGCGGCCACTAGAACAACGACATCTGATCTCCCGCCCGTGGCGGGCACTGGAAGAGATCGCATCGGAGCGCCGGTTGTGTCTGATCCAATCCGAGCCGCTTGGTGGCCACATCGAACCGCTGGGCGATTAGCTCGGCATAAGACCCGCTACCGCGCATTCTTCGCCCCCAGTCGGCGGCGTAATTCTTGCCGCCATGCATGTCCCGAACCAAGCCCATCACCCGGGCCGCACGATCCGGGTAGTGTTCCGCCAGCCATTCGCGAAACAAGGGCGACACCTCCAACGGCAGGCGCAGCATGACCCAGGTGGCGGCTTTGGCCCCTGCCCGTTTGCCAGCCTCAAGCAGCGGTTCAATTTCGTGGCAGGTCAAGCCGGGAATAATGGGCGAGGTCATGATGCGCACGGGGATGCCCGCATGGGACAGCCGTTCAATGGTCTGCAACCGCCGCTTCGGGGCGGGCGCGCGCGGTTCCATCTTGCGACAGAGATCGCGGTCGAGCGTGGTGACAGAGACGCCCACCCGGGCCAACCCGCGCTTGGCCATGTCGGCGAGAATATCGATATCTCGCTCGATCAGGCTGCCTTTGGTGACGATGGCGACGGGATGGTTGAAGTCTGACAGCACCTGCAAACAGGCCCGCATGATTTCATGGGTCTTCTCAATCGGTTGATAGGGATCGGTGTTGGTCCCGATGGCAATTGGCGCGGGATTGTAAGACGGCTTGCGTAGCTCTTTTGCCAACACATCCGGCGCATCCGGCCGCGCCACCAATCGTGTTTCGAAATCCAACCCCGCCGACAGGCCCAACCAGGCATGGCTGGGCCGCGCGAAGCAATAGATGCATCCGTGCTCACAGCCTCGATAGGGGTTGATCGAGCGATCAAATGGAAGATCGGGCGACCGGTTATACGTGATAACCTTGCGCGGCCGCTCGATGATGACCTCGGTACGCAGCACGCGCATTTCTTCCGCGTGCGCCCAGCCGTCACTTTCAAATACCCGATCCTGCCGCTCGTAGCGGCCGGGCGCATTGCTGACTGCACCCCGTCCGAGGCGGTGCAATGCCGGGTTCACGCTTTGGTCAGTTCGGGACATATCCCCAAGATGGAACATAACAGGAACATATTCAATAAGCTCATACTTGATATGGAGTTTTTTCAATCTTCGGTGGCTGGAAACCGACCGCGAGGTCGGTGATAGTGTTGTCCATGTCGTAATTCGGAAAGTGAACCTGCGACAAATTGACGATAGCTGGATCAAGTGACCACGCGCCGCGGCGCCCCAGACTCAAGGATTTCTTTCATGTCTGACGAAGAAGACGACATCATCCTGTCAGAACTGGACGACGAAGAACTTGTCCAACAGATGTGGGACGACCTCTATGACGGCCTGAAAGAAGAGATCGAGGAAGGCGTTAACATCCTGCTCGAACGCAAGTGGCAGCCCTACGACGTGCTGACCAAGGCGCTTGTCGGCGGTATGACCATCGTCGGCAAGGATTTCCGTGATGGCATCTTGTTCGTGCCCGAGGTTCTGCTGGCCGCCAATGCGATGAAGGGCGGTATGGCCATCCTTAAACCGCTGCTGGCGGAAACCGGCGCGCCACGCGTTGGCAAGATGGTGATCGGCACGGTCAAGGGCGACATCCACGACATTGGCAAGAACCTTGTCTCGATGATGATGGAAGGCGCGGGCTTTGAAGTGGTGGATCTGGGTATCAACAACCCGGTCGAGAACTATCTAGAGGCCATCGAGAATGAACAACCCGACATTCTCGGCATGTCAGCCCTGCTGACGACCACCATGCCCTATATGAAAGTGGTGATCGACACGATGGTCGAACAGGGCATTCGCGATGACTATATCGTATTGGTGGGCGGTGCGCCGCTGAACGAAGAGTTTGGCAAGGCCATCGGCGCCGACGCCTATTGCCGCGACGCTGCCGTCGCGGTGGAAACCGCCAAGGAACTGGTGGGTCGCAAGCACAATCAGGGCGCCACGGGCTAACGCTGCTGTCCTTGAGATGTGGAAACGGCCCGCGCGCTACGCCGGGCCGTTTTTTTGTTGGAGCATACGCGATGACCAAACTTCCCAGTGATGCCACCCTGACCGAGGATGGCTTTGCCGAAACGGCCAAGGGACAGATCCTGCTGGTGGCCTGCGGGGCATTGGCGCATGAGATCCTCGCGCTCAAACGTGCCAATGGCTGGGACCACATGGTGCTGCAATGCCTGCCGGCAAAGTATCACCTCTACCCAGACAAGATTACCGAGGCGGTGCAGCAGACGGTCGCAAAGCACCGTGACCAGTACGAACAGATTTTCGTGGTCTATGCCGATTGTGGTACTGGCGGTTTGCTTGAGGCGAAATGCAAGGAGCTGGGCATAGAGATGGTCGCCGGCCCGCATTGCTATTCGTTTTTCGAAGGCAACGAAGCCTTTGAAGCCCGCGATGAGATCACGGCCTTTTATCTGACCGATTTCCTGGTCAAACAGTTCGATGCTTTCGTCTGGAAACCCATGGGGCTCGACCGGCATCCCGAGTTGCGCGACATGCTTTTTGGGAACTACACAAAGCTGGTGTACCAAGCGCAAACGGACAACCCTGCCCTGCGCGCCAAGGCCGAAGACTGCGCCACGCGGCTGGGACTGGACTACGAGTACAGGTTCACCGGATATGGAGATCTGGCAACCTCGCTAAAAACGCAGGCGCTGCGTACCCCGGGAACGTAAGGAACCGGTCCAGCTGCCCCGCGAGGGCCTCACTGCCCCAGGATGAAGAACGGTTGTGCTATGATAGGCGCACCGCACGTGCACGACTCGGCGGCTTTCCCGGTTTCACGCAAGGTTAGCAACGACGAAATACGCATTCTTTTGGGGGGACAATCATGCCATTTTACATGTTTCAAGGCCGATATTCGACGGCTTCGCTAAAGGCGATGGTCGACAATCCGCAGGACCGTGAAGCGGCGGCTGGGCAGCTGATCGAAGAGGTTGGTGGCAAACTGCACAGTTTCTTCTTCTGTTTCGGTGAGCAGGATGTGATGGCTGTCATCGAGGCGCCAGATGACGACACAATGGCGGCTTGCGCGCTTGTTGTGGGCGCGTCGGGGTCAATGGCGGGCGGCGCCACGACCAAGCTTATGACTTCGGCCGAGGCGATGAAGGCGATGACGGCCGCGGGCAAGGCCGTGGCCAGTTACAAACCGGCCAGCTGACGCCTAGGCAGCCTCGGCCGCGACGTAGCGAATGCGTTCGATCATGGCGCGCAACCCGTTGGAGCGTTGCGCCGAAAGGTGATCGTTCAGGCCAAGGCGTGCCAACTCGCCCGGCGCGTCAACCTTGGGCACGTCGTTCACCGGCAGGTCATTGTAAAGCGTACGTAACACCGCAATGAGTCCACGTACGATCATGGCGTCGGATTCCCCGTCGAACCGGAACACTCCGTTGTTGATCTGCGGGTGCAACCAGACCTGACTGGCGCAACCATCCACCTTGGTCGCAGGCACTTTCAGCGCCTCGTCCAGCGGGGTCATCGCCTTGCCACGATCAATCACGTAGCGATAGCGGTCTTCCCACTCGTCCAGAAACTCGAAATCCTCGACAATTTCTTCAAACGCCTGCTGCGCCATCGCTTCGGTCCTTTTTCCCTGCGCCAGACAGGTAAGGTGGCAAGACGTGAAGGTCCAGAGCGCGCTTGCACCTTTTCAAGCCCGCACGGATGCGCTACTCCAAAAAGAAAGACGAAAAGGGCGGTGGATATGCGGGTCTTTGTATCGGTGGTTATGGTCTCGGCGATGACGCTGACGGCGTGCAGCGGTTGGCGCGACTCCGGTGCCAATCCGCGGAACTGGTTCGGGGGCAGTACATCAACCCGGGTCGCCGCCGACAGCAATGCACAACCCTCCTCGCCCAGCGATCGGCAAACCGGTAACCCACTGATCGAGGACGCTGGTGCGGATGTTCTTGTGCGTCGCAACGTGTCCGTGATCCAGCGCACAGGCATTCTGCGCCGCCGGAACCAAACCGTCATTTACGAAGGCACTTTGATTGCCGAAGTCACCGATCTGACGGTCGAGCAGGTTCCAACCGGTGCCATCATCCGTGTTACGGGCCTGCCGCAGCGTGAAGGTGCGTTTGACGTCCGCCTGTTGCGGGTGAACGAAGATGGTCCGATCGACGGCATCATGGAATACACGCTTAATGCGTACCAACCCGTGGCGACGCGTGTCGGCCTTACCCGCACGCGTGAGGTCAAAGCTGGCGCATTTCTCAGCAACGCAGAGCTGGAAGAGATCCGCGAAATCCGCGTGCGGGCCGCGCGTAACGTTCGCAGCACCCGACGCTAGCACGCGGTTGATCTAAAGCTCGACGGTCCGGATGGCCCCACCTTTTGCGGCCAACGCAATCTTGCCGTCACACAGCCGCAGCGCGTCTTGACCAAATACATCGCGCCGCCAACCGTGCAATGCCGCCACGTCCCGTTCGCCAGCTGAAATCGCGTCCAGATCTGCCGCCGACGCAATCAGCTTGGACGCAACCGAGTATTCTTCGGTCTTGGCCTTCAGAAGCACGCGCAGCAGGTCGGCAAGCGCCGGATTCACCTGCAGCTTCTCGCGTGACCGATCAGGTTTGGGAAGGTCGCCATTGGGGCAATCAAGCCCGGCTTTCACCGCCCGCAAAATCCCTTCGGCGATGTCGCCCTTGCGTGCTTCACGCAACAGCAGCCTTGCCCGCGACAGATCCTGTGGCGTGGTGGGTTTCGTCGAGGCCAGTTCGACAAGTGCATCGTCCTTGTAAACCCTGTTGCGGGGTATGTTGCGGTCCTGTGCGTGGGATTCGCGAAACCGCGCCAATTCGCGCACGATCGCCAGAAAGCGGCCCGACAGATTACGCGTCTTGACCCGTTTCCACGCATCCTCGGGACGCGTTATGTAGGTCTCGGGGTTGGTCAGAACCTGCATTTCCTCGGCCACCCATTTGTCGCGCCCCGTCTCGGCCAGCTTGGCGGCCAGAAACTCGTAAATGTCACGCAGGTGTGTGACATCCGCCAGCGCGTATTTCTTCTGTGCGTCTGTCAGCGGGCGGCGCGACCAGTCCGTGAAGCGCGATGTCTTGTCCAGGTTTTCCTTGGCGATCTTACGAACCAAGGTTTCGTAGCCGACCTGCTCGCCAAAACCGCAGACCATCGCAGCGACTTGCGTGTCAAACAGCGGATCCGGAATCACGCCTGCATCCACATGAAAAATTTCAAGGTCCTGGCGCGCGGCATGAAAAACCTTGACCACGGATGTGTCGCGGAAAAGCGCGTATAGCGGCTCCATCGACATATCGGGTCCTTCGATCGGATCAACCAGCACAGCGTCTTCATCCTGCCGTCCGGGCAAGGCAAGCTGGATCAGGCAAAGTTTGGAATAATAGCTACGTTCGCGCAGGAACTCGGTATCGACGGTAACGTATTCGGCGTTTGCCGCGCGGTCACAGAAGGCGGCAAGCTCTTGGGTCGTTGTGATGGTCTGCATTCAGGCTCCGGCGGGTCAGATTTAGTGACCCAAGCGCCTATACCGTGCGGCGGCATAAAGCAAAGTACAAGTTGCGGCCATGCGCTATAGATCGCGCTGCATCTTAACGAAACATCACGTTGCGTGATGTGATATCAAACATATATTCGTTTCAATTATGATCAACGCGTCATTACGTTTGGTGCAGTCCCTGAAACAGGAGTCTGACCATGACTACGCTCGATCATTTCGCCGCTCACCCCACGCGACGTTTCCATGTCCGAAGCCTTGCCATGACGATAACGGCCCTTGCGCTGCTGGCACTTGGTGCCATTGCCTTGATGGCCCCGCCCACAGTGCCTTCCGATGAGTGGCATGGCAACGTGGCCGTGTCGGCGCCGCATTGAGGCGCCGAACTCAGGGCAGGTGCAGAACGCGCTTGTCGCCAGAGGCGAACCGGCGCAGCACGGCAGGATAAAGACGGTGCTCCATCGCCAGAACCCGTTCGGCAAGGGTTTCAGGCGTGTCCTCGGGCAGGACCGGAACACGCGCCTGCCCCAGGATCGGACCATCGTCCAGTTCCAGCGTGACCTCATGCACGCTGCACCCCGCCTCGGCCTCACCCGCCTCCAAAGCGCGGGCGTGGGTGTTAAGCCCACGATATTTTGGCAAAAGCGACGGGTGGATGTTGATCATCCGCCCCTGCCAGTGCGAAATGAAATGGTCTGTGAAAATCCGCATGAACCCGGCAAAACAGATAACGTCCGGATCGTGCCGCTCCAGCGTTTCGTTCAGCACCGCCTCGAAAGCGGGACGGTTCCCCTTGAACGGCCGATGGTCCACAACTTCCGTCGCAACCCCCCGCGCCTGCGCCTTGGCCAGCCCACCCGCATCGGCATTGTTACACACCGCAACCACGGGCCGCGCCGGATGATCGCCCGTCATGCTGTCGATCAACGCCACCATGTTGGATCCGCCGCCCGAAAACAGGATCGCCACGCGTTTCGTCACGCGAGCGCCCCCGTGTAGGACACACCCTGACCAGCCGTTACATGACCAAGCTGCACCACGATTTCGCCGTCACCTTGAAGAAGTGCCGTCAGCGCTTCGGCACGCTCGGCTGCCACGGCAAGCACCATGCCGATCCCACAATTGAAGGTTTTGAGCATTTCAGCCTCGGTCATGCCACCCTGCTGCATCAGCCACAGGAAAACAGACGGCAGCGTATAGCTGTCCAGATCAATCTGCGCGCGCATCCCGTCAGGCAGAACGCGCGGGATGTTTTCGGTCAGCCCACCACCGGTGATGTGCGCCAGCGCATGCACCCCGCCGGCCCGCACCGCGGCCAGGGCCTGTTTCACATAAAGTCGCGTGGGCGTCAGAAGGACCGCGCCAAATGTACCGTCATCCCACGGGCAATCGGCGTTCCAGTCCAAGCCCGAGATATCGACCAGTTTGCGCACAAGGCTGTAACCATTGGAATGCACCCCGTCCGACGCGAGGCCCAGAAGCACGTCGCCCTCACCAACGCCCGCAGGCAAATCCGTGCCCCGCTCCATCGCACCCACGGCAAAGCCGGCCAGATCAAAATCTCCGTCGGGATACATGCCCGGCATTTCCGCCGTTTCCCCACCGATCAGGGCACAGCCAGAGCGAACGCAGCCTTCGGCAATCCCTTCGATGATGCGCGCGGCGGACTCCATCTCCAGCTTGCCGGTCGCAAAGTAGTCAAGAAAAAAGAGCGGCTCCGCCCCCTGGCAGACAAGGTCATTCACGCACATTGCAACAAGGTCTATGCCCACACCGTCGACGTTGCCGGTGTCGATCGCGATACGCAGCTTGGTGCCCACCCCGTCGGTCGCTGCCACCAGAATCGGGTCTACATAGCCCGCACCTTTGAGATCAAACAGCGCGCCGAACCCGCCGAGACCTGCCATGACACCTGACCGTGAGGTGCGTTTGGCCGCCGGTTTGATACGATCAACCAACGCGTTGCCCGCATCGATATCCACGCCTGCATCGGAATAGGTGATCCCGTTTTTCTGACTGCTCATGCGTCTCTCCATTGTCCCATGCGCGCTTAGCCCAAACCGCTGCGCACCGCAATGTCGCGTCTTGGCGAACAGTACAACAGATTTCCTGCCGGCCGCGTGTTGCGATATCTGTCTGGGTTGAAGTTCCGTGATTGCCTGCAGGACACGAACTTGGCGCGTCGCCTGCGTGCGAGCTGAACGTTCTGGCGGCACACGCACGTCTCGAATAGCGTGCTGCAATCTTGACGTCAGCCGCGTCTCTGGTAGGGACAACACTGGCTGGGCCTGTAGCTCAATTGGTTAGAGCAGAGCGCTCATAACGCTTTGGTTGGGGGTTCGAGTCCCTCCGGGCCTACCAGTTTGTCTTTGAACACGCAGAGGACGTTTGATGATACGCACACGCAAGTCCGCGCTACGAGGCTTGGTGATCGGCATGGCCGCATTCGGTCTGATGGTGGCGACCGCAAATATTGCAAATGCCGATGAACGGATCGGCAAACTTGGCCGCATATTCGAGCGCAGCTGCGTGGACACTGCGACAGAAAGGTCAAACTTTCCAAACAGCAAGGTGGAGAAGGCTTTCAAAGGCAGCGAGTCGTTGCTGCCTGCCGGAACAAGCGCACAGTTGTGGTTGAAAGCGGGACAATCCTGTCGGATCGACATTGGATTCTTCGGCACTGCTCCGGTGCAACGTGGTGACGTGCTCAGCGCCGAAATTCAGAAAGTGGCCGTACGCTTTGCAGCGCGCATGGGCGGCACCGTTCAGCATCGGCGCAAGGGCAAAGGCAACGAAAACTTCCGTATCGAAACCCGGTTTGGGCGCTACACGATGGAAATGGCGTCTAACCGGTCCGGAAAGCTGGAACACCTATACATGGGCTATTCGCAATAGCGCGCAAGATCCGGGCGCCTGCCGATCTAACACGCAACCAAACACCAGATGTGTATCGTCTAATCCGACCAGCGATGGGTCAGTTTCGCCCAGCGCACCCGGATGGTCTTGCCATTGATGGGGTCATTATTGGCGGTGACGCCGTATTCGAATTGATCCAGTGCAATGACATAAGGCTCGGGTTGAATGCGAAACCCGCCGGTGTTCTGTTCGAAGCCGTCACGATCGAAGAAGGTCGGCATCGCAACATCCAGCACGACCTGATCGTTGAAGCGTTCCGTCACACGGCCCGTCGCAGCGCTGGATCCCAATACCATTTCACTTCGAAACGCGTACCAGATATCCGGCACGGGTGAAAACGTGGTTGTCCGCGAGGCCGGAGAAAAGCCGCTGTAAAACTCTGAGATATCAACTTCGTAGAAGCCGCCCGCGCCAATTCGTCGGCGCATACCCAGGCCATTCACCACCTGTTGTTCGGTCTGCAACTCGTAACACTCGTGGTCCAGAAAGTAGAGGTTCGAAATGTCTGGGCCGACGAATTTGATCATGAGTTCCGTGATCAGGGTATCGCCGCTTTGTGGCATACGCAGGCCATCATTGGCCGTCCCGCCCCACAACACGTCCTTGAAACCCGCCTTGGGAAAAGCGCTGCCGGTTTTGGGCTGGGCGGAAAACTCCATACATTGTGCACCACTGTCTGTGACAAAGCGAAACGTTCCACCGACCTCAAGCGAAAGGTTGGTAATGCCACTGCCGTCGCCCGGGGTGAATGGCGTGGGATCATCCGGTGTGGCGGGTGCCATGCTTGCATAGTTCAGATCCTGCAGCACCTGCTCATTGAATGACGGTGTTGGTTGAGCAATCGTGACCGTGGCACTGCTGGCCATCACCTGCTCGTCATTGTCTTGCCAAGTCACTTGCGCCGTCAAAGAGGTCGCGGCATCGGCTGGATCGACCAGATACGTTTCCCCGGTTTCCCCTGCCAGCACAACACCATCGCGCCACCATTGCCGCGCGATCACCGACACCGTCCCTTCGCCTGTGGCGACCCCGTCATCAAGAGACAGCGTCTGACCAACCTCCGGTGTGCCGGCGATGCTGGGAAGCGTTTCAACGACCAACGCAAGTTCGGTAACCGTAAGCGTCCCCGACGCCACTGCCACGCCACCGGAATTCTGGGCCTGCACCGTATAAGGCGCATCTACAAGCGCCCCGGTTTCGCCCGTATCAACCGAGAGCACGCCAGTCACGCTGTTGATCGAGACATTCACAGGATCCGGGCTCTGTATCAGACTGTAGGTCAAACCATCACCTGAAAAGGCGATACTGACATCCACTGTCGATATCCCGCTGGCCTCGCCCGCAGAGACGCTTGGCGCAGCGCCCTGCACGATTGGCGTGCGGTAGTGGGCCGTCACGCCGCCGCTGGTGGTTTCAAGTGCCCCGTTGCTGTCTTGCCAAGTGATCCGAACCGAAATGAAAGTGCCATCATCCTCTGGGCGCAGAGTGTAC
>JBCBTE010000088.1:0-13035 GCA_039818805.1 Pseudomonadota bacterium
CTTCGAACCTTAGGAAGAATTCCTTCATTCAAGATTAACACCCTTTGCATAACCTGCCGAAACAATGAGGCAACCAAGAAGGGCGGCCATGCTGACGCGTCGACACATGCTTTGCTTAACGGCCGCGGCCATAACGCATCCCGCCGCAGGTCATGCAGTGACCGATGTATCCGGATTGGTGGCGCGCCTCGGTCGACCACTAAGGGTTTTGGTGCCAAACGGATCGCAAGCCAATCTTGCGCCCATCATCAGAAGTTTCGAAACCCGGTTCGCCTGTCCAGTGATGCAGGTGGTCACAGATGTCGACAACATCAACGCGACACTGGCCATCGAAGCTGTGACCCAGGGCCAGCAGATCGATGTGGCCTTGCCCGCCACCTTCGGCATTCCCGACCTTGTCGAAGTGGATGCAATCCGTCCTCTGGACGAATTTGCGAATATCTACGAACCGTCACGGGACGCGGCATCAATGCTATATCGCACCGGGGATGTCTTTGATGATCAGAAATGGGGATATCAAACAGACGGCGACGTCTACATGATGTTCTATCACCGTGATCTGATCGAAAGCGAAGACGAAAAAGCCAGGTTTGCGGACCAATTCGGCAAACCGCTGATCTTGCCGCAAGACTGGGACGACTTTGACCAACAGCTGGCGTATTTTCATCGACCCGCCGAGGGCGTTTACGGAGGATGTCTGTTCAGAACAGCGATCTATGCCGCCTGGGAATGGTGGGCGCGCTTTCATGCCAAGGGCGTGTGGCCTTTTTCCCCAAGTATGACTCCCCAGATCGATGGCGAGGCCGGAGTTGAGGCGCTCGAGGCGATGATCCGAAGCGGCGCGCACCTGACCGGGTCCGATCTGGGGCTTTTCGACAATTGGGCGCGGTACAAGAAAGGCGACATCTATGCATCAATCGGATGGGGCGGCACGCAAAAAAGCCTGCGCGCGCCCGGTTCAGAGATGCGCGGGCGGGTAATTCCGGCACGACTACCCTGCGGTTTGATGGACGGAAAGCATGTAGGCATGTCATATTTCAATTGGGGTTGGAGCTATGTCGTCACCCGGCACAGTCCGGCGCCGGAACTGGCCTATCTGTTTTCCCGCCATGCCGTATCGGGCACGGCGTCCGGGCAAGCCGTGGCCGAGCGGGACGGATTTTTCGATCCTTTCCGCGAAGAGCATTATGACAATCCGCAGATCGTGGATGTGTATGGCAAGGCCTTCCTCGACGAGCACAAAGAAGCCATGTCACAGGCAATCCCGGACCTTTATCTGGCCCGACGAAACGAATACTTCGAAGCGTTGAGTTTTTGGTTGGACGCAGCATTGGAAGGCAAGGAAAGCCCGCAGGACGCACTTCGCCACGTGTCCAATGCGTGGCGCCTAACAACAGCGCGAGTCGGGCACGGCGCACAAGAAGCACGCTGGGATGCACTGCGGCGGCGGTATCCGGCAGACCTGCGGTCGCAGCTGCGGGATCTGCCCAATCACTGACCGCGGAATACGTCATGGGTTTTGGGGCCGTTGGCGCTCGCTGTGTCAAAACGCACGGCGCAGGAGTTCTGCAGAGTAGTGCGAAAACGAAGAAGTGCTATCGCCATGTCGGTGGCGATTTGCGCATTAGCGCCCGACCGCTTGCTGTTGGGCCGATCAAGAACAAACCTTGAAGCTGCTGCGCGCCTCAGTGGCGTGTGTCCGAGGCCGGCAAGTCAAAGATCACGCGGCAACCACGCAGGACGGCAGGCGGTGCCAATTCGATCGACCCACCTTGTGACAAAACCACTTTGCGCGCGACCGCCAAGCCCACGCCTGAGGTTTGCGTTTCGCCCTTGGGGCGCATCGTATGCAAGGGTTTGAACATCTTTTCCCAGAACTCAGGTGGTATGCCGGGCCCATCGTCTTCGACCTCGACATAAACGCGCGTGCCTCTCTGTTTGGCCTTCACCAAGATCTGTCCTTGGTCCCGGTCATGATGTTGCTGTGCGTTTTCAATCAGCGCTGCGAACAGTCGTTTAAAGTCATTGTACGGGCCAAATACAAGACGCGCATTAAGGTCCAAATCCACCTGCATTGTGGGTGCGCGTGGCAAGGCCTCGACAATCGGATCCACTAGGTCGTGCAAAGCCATTTGACTGGGCGCATCAGCGATGCGTCCGACACGCGACAATTCCGTCAGCGAATCCAGCATGCCGTCCATGCGGCGTGCATAATCGCGCAGCATGGTGAAATTCGCATTCACATCTTCGGGCAATACCACTTTGTGATCGGACAAGTCGTCAATGATCCAGTCCGGAATGATGCGCATCGCACGGGTAAACGCCTTGAGATCATGCGTAACAATGTAAAGAAACTCATCCGCCTCGGACAAATTGCCCAAGCTGCTCGTTCCCACGGTGATCGTTCTCTTCGGTTCCGGCACGTCGCAGTCCACCAATACTTATGAATCCCACACCAAAACCTACGTTGAGAGCCGTATTCAAATCATGAACGCCCGATAAGAACTGAACAGGCTTTGCTTAAAATACAGCGGAAAAAAAGCAGTGTTGTTAACGGTTAAAAGAGCCACGTTTTTCTAGGATCGCCTCATCACACGTCTCCAGGGGGCGTTTAAATGAGGGGATCATCATGATGTCGATGTCACAACCGGCGTACGACCATAGCGCAGTTCAGTTTCTTTCGCCCGTGATTGAGCCAGACGAGGCATCGAGCACGCGCTTCGACGTTCTTGTTCTGGATGACGACAGGTTTGAACAAACCCGGATCGGACGGGACTGTCAGGCGACCGGCCTGCCGGTCGACATAACCATGGCGTCCGACCTCCGCGAATTTGAACAGGTGCTCAACGCGCACAGCTATGACCTTGTTCTAATTGACTATCTTTTACCCGATGGCGATGGGCTGGCGGCGCAGCGTCTAGTTCAAAACCATCCCATCAATTTCGGTGCGGCCGTGGTCATGATCTCGGCGAACATGCGAACGGAAGTGGCGATCGCGTCGATGAAACGCGGATCCATGGATTGCCTGGACAAAGACCACCTAGACACCGAAAAACTGCGCGAATTGATGATTGCCTCGGCCAAGGTTTTTGCCGAAGCCTCGCGCCACTGGATGGGTGAGTTGCTGGCCCAGCAGCGCATTCAGATTGCCCAGGACATCGCCAAGGTCGTGCGTGATGAAATGGAGTTTGGGCGGTTCATCGATACCATCGACAAGCGTATCTTCGACATGCTGGCTGCCCGCGGATTGACCGAGTTCGAGCATTGGGATGCGCGTGGTCTGAATGATCCCGACCAACCGTTCAGTTTCAAATAGGTTTGCCATCGCGCGCACGCGAGAAACCTTCAAGTTCCGACGGCGTTGCATGGTCGCGCCCCGTTTGCGACAGTGATCGAGCTTATTGTTGCTGAAAGGAGCAAAGAGATGGCCGCGCTGACCCCGCCCGTATGCGATTTTGACTGGCCCGCACCCGGTTTTGTGCTGCCAGCCACAGATGGACAGACGTACCGATTGTCCGATGTCACGGGTGAGGCCGGAACGCTGGTGATGTTTATCTGCAACCATTGCCCCTTCGTTCTTGCGATCCTTGATCGCATTCTGCGCGATGCGCGCGACCTGCAAACCCTGGGCGTGGGCGTCGCTGCGATCTGTTCCAATGACGCGGAAAGGTATCCCGACGATAGCTTTGAGAACATGACGCGCATGGCTCAAACGCACGGTTTTCCGTTTCCCTACCTGCATGACGCGGACCAGTCGGTGGCACGCGCCTACGATGCGGTCTGTACGCCGGATTTCTTTGGATTCAACGCGGATCTGGGCTTGCAGTATCGTGGACGGTTGGATGCATCCGGGATGTCGCCCGCCCCAGCAGATGCGCCGCGCGATCTTTACGAAGCCATGCGTCTGGTGGCCGAAACCGGTCGTGGACCGACCCAGCAGACCGCGTCAATCGGTTGTTCGATCAAATGGAAAGACGCCGCCTAGACCAACCGGCACGGCGCAGGCTTGCGAAACCGGTACACTTGCGAGCGGTGCAAGAATGCGCCACCCCCTCTGCAATACTGACTGTTCCCAAGTGCGTTGCCGTGGGCATAGCCTTTGACTTGCCAAGCCAAAGGACCCTTCGGATGATCGCCCAGTCACGGAACGCCGTATTGCCATTCGCACAATCGCGGCATCATCTGCGTCATCGCATGCCCCTCTGCCATGGGGCCCGGAAAGCTTTGGCCTGATCCCAGACATTCTGGCGTGAAAGGAACGCTTAGATGCCAAGTTCAATGACCCGCCGACAAATGATCAAAACGGCCACGTTGGCCGCCGGTGCCGGCGTTACGCTGCCGGCGCCCCTGGCTTCGGCGCAAACCCCGTCTGCGAATGCGCCATACGGGTTGGCCATCTCTGCAGAATTCCCGTTCGAAAAAAAACGGGTCGACGTCAACGGGGCCGAGATGGCCTATGTGGACGAGGGCGAGGGGTCGCCCGTGCTGTTTTTGCATGGCAATCCTACGTCATCTTACCTGTGGCGCAACATCATCCCTTATGTGACGGACGGACACCGTGCCATCGCACTTGACCTGATCGGGATGGGTGACAGCGACAAGCCAAGGATCGGCTATACCTTCGCGGATCATGCCGCTTACATGGATGAGTTTATCGCTACCCTGGGCCTGTCGGACATCACGCTGGTTGTGCATGATTGGGGTTCGGCACTGGGAATGCGTTATGCACGGATGAACGCCGGCAATGTGCGTGCGATTGCCTTCATGGAGGCGATTGTGCCGCCAGGCATGCCCATCCCAAGCTGCGACGCGATGGGGCCGCAAGTCGGTGATCTGTTCCGCGCCCTGCGCACGCCGGAACAAGGCGAAGAAATGGTGCTGCAGGGCAATTTCTTTGTCGAAGAGATCCTGCCCAAGATGGGCGTGATGCGTGGGTTGACCGAGGCAGAGATGAAACACTATCGCGCACCCTATCCGACCCCCGAAAGCCGATTGCCGACGCTGGAATGGCCGCGCGAAGTGCCTATTGGAGGGACACCCGCAGACGTGCTGTTCGAGGTAGAAGCCAATGGCGACTGGCTGTATTCCAGCCAGATCCCAAAGTTGTTGTTCTACGCGTCGCCCGGCATTCTGACACCGCAACAGGTGGTGGATCATATGGTTCAGACTATGCCCAACCTTGAAAGCCAATTTGTGGGACCCGGCCTGCATTTCATCCAAGAAGACCACCCCGACCAGATCGGCACCGGGTTGCGGGATTGGCTTCGGCGTCTACAGGCATGAAATCAGCCGTCGAATGACAAGAGCAGCCGCGCCAAGAAACGCAAGGCGCGGCACACCAATTTCAAGCGACGCGTCCTGCCGCAAACCTCTTTGGTCTGTGCAGGCATATCCACAGCACGTCACACAAGCTTTGCATCTTTGTCATGGTATCGCAGCCTTCGCGCGGTACCGCCGCCCAAGGTCGGAACTGCCCGACCGCTGCAAAAAACTTACAGACAGGGTTACCCTATGTGCATTGCGCGTCTCTCCGCATCGCAATTGACGGCGGCTGGCATTGCCTCGCCTACTATCCTGAAAGCTTCGGGCGCGCTGGCGTCGTCGGGTACGGTCAAAGTGTTCGCCTGGCAGAACTCAGTTCAGCCGAACATCATCGAAGCGTTCGAAGCCGAAAACGGCGTCACGCTGTACCTGATGACATACGGTTCAAAAGACGAACCGGAATCGACGGTGCGCGCGAATGGCGGCAAAGGCTTTGGCGTGGTGATCCCGTCTTTTGTTCGTGACAGCGCATCGCTCGGTGGCACCTTCAAGGGCGAACAGATCCTGTTGCCTTTCGACTGGGGTACCGAGGGCGTGACCTATAACAGCGCCGACATGCCAATCGAAGGCCAAGTCTCGTATGGTGATCTATGGTCAGACGCGGCCAAGGGCAAAGCTGCATTCCGCCAGAAATCGGTCATCATGGGCACGGGTCTGTATCTGGATGCCCAACGCATCGATCCATCGAACCGTATGCTGGACGTGTACAAATCCGAAGACGGCGCACGTCGCGTATGGGGCGACGTCACCAAGTGGATCCCTGAGCGCAAAGACAACTTCGGCGCGTTCTGGAGCAACGCCACGGAGGCGACCCCCGTTTTCAGGGATGCAGGCAGCATCATCGGTCAGACCTGGGACACAACTGGCCTGTTGCTGAACCGCGAAAACGGCGACTATCTCTACCGCGCGCCCAACGAAGGTATCATCATCTGGCTGAACAGTTTCGGCATTCTGAAAGGGGCGGAAAAACCGATCAAGCAGTGGCATTCATGAACTTCATGCTCAAACCCGAAACCGGCGGTATGTCTGCCAACGACACTGGCTAAAATTCGGCCGTGGCGGATGCAGCAGACTACGCGTCCGAAGACTTCGAGGCGCCGTTCAACGAGATCTGCATGTCGGAGGTTCTAAGCAACATGTGGTGGTGGTAAGCCGACACGGCGTTCTTTGAGCCCGTGCGCAACAAGTTCGTGGCAATCATCACAAACGCCTGAGGCAACGCAGTTTGATATATGGGGCGACGCGGATGTTCCGCGCCGTTCTGCATGTTACTTGATGCCGTCGAAACTCAGCTTGGGTGGTTCCGCATTCTCAACCCGTGCATGGGTCGCTTCAAGAAATTCAATCGTGTCTGTGATCTGCTTCGGGTTCAGTCCCAACTCTTGAAATCCTTGCTCCACCACGTTGCGCGCACGCTTCAGCATCTCTTCGCCCTTCGGCGTGATTGCCACTTCAACACGGCGTTCATCATCCTCGGCGCGCTGCCGTGTCAGTGCGCCAAACTCCGCCATTTTTTTCAAGAGCGGAGAAAGTGTGTTGGATTCGACCCCGGCGCGTGTTGAGAGGGCAGATACAGACATCGGCCCTCCGGCATCTAGCGCCATCAGGATTACAAACTTGGGATAGGTGAGGCCGGTCTCTGAAAAAGCTGCCTGATAGTAGCGACCAAAAGCGCGGTTCAACGAATAGATGTTGAAGCACAGCAACTGTTTAAGGTCTTCGGTGTTTGGTGCCTGGTCCATAGCTGGCAAAGATAAGCGGAATAAGGCGTGTGCGAAAGGGTTGACTTTCATATTATCGTATACGATTAATTCGTATACGATGTTTTTGAAAGGAATCTTCTTATGACCTCCCTCACCCGCAGATCTTTTGGACTCGCTGCGCTCGCAGCCCCGGTCATCCTGACCTCGACAAGCCTGCCGGTTCTGGCCGACGGCCATGCAACCAGCGCACCTGCGATGTTTGACGCCAGCTTCGGTCGCTACAAAGTGACCTCGCTTTACGATGGCATGGCCCCGTTGCAAAAGGGCATGTTCTTTGGTCCCAAGCCTGAAACGATTGACGCGGCACTTGCCGCGGGCGGCATCACGGGCGATGACCTGCCCGCCCCAATCATGGCCTTTTTACTGCAATCGGATGACCAAACGATCCTCATTGACGCGGGCATGGGCGAGTTGGATATGTTCGGTCCCGGATTTGGCCGGATGTTCGATGCGCTGAATGCTGCGGGTGTGTCCCCAGGGGATGTGAATCTGATCATTGCCACCCACGCTCATCCCGATCATATCGGCGGCATGATCAGCGGCGAAACGGCGGTTTTTGCCAATGCCGAGGTGGTCCTGACCGAAGAAGAGCACCGCTTTTGGGGCGATGCGGGCGTTATGGCACAGGCCCCGGCCGACGCGCAGGGCCTCTTTCAACTGGCCCAGTCTGTATACGCCGCTTATGGTGACCGCTTGCGCCCCGTGACCTCGGGCACGGAAGTGGCCCCCGGTATCACGCTCGAGCTGTCCCCCGGTCATACGCCTGGCCATGCGCTGGTGCAGATCGATGGCGGCGATCGCCAATTGCTAATGGTCGCTGATACGCTGCATTCCTCCGTGCTTCACACCGCCTTGCCGGAAATCGGCTTTGGCTTTGACACCGACACGGCTCTGGCCGCCACGTCGCGCCTTAAGGTGTTTGACCGCGCCGCTGAGGATAATCTGCTGATTGCCGCCACACATGTGCCCTTCCCCGGTCTTGGTCGTTTCGTGCGCTCGGGCAACGCGTTCAGCTATGTGCCTGCCAGCGTGATGTAAGCACGAAAGGGCGGCTTGGCCTTGCGCCCTGCCGCCTTTTTAATGCACCAATGCCGCCCATCTCCCCTCGTGCATAAAGAAACTGTTACGCATCAGCGGTTTTATCGTCATCCAGGTAAGCGCGCCCAATCTAGAATCAGGTCAAGACCTAGTCAGTTCGCTTGGCGACAGCCCGCTTGAGCCATGTCAGGCGCTGCCCCAGCTTGCCCGCCTCCTCAAGGACCTTGGCGACGTTGTAAAACACCTCAGCCGGGGCGGTTTTCGTCGTCGCAACTTTGCGCAGTTGCCGTTCCGCCCAATGCCAATCGCGCGATTGCAGAGGCGCGGGAAGATCAGTCAGGCTTGCCATGCGAGGCCCTCTTTGTTCAGGGTGTCACATCAGCTTCACAGTTTTTGGCAACAAGCGTGTGACATGAAAGGCGGAGACAAATGAGCAGCTTGGCATTCGAGCGGCCGGGACGGTTCTGGCGCGGCAATCTTCACACGCACTCCACCCTTTCGGACGGCTGTCTGACCCCCCAAGAGGTATGCCGTCGCTATAATTCCGAGGGCTATGACTTCATCTCTTTGACCGATCACTTCATCGGTCAGTACGGTTATCCCATTGCAGACACCAAACCGTTTCATAGCAATGGGTTCACCACCATTCCGGGCGCTGAGCTGCATTCTGGCGCCATGCAGAACGGCGAGTTGTGGCATATTCTGGCTGTCGGTTTACCCGAAGATTTCGAGCCACCCCACGCACCGGATTTCCTGCCTGTCGAGGATCAGGAAAGCGGTGCCGAGCTGGCCGCGCGGGCACGGGCGGCGGGGGCTTATGTGGCCATTGCCCATCCCGAATGGTCCGGTCTGACGACCGAGGATGCCCGCACCATTAACGCCGCGCATGCGGTCGAAGTATACAACCATGGATGCGCCGTCGGCTGTGACCGACCACATGGGTTTTACACGCTCGATCAACTGCTGACCGAGGGGCGAAAACTGGACCTCTGTGCCACGGATGACGCGCATTTCACTGAACCGGATCACTTCGGTGGTTGGGTGATGATCAAGGCGCAGGAAAACGATCCCGATGCCCTGCTGGAGGCACTGAAAGACGGGGCCTATTACGCCTCAACCGGGCCAGAAATCCGTGCGGTACATTGGGAAGATCGGCAGGTGGTAGTCGAAAGCTCGGCCGTCAGTACGGTGATCGTGCAGGGGCGCGGCGCAGCAGCCGTTGCGCAGCACGGTTCATCGATGACGCGAACCTCTGTTCCGCTTACGCGCTTTGCAGCGTCACCCTGGCTGCGGGTGACGGTGGTGGACGCAGCCGGACGGCGGGCCTGGTGCAATCCGTATCATCGCGACGTGTAAGCTAATGTCTGGCGCTACTCCGCCGCTGTTTTCAGGCTGCTCATGAGACGGTGAAATCTTTCGCCCTGCACGGCGACATGCTGGCGCAAAAGCTGTGCTGCAAGTTCGCCATCGCCGTCTTCGATGGCCTTCAGTATGGCGTCATGTTCCGCCACGGATTGCGCCATGCGGCCGCGCCAACGAAGCTGCAATCGTCGAAAAGGGCGCAACCGGCGTTGCAGACGAAGGCATTCCTGTTCGAGAAACGCGTTGCCCGCTTGCCGGTACAGTGTTGCATGAAAGCGTTCGTTTTCCTGATAGTTGCCATCGGCATCCTGCGCCTTGTTGGCGGCTTTGCAGCGATCGTTGATCGCATGCAGGTTGGCCAAGGCATCATCGGATATGCGCGATGTGGCCAGTCGGGCGCAAATGGCTTCAAGCTCGGCCATCACCTCGAACATCTCGATCAGTTCCACCGGGCCGGGCTGGCGCACGAATACACCCCGCCGGGGTTGCTGATCGACCAGCCCGGACTGCGACAACCGCTGTAGTGCCTCGCGGATGGGTGTGCGCGAAACGGCAAATTGGGTGGCCAGTTGCACTTCGTCCAGCCGTTGACCGTCTGCAAACGTGCCGTCAAAGATCAAGCTTTCCAGCGTCTCCGCAATGATGTCCGAGCGTTTTTTGTCCATGCATTTGTTCTAGCAGTCCGCATCTTCACATGCAATAAATTCGTTGTTGTATACAATTTTGTTGACCTCACACGCAATCGGCGTAGGTTTGACAGTGATCCGAAAGAGAATCGGACACCAAGGGAGGATATCCATGAAACTGAATTTTTCCGCTACGGCGGCGACTGCTGTCTTGTTTGCAATCGCCACATCCGCCAGCGCCACGGAATTGCGCCTGTCACACCAGTGGTCGACATCGGACGTGCGGCACAAAGTGGCCGAGATGGTCGCCAATGACGTGGCCGCCGCGGATGTTGATCTTGAGATCAAGATTTTCCCGTCAAAATCCCTGTTCAAACCGCGAGAGCAGTACAAACCCCTCAGCCGCGGACAATTGGACATGACGGTCTTTCCGCTCAGCTATGCAGGGGGTCAGCAACCGGCCTTCAACCTGACACTGATGCCCGGACTGGTGAAAAACCACGACCACGCCGCGCGCCTGAACGACAGCGACTTCATGGGCAAGATTGAAGAGATCATGGCCGAGGATGACGTTATGGTGCTGGTCCACGGCTATCTGGCCGGTGGATTTGTCGGAAAGGACAAGTGCATTACCGCCCCGGATGACGTGCAGGGCCTGCAAACCCGCGCGGCGGGCAAGGCGTTTGAACAGATGCTTGCCGGTGCCGGCGCGTCCATCGCCTCGATGGCCTCATCCGAGATTTACAACGCCATGCAAACCGGCGTTCTGAATGCGGCCAACACGTCGTCGTCGTCCTTTGTCAGCTACCGGATTTATGAGCAGGTCTCGTGCTACACACCCGCCAGTGATTTTGCGCTTTGGTTCATGTATCAGCCGCTGCTGATGAACAAATCGACATTCGACGGGCTGAGCGGAGAACAGCAAACCGCGCTGATGGAAGCTGCCGCCAAGGCCGAGGCGTTCTATTTGGAAGAGGCCAAGAAGCAGGATGCGGCGTCGGCCGAAGTGTTTGCCGACAACGGCGTCGAGATTGCCAATATGAGCCAGGACGAGTTCGACGCTTGGCGCGATTTGGCCAAAGAAACCTCCTACAAGGCGTTCGTGGAAGAAACGCCCGGTGGGCAGGAACTGTTGGATATGGCCTTGTCGGTCGAGTGATCCGCGCATTCGTTCGGGCGGCCTGATCGTCGCCCGAGCACCCCTTTGATTTTGATTTTCAAGACATAGAGAAGGAGAGCATCATGGCGGGCCAAAGCTCGGCATCGGTGGCGCCTGTCGGCGACAATCCCTTCCTCCGCGGGGTCGCGGCAATCTCGACCGTGGCGGGATGGTGCTCGGCGGCGATGATCGTGGCCGCGGTCGGGATCACGTGCCAGATGATCTTCATCCGATTTGTTCTTAACGGTTCGACCGTCTGGCAGACCGAGGCCGTGATCTATCTGGTGATTGCCGCTACTCTGATCGGGTTGCCTTACGTCCAGCGTTTGCGCGGACATGTGAACGTGGATCTTGTTCCGCTGGCCCTGCCCCGCCGGGCACGAAAGGCGCTGTGCATGGTCACGCTCTCGATCTCCATCCTGATCGTTGCGGTGATGCTGTATTACGGCTTCGACTACTGGCACTTTGCATGGGAACGCGGCTGGCGGTCTGACACGGTTTGGGGCGTGCGGCTATGGATCCCTTATCTTGCCATTCCGGTGGGGTTTGGCCTGCTGTTGTTACAACTGATTGCTGACATGGTTGCGGTCCTGCTGGGCATCGACAAACCCTTTGGGCTGGAGGACGGCTGATGGATCCGCTTGTCCTTGGCGCGCTTGTCGCCTTTTTCACCATCTTTGTGCTCTTTTCAGGTGTTTCTGTCGCACTTGGTCTGCTGATTGTCTCGGCGGGGTTCTTGATTGTCTTCGACGGCATGCGCTCGCTCGAGCTGATGCCGGAAATCCTGTTCGGCAAGCTTGACAATTTCGCGCTGCTGTCAATTCCGATGTTCATCATCATGGGCGCCTCGATCGCATCCACACGCGCGGGTGCCGACCTTTATGAGGCGTTGGAGCGGTGGCTTACGCGTGTGCCTGGCGGGTTGGTTGTATCCAACCTTGGGGCCTGCGCGCTTTTTTCGGCCATGTCAGGATCCTCTCCAGCCACTTGTGCGGCCATTGGCAAGATGGGCATCCCAGAGATGCGCAAGCGCGGCTATCCCGATGCGGTCGCTGCGGGCTCTATCGCAGCGGGTGGTACACTTGGCATCCTGATACCGCCCTCAGTGACGATGATCGTTTACGGGATTGCCACGGAAACCTCGATTGGGCGGCTGTTCTTGGCCGGCGTGTTTCCCGGTCTTCTGCTGGTAAGTCTCTTCATGGCGTGGTCGCTCTATTCAACCTGGCGGTCGGGTGATGCGACGGTTCTGTCCTCGGGCAGCTACTCTTGGCGGCAAAAGCTGGAAATCCTACCACGTGTCCTGCCGTTCATCGTGATTATCCTCGGCGTGCTCTATGCCATGTACGGCGGTGTCGCCACGCCGTCGGAGACCGCGGCGGTGGGCGCTCTGATGTGCTTGCTTATCGCGATGGTGATCTACAAGCTATGGAATCCGCGCGACCTGTGGGTGGTGCTGCGTGACAGCACCAAGGAAAGCGTGATGATCCTGTTCATCATCGCAGCGGCGGGTGTGTTTTCCTACATGCTGTCGAGCCTTTTCATCACACAGGCGATTGCGGAATGGATCGGCACACTGGATGTAAACCGGTGGGTCCTTATGGGTGCGGTCAACGTCTTCCT
This sequence comes from Pseudomonadota bacterium, assembly GCA_039818805.1. Taxonomy (GTDB): domain Bacteria; phylum Pseudomonadota; class Alphaproteobacteria; order Rhodobacterales; family Rhodobacteraceae; genus Roseovarius. The sequence goes on from JBCBTE010000088.1 coordinate 12,894, forward strand.
GCTGGTCGCAGGTTTCTTTCTGCCGCCCGTGGCTGTAATCCTGATGGCCGCGCCCATCCTGTTGCCGATCATCACTGCCGCCGCTGCGATGATGAACAGGATCATCACGCTTTCCTTGGTGCTGTCACGCAGCACCACCCAC
>JBCBTE010000089.1:0-13033 GCA_039818805.1 Pseudomonadota bacterium
ATGCCGATATGTCGAAGAAAGGCGTGGCGCAATCGCATGGCGTGATGGTGAATTACCTTTACGACCTAGACGAGGTCACGCAGAACCACGAACGGTTCGCCACCCTGCACGAGGTTGCGGCCTCTTCCGACATTCAAACCCTGGTCACGTCGGCAGACGCGTATTTGTCAAGCGACGCAAAGATATGACCAACCCGCTTTATGATACCCTTTTCGGTCGGCACTCCGGCAAGACGACTCCATTGCTTTATGCAGCCGATGGATCAGTTCTGACCCACGCCGCCTTTCTGGTGTTGGCGTCACGCATGGCACATGTCCTTCAGGCCGCAGGATTGCAGGCTGGCGCACGCGTGGCGGTTCAGGTGCAAAAGTCGCCGCAAGCCCTGGCGCTTTACGCGGCTTGCGCTCAGGCCGGGATGGTCTTCTTGCCACTCAATACAGGCTACACAGTCGAAGAGTTGTCCTATTTTCTTGAGGACAGCGGTGCTGGGCTGGTGGTGTGCGACACCGGCAAAGCCGGCACACTGAGGGTTGTGGCCGACAGGCTCGGAGCGAGGCTTGAGACGATGGACGGCGATGGAACCGGCAGTTTCATGCAGCACGCCAAAGATATGCCCAATACGTTTGACACCGTGGCGCGTGAAGACAGCGATCTTGCGGCTCTGCTATATACGTCGGGCACCACCGGTCGGTCGAAAGGGGCGATGCTGAGCCAAGGCAACCTTCTGTCCAATGCCGCGACGCTGGCCAAGCATTGGCGTTTCACGAAAGACGACGTGCTGTTGCATGCCTTGCCGATTTTTCACACCCACGGTCTGTTCGTGGCCACTAACATTACTCTCATGGCCGGCGGATCGATGATCTTCTTACCGAAATTTGATGTCGATGCCGTCATATCTTGGATGCCCAAGGCCACCGCCATGATGGGCGTGCCTACTTTCTACACCCGTCTGCTGGACGATCCGCGCCTGACGCGTGATCTGACCGAAGGCATGCGTCTGTTTGTGTCCGGCAGCGCACCGCTTTTGTCGGAAACCCACACCCAATTCGAGGCACGCACCAGTCACTGCATTCTTGAACGCTATGGCATGACGGAAACCAACATGAACGCATCGAACCCTTACGATGGCGAACGCCGGCCGGGCGCCGTGGGGTTTCCTCTTCCCGGGGTCGAGCTCAAGATCACCGACCCCAAGACCGGCGCAACCCTGCCCGACGGTGATGTGGGCCAGATTGAGGTGCGCGGTCCGAACGTGTTCAAGGGCTATTGGCAAATGCCCGAAAAAACCGCCGCCGAGCTCGGGAAGACGGTTTTTTCATCACCGGCGATCTGGGGAAGATCGGGCCGGATGGATACGTACAGATCGTTGGCCGCAACAAGGATCTGATCATCTCGGGGGGCTACAACATCTATCCCAAGGAAATCGAAGTCATCCTAGATGCACAACCCGGCGTGGCAGAAAGCGCCGTGATCGGTATTCCCCACGCAGATTTCGGGGAAACGGTGCTGGGGCTGATCGTGGCCGAACCGGGCAAGACACCCGACCTGGACGCGATCGCCAAGGCGGCAGCGACATCGCTGGCGCGGTTCAAGCATCCCCGCAAACTGATCGTCGTGGATGCGCTGCCACGCAATGCCATGGGCAAAGTACAAAAGAACGTCCTGCGGGAGGAATATCGCGAACTTTTCGCGACGACGTGACCCACGAGCCGTTGTAAGCAGCAGCTTGATGGGGGATGGTTGGGAAGAGATTTCTGTAACTATCCCTTTCACAAGCCACACTCATGTCGCTAAAACACCTTCGCACGCTGGTCGCCGTCGCTGACCACCGCACGTTCAGCGATGCGGCCGATGCGATCCACCTTACGCATGCCGCTGTCAGCCAGCAAATGCGCGCGCTTGAAGATGAGTTGAGTGTCACGTTGTTTGACCGATCGACGCGCACGCCCACCCTAACCCCGACTGGGCGTGCCTTGGTGGAAAAGGCGCGCGACCTTTTGCGCGACTACCAGAACCTTCTACCTTCGATCCTCGATCCCAAAACGCTGTCGGGGGAATTTGTCCTTGGCGCGGTGCCCACAACGCTAACCGGGCTGGCACCGCGTGCCATTTCAGTGCTGAATAAAAGTTGCCCCAACCTGAGGCTACGTATTCGACCGGGCCTGACACAACCCTTGCTGACCGCGCTTGAACGGCATGACCTGGATGCGGCGGTTGTCACACGCCCGACCCTACTGCCTGCCATGCTGGATTTTCGACCCATTGCGCAAGAAGCACTGATGCTGATCGCCTCGGAAGAGACCGACAGCGATGATCCGGTCCATCTGCTTCGCACGCAACCCTTTATCCGCTTTAACCGCGAGGCGGTTGTTGGAACCCAAATCGAGGCCTGGGTTCAAGCGCAAGGCGTTCGGGTGAATGAGACGATGGAGTTGGACAATCTGGCGGCGATCACAAGCATGGTTTATGCCAATCTGGGCGTCTCGATCGTGCCGCACGGCTGCGTCGCACCGTTCAACCCCCTTCCTTTGCGATGGCTTGACCTTGGCCCCGAACCGCCAAGCCGAACCTTGGGTCTGGCGTTTCACAAGGACACGACCAAGACGGGTATCATTGACGAAGTGCTGGCCGCTCTGGACCGCACGGTAAAGGCTGCAACATGAACACTGACACGGTGTTCTTAATTCTCGGCGGCTTGGCGGGCGGGTTCATCAATGGCTTTTCCGGCACGGGCACCGCGCTTTTTGCGCTAGGCTTTTTGCTAGTGGTGCTCGAGCCGGCACAGGCTGTAGCCATCGTGGCGCTTTTGTCGGTGCTGTCTGGTTTGCAAGGCGTCTGGGTCGTGCGGCGTAGCATTCGGTCCGCACCCCGGCGGTTGTTGCGCTTTCTTCTGCCGGGATTGATTGGCGTGCCGCTTGGAGCACTTTTGCTAAACCTTGTGGACACCACGGTTCTGCGTCTGCTGGTGGCGACGTTCTTGGTGACATACGGCGTTTTCTTCGGTTTTCGTGCGGCATTGCCGCGCGCGCAAGACACACGGCCAAAGGCAGATATGGCCATTGGGTTTGTCAGCGGCACGCTGGGCGGGCTTGCCTCGCTGTCAGGTGCACTGCCCGCAATTTGGCTGTCGATGCGGGCTTGGCCGAAAGCAGACATTCGCGGTGTGATGCAGGGGTTCAACATCGTGATCCTGAGCTGCACCGCCGTGATCCTGGCCTTGCGTGGCACCTACACGCCCGATGTTTGGGCGGCCTTGGCGCTGGTACTGCCAGCCGGGCTGATCGCCTCGGTCCTTGGGATCTACGCGTTCAAGCGGGTGAGCGACGATCAGTTTCGCCGCACGCTGATACTGTTGTGCCTGGCTATGGGTCTGGGGATTTTCGCCCATGCCATCGCTGGCTAGGCCGCATCAAATCACCTCGTCGCCACGGTCATCAGTCTCGCCATAGCGCTTCATTGTCGCGGGTTTGGTGCCTTCATAAACCCGTTCGATGTTTGCCGCGATCTTGGCATTCTCGCGCTCGAACAGGCAATTGCCCTCCAGATCCGAGGCCACGATGAAAGGCCCCATGCGGTTGCATTTGATCACCCACATGGCCTGTGCGAGGCCCAGTTCCTCGTTCCAGTGCACGGCTTCGACATTTTCCACGCCACGACCGAGCAATGCTCCCGTGCCGTATCCAACCGTGGACAGGTAGACGGCCCCGTTTCGAACGAAGTATTCTTTGTAGTCCTTGGAGGTCATACCGCCCTTGCCAACGATCAGCTTGGCGCCGGTCTTGGCCATCCATTCCGGTAACCATTTAGCAAAGCGGAAGGAGGCTGTTGCCGTCACCGCCCCCATGTCGAAGCTGCCATCGGGGTTGATCCGCGCGGCGGGCGAGCAGTGGAAGTTCGCAGCCGACTGGCTGGGCAATTCCATGGGGATATTCGCCTTGTCTTCCAGCGCGCGCATGTAGACACCCTCGCGCGCTGTGTACATCAGGCCGTCAAGGTAGACGACATCGCCGAGGCGCAGGTCGGCGATGGCCTCGTCGGTGGGGGTGGTGGACAATCGGACTTCGCGCAAGGTCATATCAGGTCACACTTCTAGGAACGCGGGTGCCGAACGCTTCGGCGCAAAAAATCGAAACAGGTAGGTCAGTCGCGCTTGATTGTTCCGCGCGCCACATCGCTTCAAGCCAGTCTGCTGCGCTATCGACCAAGATGTCCCCGGCGATGAATTCCGCATCTTCGCCGTTCGCGGCATTTATGTCTGCGTGCCCCTCAAGAAGCAAAGGGATGAACCCGTCAAACAGTGTTCGCCATTGCGCAATAGCCCCATTTAGGACGGATACATCCGGACCTTCCAAATGCACCATCAAGGTCACGTAACCCTCGCCGTCCTGATCCGGATGAATGCCCAAGGCGATCTTGAGAGTCTTCTCGGGAAGGGCATCCATAATGTGTTGAAGGCGGTTCGCCGCTTGGTGACGTTCAACCTCCAGCATTGCGTGCACGTGATCGGCGTAGTTCATCAGTTCAGTCATTCTGCCGCCTCCCGTGTGGGTTCCCATTCGACTGTTTCGCGGCGTTGGTAGTCGGTGAACCAGTCAGGATCGGTTCGGTGTTCCACCCGACCATCGGCGTGGATGCGGGCGACGGCGCGGCGAGACGAAAGGCAGAAGGCGTGCACCGACATGGGCATGCCGCCGGTGTGGCAGTAGCCGACCTCGATATTGCAATCGATCACCATGTTTTTGCCCACGAACCCCATGGCGCCCATGCCGATGGAGTTGCCCAGTTCCTTGAACTCATCCTCCATCTCGGCAATCCGGGGATCTGAATTGCGGCTGCCCACCGTGCGCAGGATAGAGGCGCGTTTGCCAAGGCACATGCAGATATCCTTGGATCCGCCGAGGCCGATACCGATGATGGCGGGCTGGCACGCAAGCCCGCGTTTGCCGAAGGCCATCAGGCTGTCGAGATAGAAACGTTTGATGCCCTGGATGCCGTCGGAGGGGAAGAGCATGCGGTAGTCTGTGCCGAAAAGCCCGCCTTTGTGAACGGTGATAAGGTCGATCCATTCACCCTCTGGTTCGAACCCGTATTCGATCTCGGGCGCGCCGATGCCGACGTTGTTGTCATGGTCAGTGCGCCAGAGCGGATGCACGCGGTTGGGGCGCAGAGGCACGCCATTGGTGGCGTTGGCGGTGGCGCGTCTGAGGGCGGCCTCAAGCGCCACCATCCCGCCCTCGATCCGGGCCTCGTTGCCCATTTTCACGAACCAACGGGGCACGCCGGTATCTCCACACATCGCCCGGCGGTCTTCCTTGGCGGCCTCATAGTTTTCCAGCATGGCCTTGAGGACGAAGGACGAGAGATCGCCGTTCTCGGTTTTGGCGGCCTTTTGAAGACCGTCGAGGTAATCCTGCGGGATCTCGATGGCGGCCTTGTCCATCAGGGTTTCAGCGGTGGATTGGATGAGGGAGATGGGGATCATTCTTCGTGCCTCCAATCATTTTGCGAGACCCGCCGCGCTAGCGGCAAGCCCGACCTCCCCCCCGGGAGGGCTTTTGTTGATCTAATGGCAGCGCGTGCGGCAATGACGCCTTGGCGAACAGCCGTTTGAGTTTGCATCAAAGGCCCTCCCGAGGTCGGGCTTGCCGCTGTCGCTAGGTGGTCACGTTTGCACTTCACTGCGCCGCTCCTAACGCCTTGCTGTCTTCTTCAGGAACAACCGTTTCGACAATGTTTATGACCCAAAGCTCATTGTCACCATCAAGATGGCTTGCACAAAATGCGTTGGCCAATCCTTCAAGCGCGACGGCATCCCGAACGTCATTCAGAAGCCTTTCCTTCTTTGGCGAAGCAACGTTTAGATGTCCAATTTCCAGCGCGTGGCCGACGAAGAGTTTTGCGGCTTCGTCGAAATCAGCACCTAAATGTTGCGAGCAATACGTTCCGCCGGCTCTTTCAACTATGAAGGTGAACAGCCTCATTGCGCCGCCACCAATGTTTCTGGCTCGCCCTCGGGGAGGATGGTCTCACCCGGACGGACGATGGTGAATTGCACGGGTTCGTTCGAAACCTGCACCGCGCCGCCTTTCATTTGGGCCACGGTGAATTCGCTGTCTTCCATCGCACCCGGATCAGGGAAATCTTCGCGATAATGGGCGCCACGAGAGTTTTCGCGGGCGAGGCCGGCCTTGGTGATGACCTCGGAGACATCACACAGCGAGCGCAGGTTGAGCCAGTCGTGCCAGGTGAGGTTGAAGGCGAGGGTGCTGGCGTCGACGCCCACCTCCATCAGCGCATCCGAGACCTGAGCGATGCCAGTGAGGCCACGCTCCATGCCTTCCTTTGTACGCATGACGCCGACATCGTCCCACATGAGGTCTTGCAATTGTTTGCGCAGGGGCAGGATCAGGTCGGGTTTCTGCGAAAGCGGGTAGATGGCGCGTTCGAACTCGGCCTGCAGCACCGCCTCGTCAGGATCGCGCAGGGTCATGCCCGCAATGTCTGCGCCCATCGTATCGCCCGCGATGCCGCCATAAACGGTGGAGTTGGCCACGCCGTTGCCGCCCAGCCGATTGGAGCCATGCGCGCCGCCGGCGTCCTCGCCGGCTACGTAAAGCCCTTCCATCGCCGTACGGGTGTCCACGTCCACGACAACGCCGCCCATGAAGTAATGCGCGGTGGGCACAACCTCGACCTTGCCGCCAGCAAGATCAAAGCCGCAATCGGCGCAGCGTTTGACCATGCCTTTGAATTTCTCGGCGACCCATTCAGGGCCGAGATGGGACATGGAGATGAAGACGCCCTCCTGATCGGGATTGTTGTTCTTGCGCATCTCGGCATAGATACCGCGGCTGACCACGTCGCGGGTGGCGCGTTCGCCCTTCGCGTCATAGCCGAACATGAAGCGCTCGCCGGCTTGGTTCAACAACTGCCCGCCGGCCCCGCGCAGCCCTTCTTCAAGCACAGTGCCGGTCATCCGCGTATGTGCCCCGGCCAGAAGGCCGGTAGGGTGGAACTGCACCATTTCCATGTCGCGCAATGGCAGACCCGCGCGCAGGGCCATGGCCAACCCGTCCATGGTCTTGTCGCCTGAGGGCGTGTGGTACTTGTACATCGTCGGCCCGCCACCGGTGGCCATCAGCACTGTCTTGGCGCGCACGAACCGGAACCGCCCGGTGCGCATGTCGATCATCAGAACACCGGCCAGTGCTCTGCCATCTTTTGTGGGCACCAGTCCAATCGCGCGATGCTCTTGGAGTTTCTCGACCCCGCTGGCAAGAACCTTTTCCATCAGACGGTTGATGATCTCGATGCCTGTCAGGTCGCCCTTGTGCACGGTGCGATCCGCCGTTTGTCCAGCAAAGGCCTTTTGGTGCAGAGTGCCGTCAGAATTGCGGTCAAAGAAACAACCGACCTCGTTTTCCAGCTCGCGGATGCGCACCACGGCCTGTTCACACAGACGCCAAGCCATATCCTGGTCGGGCAGCCATTTACCGCCCTGGATCGTATCCATGAAGTGCCGCTCGACCGTGTCGCCGCCACCCAACGCCACGTTGTAGCCACCCTGCACCATACGCGTGCAGCCGCATTTGCCAATCAATCCCTTGACGGCAATGGTGATCTTCGTGCCTTCAGGCGCGCTTTGCTGGGCATGCAGTGCCGCAAAAAGGCCTGCGCCGCCTGTTCCGAGGATCAGGATATCGGTGTCGTGCCTGTCGATATCAGAAAGAGTGAGCATGGCGCATATCCCCAATCACAAGGCTTGCAGCAGGAACGTGCCGGAAACGAAAAAAGACACCGCAACGGCCCCGGCAGCAAGCGTTTTTTGCGGTGCGCTCCACGGTAGAAACTCCAGCGCCAGCAGGCGCAGACCGCCGAAGAAATGAACGGCGAGAAGGAACACTAAACCGAACTCGGCCAGCTTGGCCAGCGGGTTGTCAGCAAGCGCGAGCGCTTTGTCCAGCGCCGCTGGTCCGGCCAGTGCCTGGGACAAAAGCCAAAAATGCAGCGGAAGGAACAACGCGAGGGTCAGTCCCGAAAGACGGTGCAAGATGTAGGCCAGCCAAAGCGGATGCGCACGTGCCACGGGTGTCATGCCACCCCCCATGTCACGGCCCAGACCGCACGAGCGCCGAGCAGGATCAGCCCCGCTCCGATGCTCCAGGTCAAGGCGACCAGTGTCTTGCCGTTCAGCCCTAGCCACTCATGCGCGATGACCCGCAGACCAATCGCGGCATGGATGCCAGCTGCCAAAACGAACCCACCGTAGAACATCAACCAGAGCACCGAGCCTTGCGTTCGGCCAAGAATCTCTGCCGCTGAAAGCCCGCCCTGAATGGCATAGATCATCACGCCGAGATGGATCAGCACGAAAGGGATCATCAGCAAAGCGGTGATCCTTTGAAACATGTAAAGTCGCAAATCCAGCATTAGCCACGTCCCTTTAAAGCCCGCCACATAGTGGCTCGTTTCAGACCAGCGATGGCCGACAGAGGGTCCAGCTCATTCGGGCAATAGGCCGTGCAACTGCCAATCGAATGGCAGTTGTGGCAACCGCCCGAACCACTCACGGCATCCAGAATGGTATCGTCATCCGCATTCTTTTCATCATTGAGCAGGGTCCAGGCACGTTGCAGGGCCGCCGGACCGAGGTAATCGGGGTTGCCTTGAACCGTATCGCATGCCGCGTAGCAGACCGCGCAATTGATGCACTCGATTCCGGCATTGGCCGCAGCGCGCTCATAGCTGCCAGAATCCACCGATGCAATCCCATCCTCGCGGCTGCGAGTTGGATGGTGGTGCCCCTCGCCTTCGACCCACTTATCAAAGAACGGGTCCATATCGACCACGAGGTCTTTGATGACCGGAAGATTGCGCAGCGGGCCAATCTCAACCTTATTTCCCTGTAGCACTTTCTTAACATGGGTCCGGCAGGTCCAGCGCGGCACGCCGTTGACCATCATCGCGCAACTGCCGCACATGCCAACGCGACAGGCAAAGCGGTAGGTCAGCGTCGGGTCACTGTTCTGCTGGATCCAGCTGACCACATCGAGCACGGTCTGATTGTCCTCTGCGGGTACATCAAAGCACTGCAAGGTGCGCCCGTCTGCGCCACCACGTGACACGGTGACTTTCAGTGTCTTGATGGCCTGGGACACGCCGCTCTTCCTTTACCTACTGCTTTCCCCGGCTTTATAGACGTTGCAAACGCTAACGGACAGGAAGATGTTTTTACTCATCCTGTAAGGAAAGGTTACAGAAATGAACACGCACAACCGCCTTGGGGCGGCTTTGGCTGACCGATTTGAAGACGCGCCAGCGCTGAATGACCTGCCCGCAACGGACGAAGCCTTGGCATTTTGTGCAAATCTGGCCGGACGTTCTTCTTGCCGACGCTTTGCCGAAAATCCGGTGCCCAAGGACATGATGCGGCTTCTGGCGGCGCTTGCCCTGTCTGCCCCCAGCAAAAGCGATCTGCAACAGCGCGACATCATCTGGCCAAGGGACTCGACTGTACAGGCGCTGAAATCACTTCTGAACGGCCAAGACTGGATAGCGGCGGCGCCCGAACTTCTGATCTTTTGCGGCAACAACCACCGGCAGCGACAGATGCATGCCTTGTGGGACCGACCCTTTGCGAATGACCATTTGGACGCGTTCTTCAATGCCAGTGTCGATGCCGGGATTGCGCTGGCCACTGCAGTGATGGCGGCCGAGACCCTCGGTCTGGGATGTTGTCCGATCAGCACGATCCGAAACCATGGCCCAGAGGTCCGCGCCGTTTTAGGCCTGCCCGATCATGTTTTTCCCGTGGCTGCGCTGGCCGTGGGCTGGCCTCAAGATGCACGGCGAACGGTCAGTCCAAGATTGCCCCTGTCGGCCACCTTCCATGAAGGTCGATACGAAGTACCCGACTTCAAGTCTTTGCTTGATGCATATGACCAATCCCGTTTGCGTAAAGTGCCGCCCAAAAAACAACGAGCCACAGAAGAATTCGGGCTGGCGGATGCGTATCGTTGGTCAGACGACAAGACCCGGCAATACGCCCAGCCTGAACGCACCGGTTTTGGTGACTACATCAGGAGCATTGGGTTCAAGCTAGACTGAACGCACGGCTGTCGACACCTATCATGCACGGCGCGACGCTAGCCTAGACGTCAACCGACGCGGTCTTGGCGATGGCCTCCAAGTCGCTGCGACCTTCGTCGCCAACGATTACGAAATTGGCGCCCTGGCCACCCCAACTGACCATTTCGAAGCCATTGATTATGCGTTGATTGAAACCGTCCGCCGGGGTTTGCGTTCGGATCAGGCACAAGGCGACAACGCGATCCTGGGCATCGGTGAACATCAGCTGTGCCACCGGTTTGCCAGCAGCCACAAGCAGGCGTGCGCCCCGGAAGGTCAGGCCATGTTCCGACAAGTCGGGCACACGCACATTGGCCCCAACCGTATTGGTCAGCCATGTTTGAATATGGTCGGCTTCGCTGGCAGGGACCTCGACCAAATGACGCTTTTGGCCGGCATAGACGCGATGATAATCGGCGATGTCTTCAAGCCAACTGGGGGCCGCAGCCAATTGAGCGGTGTTCGTTGACCCGGCCAAATATCCGCCCGCGCCGCCGATCATCAACGCTATACAAGCCGCAATTGCTGTCAACCACGCGTAGGATCTGGGTTTTTCCTGAGAATTCGCCATACGGGCCATAGATGCGTCAGGGGCTTTCTGGATTGCAGCCGCCAACTCGAACGGTACGGGCTCCTGCAGCATCTCGGCAAATTCGTCTTGGGCCAGCGTGTCGCTTGCCATCAGAAGTTCCATTTCCTTTTGCAACGCAGGGTCTGAGGCCAGCGCGTCTTCGATCTCGCGGGTTTCTGCCTCTGACAGCTCGCCATCCAGAAAGGCGCTCAGTTTCTCGTTTTCAAGTTTCACTGGTCTGCTCCTGGGGCTCGGCGATCTGCTTGGCCAAAACCTTTCGTGCACGGTGAATCCGGCTCATAACGGTGCCGATCGGAATATCCAACATGTCCGCCGCCTCGGCATAGCTGTAGCCTTCGACCGACACGGTCAACAACACAACGGCCAGATCCTGAGGGAGCGCCGCGATACGTCCGCGCAACTGCGTGGCAGCAAGGTTCTGCTCGCCGGTATCACTGGTGACCAATTCATGCGCTTCCTCGGCAGGAACGTGGCCTTGTCCAATGCGAACCTGCCGTTTGCGGATTTCACTGATCCACAAATTGCGTGTGATGCGAAACACCCACCGGTCAAGGGGCTGGGTCGGGTCCCACTGGTCCGAACGGCTCAGGGCTCGCAGGCAAGCTTCTTGTACGAGGTCATCCGCCTCGGTCGCTGACTTTGTCATCGTCCGCGCAAACCGCCGAAGACGGGGCAGCATCGCAATCAGATCTTTCTTCAAATCGGCAGACACTAAATTTTCCCGAAATTGGTCGAGTAACCTAAAAATCGCGGCGGCCACAACCGGGAACGCGCGCACGTTGGCGCTGGCGCGTTGCCTGAAGTCCTGATCCGTCACGATGCTTAACATTACACACTCCATTACGGGGTTTCGATACCTTTACGCATCGGACGGCAAGAATATTCCCAATCATGCGATACGCTGATGCAGTGCTTGAAAATGTCCACCCGAGGCCTTTGTGGAAAATGGCAAAACGCGCAACGCGTCGGCAGGTGTGCAATGCGAATTCGCGACAGACGGCGACGACTCACGGCGCCCGTCTGGCGATGATGCGTGCCGCACGTCACACCTAGCGCGCCTGCAGCATAACTTTCGTATCGAAAGCCTCCAGCCCGCTTTGAGACAAGGTCCGCAAGGCTTTGGCCGACACATTCATTCGTTGCTGCAGTTGCGCGCAAAGACTTTGACCGCATTGCCCGACGAAAACCGAGATCAACATGATGGCACCGCCAGGCAGCAAGCCTGCACCCGGATCCTCGCCGAGGATGACCATCGCAATCATGATGGCAATCACTGGCGAGAACGATGTTGCCATCGAGATATCGCTTGCATGGGCATGCTTCAGCGCGAAGGTCCAAAGCAGCTGACCAATCACCACCACGATGACGACATAGACCCAAACCCACTTCAAGAGAACCGGCGCAAAAAGATCCCGGTAGATGTCGATGCCGAAAAAATACGACGTGAAAGCTAAGTAAAGCGCTGTACCAAGCATCGTGCGGATCACCATGAACAAACCCAGCGGAATCTCTTTAAGACCAAGCCGGGCGACCAGGCTGGACACGGTGTATGACAGCGTCGCTGCCAGCGTTGCAAGTTCCCCAATGCCCATGTGCAAGGCCGCTCCATTGCCGAGCCTTAGAATGACCAAGGCACCGAACAAGGCAATCAAACCCGCGGCAAAAGCCCAACCATTCAGCTTTTCGTGCAGGAAAACCCAAGTCGCGAGCACAAAGAGTGGCGGCTCGACTCTGCCCACCAAAACCAAGTTCGTTACGCTGGTGTGCTCAAGTGCAAAGAAGAACAAGCCCGGTGTCAGTGCTGACGAAAGCGCCGCCGAGATCGCAACAAGGCCCCATTGCCGGCGTGTGAGGCGACGGACATTTTTGCGTGTCAGATCGCGGTGGTTCAATAGCGAAAGCGGAATCAGTGAAATCAACGAACCAAGCACCAACAGATTGCCAAAGGTGATGGCGTTGCGCCCGCCTTCGACAAGGTTTGTCTCACCGATCTGAACCAGCTGCGCGACGATGGGATTTGATGCGGCATAGACAATCACCGCAAGCCAGGCCGCGATGATCGCACGCACACCGACCGAGATAGAATACAACCCCGACTTGGGAAGGGGCTTGCCGAACAAGCGGTTGCGGAAGGTGGTGCGCATTCTTCAAATCCGTTGTTGATCTGCAATTCAACGGTCCTGAAAAGAGCGTCTTTGCATTTGGATGTTGGAGTTACGCGTCGGGTTGGGAAAAAATTTCACACCTGACAAAAAAATCTCGGGCTCGTGGTTGTTGTTTCAGGTTCGACTGTTGCGAAGATGCAAAGCGGGC
>JBCBTE010000090.1:0-12971 GCA_039818805.1 Pseudomonadota bacterium
GCCCACAGCTCGATGAAAACGACGATGATCGCAATGATCGTGGCGGTCCAGAAATCGGTGATCAGATAGGGCAGGGCGTGCCCCAACCCGCCGACGGTTGTCATGATCCCCGAGGCAAAGCCGCGCTTGATTGGGCTGCCGCGGCCCGAAAGCTCGCCGTCATCACTGGCGGCTTCCGTGAACCCCATGGAAATACCGGCACCCACCGATGCGGCAAGACCAACAAGGAACGTCGTCCATGTATCCTGCGTGGCAAAGGCGGTGGCGAAAATCGGGGCCAGTGTCGAGACCGAGCCATCCATCAAACCGGCCAGCCCCGGTTGCACCCACGTCAGGATGAATTGGCGTTTGGCCGTGCGCGCCTCGGCGGCTTTGGCATCATCATCCAGATGTTCGGCCTCAAGCGCGCCGGCACGGTCCTGGTGGCCGGCCTCGGCAGCGGCCAGATCCCCCAACAGTTTTCGTGTCGCGGCATCAGACGTGTTCTGCGCCGCGTTCAGGTAAAAGCGCTCTGCATCCCGCTCCATCGCCTCGGCCTCGGCGCGGATGCGCTCTATCCCGAGGTTTTCCACCAGCCAGACGGGACGGCGGGCATAGTACCCTGCCACGTGCTCTCGCCGGATCAGCGGGATCACTTCGCCGAACCGCTCGCGGTGCAGTTCGATCAGCCGATGCCGATGCGTGTCTTCCTCGGCGGCCATACCGTCGAAAACCTGCGCCGTATCGGGAAAATCCTCGCGCAGCGTTTCCGCATAGGTCCGGTAAATGCGCGCATCATCCTCTTCCGAAGAGATGGCCAGCGCCAGGATTTCCTGTTCATTGAGTTCTGAAAAACGTCTTCGGGTGGTCACACCGGGGATCATGAAAACCTCCAACTTAGAATTATTCTAAACTAGCAGACGGAATTCGAAGTGCAAGCGCGCACCGGGCCTAAACATCGGTGCATATCCGATATTCAAAAAAGTAAACTGAATAGTTCACTTTATGTCTTGACGGTGGCCCTCCCCTGTCTAGATTTGAAATGTGAACTGAATAGTTCAGTAAAGGAGACTGACATGAAACAGCTTGTTGCAACTCTTTCGGTGGCTTTGGCCCTTGTCGCGGCACCGGCATTCGCACAAAGCGTTGATATGTCGAGCATGACCCCGGTTCTGATTTTCCCCGAGCCAGCGCCCGAGCCGGTTACACAAGATGCCAGCGGCATCGACAAGTAACGCAGGCCCAACTTGTCTGCGGGCGTACCCCCCTCTCCTCCATCGCCCGCAGACAGGCTTGCAGATCAACGTCTGCGCCCTGTAAGCTGACACATGACGGCAGGAGGACATGCATGACGGCCATGGACGCCGAAATCAAAAAAGGTCGAAAGTTCGATCAGGTGCTGGACGGTGCACGCGAAATTTTCATGCGTGACGGGTTCGAAGGGGCCAGCGTTGACGATATTGCCCGCGCCGCCGGTGTATCCAAGGCAACCCTCTACAGCTATTTCCCGGACAAACGCCTGCTCTTTTCCGAGGTTGCCCGCATCGAATGCAACCGCCAGGCCGAAGATGCGCTTCAAGTCGTAAGCGCGTCTGAGTCGATTGAGCAGGTTCTGCACGAGGCGGCCAGCCGCGCGGTGCGGTTTTTCCTGTCGGATTTCGGCCAGCAAGTGTTTCGCATCTGCGTCGCGGAATCCTACCGCTTTCCCGAACTGGGGCAGAGGTTCTACAATTCCGGCCCGGCCTTGTTTTGCGAACGGATGGGCTCGGTTCTGACACCTTTTGTCGAAAAGGGCGTGCTCAAGATTGACGATATGGAACTCGCCACCAAGCAGTTTGGCGAGCTGTGCAAGACCGATCTTTTCATGCGCTGCCTGTGCGGTGTTGAGTGTGATCGTTCCGACCCGTCGATTGATCGGATTATCACGGGCGCGGTTGACACTTTCCTCGCCCGCTACCGCGCCTGATCAGCTTTTCTGCATCTGCTGCTGAAACGTGATCTCGATAAACTCGGCGGGCCGTATCACGGCCACCAGCACGGTGATGCGCAATCGCCCGTCCAGAATGTCTGCCTGTGTCATGGTTTCACCCAGGCCCACATGCACGCTGAACGCGTCTTCGGGTACCGAACCCGCCAACCCGCCCTGCTTCCAGATGTCGATCAGAAAATTCTCGATCATCGACTGTAATGTGATCCATGTGGTCGCCGTGTTGGGCTCGAACATATAGGCCTTGGCCGCCAAGCGAATGGATGTTTCCAGCATGATCATCGTGCGGCGCACGTTGATGTATCTCCAATCAACTGAATTTCCGTCCAGCGTACGGGCGCCCCAGACAAGTGTACCCTTGCCCACGAAAGGCCGGATCGCGTTGATGGATGTGCCCGTGATGGGCATGTTGAGATCTTGTTGATCGTCATGCGACACCACCAGGCTCGGGGACAGCACCGACGCGATGGAAACGTTCGCCGGCGCCTTCCAAACACCGCGAGTGTTGTCGACCAAGGTGTAAATCCCGGCCATGGCGGACGATGGCGGCAGGGTATTGCAACAGGCGGTCATTGCGTTGACCACGGCGACATAACCGGGCGCTATGGCACGCAGCGTTTTGTCCAGATTGGCGTCGTCCTCCTCAAGGCTTTGATCGGGGGGCAGCTGATCCAGACCGCCTTCGCTGACAACGGTCAGTGTGATCGCGCCGGTCACAAAACCGTCCTTGTCCGTGACCGTCAGCGCGATTTCACCATGGTCGCCTGCCTTCTCGTAATGCGTAAAAGACACCTTTCCATCGGCAAGGTCGGCTTGCGTGAAAGTGGTGATTTCCGTCTTGGTCGTGGTGTCCACAAAGCCGCCGGGCGGCGCGGATGCGTCCAGCACGTCAAAGCGCAATTCGTCGGCTGTACTGCTGCCATCGCTGGCCGAGATATCATCGGTGGTCAGGATCACCGTGCCACCCTTGGGCGCAACGATTGTGAAGTCACCGGCAACCTGGGGCATGCCAAGCTTGTTGACCTCGGGCGCCGTCCCGGCGTCCGGCGTGGACGCCTTCAACAACGTGGCCAATGTCTCGCGACTGGCCAGATCAAGGTTGCCAAAGGTAAGCTCCCTGTCGTCAAAAACGGTTGTATTCAGCCATGGGTAATAGGCAGCACCACGGCTCAGATGATCGGTGCCGATGTTTTTGCGAAAGCCGGCCACCGGATTGCCCCGTGGGTCGCTTATGTCCGCAAACCCGCCCGGAACATCGAGAATGGCAAAGCGGTTTCGCATCTCGCCACAATGGGCCAGCATCGCCGACTGCACCCGTGTGGCCTGCGCGCGCGGCAGCCTGACGGCTTCGGGGATGACCACCAGTGTCGGTTCTTGTTCCTTCTTCAAACCGGTGATTGCCGCGTGAAATTTTTCGGCCGCAAACGGTTCATCGTAAGACCCGATGGACGTAACATAGCAAGCCCCGCCGCCATTGAGGAAAAACAGGCGCATTGCCGCGTAAAGCATGTAGGCCGGGCCGGTCTGGATCACTTCGTAGCCCGACGTGCCAAGCGTGAATTGTGCCTTTGGCATGTCGGGTTGCTGGTCAATATCGTCCTGCGCTTTGCGCAGCGCGAAGATGGGGTTCGGTGCACCCCCGAAATACCGGGTGTATTCTGCCATTGACGTGAGGCGCCGGGGCGTATCGGCCAAGGTTTCCGTTCCATCCTTGGCCATCTCAGTGTGACCGATAAAGGCAGGCACGGCGGTGGCGACCTGCACCACGGAATTGGGAAAGGCGTCTTTCTCGACGATATAGACGCCGGGCGCTTTCATCTCGGGCATGACAATCCCTTTTCTGAAAGTGTCGGGAAACGGATAAACCCGATCACCCTACGGCGCGCCCGACAAAAAGCAACGGGCGCCTCGGTGGGGCGCCCGCTCAAAAACAGGTTGTGTGCGGGTCAGGCCCCGACGTCGATGATCGCCTTGGCCAGGATCGGCACCGTGCGCGCATTCAGACCGGCGATGTTGATCCGGCTGTCGCCCACCATGTAGATGGCATGGTCCTTACGCAGCGCTTCAACCTTGTCAGGCGACAATCCAAGACGCGAGAACATGCCGCGATGCTGTGCAATGAAACCGAAACGGTCCGAGCCGGACAGCTTTTGCAGCTCTGCCGCCAGTTGCTCGCGCAGAGACAACATGCCCAGCCGCACGTCCTCCAACTCGGCCTGCCAATCGGCATGCAGCGCCTCGTCATTCAGCACCATCGTCACAAGACGCGCCCCGTGATCGGGCGGAAAGGAATAGTTCTGGCGGTTGAGATAGGCCAGGCTGCCCTGCGTCAGGGCACGGCGGCCCGCATCGTGGCTGACCACCATCAACAGGCCCGTGCGCTCTCGGTAGATCCCGAAATTCTTCGAACAGCTCGCCGCGATCAGGGTTTCGGGACAGCCCTTTACGACGGCGCGCGTGCCTGCGGCATCCGCCTCCAGCCCGTCGCCAAAGCCCTGGTAGGCAATGTCGATCATCGGGACGGCACCCTTGTCATTCATCAAGGCAATCACCGCGTCCCATTCCGGCCCGGTCAGGTTGGCCCCGGTCGGGTTGTGACAGCAGCCATGCAGCAACACCACATCGCCCCGCTTCACCGCCGCCAGATCGGCCAGCATGCCGTTGAAATCCACGCCGCCGCTGTCGGTGTCGAAATACCGGTAAGAAACGGCTTCCATCCCCAGGTGCTTCAGAATGCTCAGGTGGTTGGGCCATGTCGGGTCTGACACGAAGACCCGTGCATCCGGGTTGGCCATCCGGATCAGTTCAAACGCTTGACGCACCGCGCCAGTACCGCCCGGCGTCGCCACGGACGCGACCGTGTCACGGTCCACCGCATCGCCCAGGATCAGCTTGATCATCGCATCCGAAAAGGCAGGATCGCCCGCAAGTGCCACATAGGCCTTGGTGTCCTCGTTGCTCCACCATTGCTGTTCCGCCGTCTTGATGGCCCGCATGATCGGCGTGTGCCCTTCGGCGTTCTTGTAAACACCCACACCAAGATCAATCTTCTGATCCCGCGGGTCGTCGCGATACATCTGAACCAGCGCCAGGATCTTGTCGGCGGGCTGTTCTTTCAAAAGCTCAAGCATCAGGCATCTCCCGTGGCGACGGGCACGGTGGGGAAGGCCCCCCATTCCGTCCAGGACCCGTCATAAAGCGCGTGGTCAAACTTTCCGATTCGTTCCAGCGCCAGACTGATGACCGCCGCGGTCACACCGGACCCGCAGGTGGTGATCACGGGTTTGGACAAATCCGCGCCCGCCGCGGCAAAGACCGCACGCAACGCGTCGGGGTCCTTCATTGTGCCATCGTCATTCAAAAGGCTCTTGTAATGCACATTGCGCGAGTTCGGGATATGCCCGCTGCGCAAGCCCTCGCGCGGCTCGGGGCCGTCGCCGCGGAACCGGTCCGGCGCGCGGGCATCAAGGATCGTGTAGTCGCCCAGCTTCGATGCGGCGGCCACCTGGGTGACGTCCTTCACGCGATGTGCCTCGCGCCGCACGGTCATGTGGCGGTCGCGGATCACTGGGGGCAGGTCTTCGACCGGGTGCCCGTCAGCCAGCCATTTCGGCAGGCCACCGTCCAAAACGGCAATATTTTCCTGGCCCATCAGGCGAAACAACCACCACACACGCGCCGCCGAAAACAGGCCATGCGCGTCATACGCCACGACCTGATGCCCGTCGCCGACCCCCATCTGGCG
This sequence comes from Pseudomonadota bacterium, assembly GCA_039818805.1. Taxonomy (GTDB): domain Bacteria; phylum Pseudomonadota; class Alphaproteobacteria; order Rhodobacterales; family Rhodobacteraceae; genus Roseovarius. The sequence goes on from JBCBTE010000090.1 coordinate 5,712, forward strand.
CAGGCGCGACATGAATTTCTCAACCGGCGGGGCCATATGCGGCAGGTCCGAGCGGTGGTCGGAGATATCATCGATATCAAAGAACCGCGCACCGGGGATGTGGCCCTCATGATACTCGGCATGCGCATCACGCGCGTCGCCGGGCATGAAAAGCGTCCCGTCCAGCACGCGCAGATCCGGGTCCTTCAGATGCGCTGCCAGCCAGTCGGTTGAAACAAGTGTTTTGGGATCGTCCAGTGCCATGCAAGCCCCCACGCGTTACGCGTGCTTGCCTAGCGCGTGGCGGCAGCGGTTGCAAGAAAAGCTGGCTGAATCGATCTACCGGGTCAGCAGGTTTCGCATCATGCCCGTCGCCACCAAAGCGGCACCGCCGCCGATCGCGCTTGCGGCCACCTGGCCCATTAGCGCGGCCGGATCCAACGCGCCGCCTGCTGTGGTACTTTGCGCCAGTCCACCGGCGCCAATCCACCACAAAGCCTGTCCGCCAAGGCCGCCACCGACCAAACCGACCACGGAATTGATCAATAAACCAAGGTTGTGATTCTTCGACGCACCCGCGGCAATGTTGCCGCCAATGGCGCCGGCTATCAGGCTGATAAGTAAATCCATTTCCACCAATCCCCTCACAAACACGATCGTCAAAGCACGCCAGAAAACGCGTGCCACACTGATTAACAAGGTGGGATTATACCATCGCGGTCGCTTACCGCGCAGGACCAAATTCAGAACCGGTTACTCACCGTGGCGTAAAAGTCGCTGTTTCTGACGGTTCCAGTCGCGCTTGGCCTCGGTCGCGCGCTTGTCCATGTTCTTCTTGCCCTTGGCGATCCCGATCTTCAGCTTGGCGATGCCACGATCGTTGAAATACAGGACCAGCGGCACCAATGTCATGCCCTTGCGCTGCGTCTCGTTCCATAGCCGCGCCAGTTCCTTTTGCTTGACCAACAGCTTACGCCGGCGTCGCTCTTCGTGCCCAAAGGTCTTGGCCTGCTCGTAGGGCGCTATGTACGAATTCACCAACCACAGCTCACCCTCTTCCACGGCGGCATAGCTTTCGGCGATGTTCGATGTGTTCCGGCGCAGGGATTTGACTTCGGACCCTTCCAGCAGAATGCCGCACTCAAGGTCGTCCTCTATGGCATAGTCATACCGCGCGCGCCGGTTCTCGGCGACGACCTTGTAATTCGGATTGTCCTTTGGCTTGGCCATTTCAATGCGTCCTGCGACATGCGAACCGTGAAGATAACGGCTCCGCCCACCGGTTCCAAGCCCTGCGTTTCGCAATTCATGAGGCCACACCGGTGCAGTGCCCGCACCGGTCTGTCACATCATTCCGTCAGGATGCTGCTGACCTTTAGCGCCCGCTGCGCATTGCCCTCAACCTTCAGCTTGCCGGACATGAACGCCATCACCGGGTTCTGGTCGCCTGACAGGATGTTGCGAAACACCTGATCCGAGGCAATCAACACCACGTCGGCCTCGTCATCCCCGGCACGCGCGCCGTTTTCGTCCAGCATCACCGAGCCCTCGCCGGCGATAACCAGTTTGGCCGTCCCGCGAATCGAACCGCGGGCTTTGGGATCAAGGTCTTCGATGTACATCTCGATGATGTCGCTCATGATGCGTTCACTCTCCTCACGGTCAGACCGTTTCCGTCTAACCGTGCGCTGGCCCCGGTCAATCTTGACCTAACGTCATTTCGCGGCTCACCAGCGGGTCAAGGCATCTTCGTCTTCGTCCTTGGCAGCGACCCACTCCGCCCCGTCTCCGGTCACTTCCTTCTTCCAGAACGGGGCCCGCGACTTGAGGTAGTCCATCAGGTATTCCGCAGCCTCGAAGGCATTGACCCGATGTGGTGCGGCGGTGGCGACCATCATGATCATCTCGTTGGGTCCAAGCGCGCCATAGCGATGGATCACCAGCACATCGCCAAGGGCCCAGCGTTCACGCGCTTCTTCGGCGATCCCGGCAATCGCTTTCTCGGTCATGCCGGGATAATGCTCGATCTGCATGGTGTTCAGGCCACTGGCGATGTCGCGGACAATGCCGGTGAAGGTGACAACCGCCCCCATACCCGACTGCCGTTTGACAAAGGCGTTTGCCTCTGCCCCAAGATCGAATGCCGCTTCCTGAACGCGCACATCCATCGCCGCTCAGCCCCCGGTCATCGGCGGAAAGAACGCCACCTCTCGCACGCCCGTCAGCGGCGCGTCGAAATCTGTCAATTCCTGGTCCACGGCCACGCGCAGCGCATCGAGATCGGCGAATGCGGCCGCGTAGCGCTCCTCGCGCCCGCGCAGTTGGTCCACCAGCTCGCGCACCGTCGCGGCACCCGGTTCCACCGTCTCCTTGGGATGCCCGATGCGTTCCCGTACCCACGCGAAATAGAGCACTTCCATCATCTCAATCCTTCAAAAAAGGCACCGCCTTGCGAAAGTAATCGACGCCCGAGATCAACGTCATCGCGGCGGCCAGCCACAAAAGCCATAGCCCTGCATGACCAGATATGATCATCCCCTGGAATTTCCAACGCAACCCGAACAAGTCCTCTTCGGTGCCTTTCAGAACATTCTCGACGATCTGCGCGTCCATCCCCATCGATGACATGCCGAAATAGTGCTCGAACACGCCTTGGGCAAAGAGCACGGCAATGGCCACCATCTGCGCCGTTGTCTTCCACTTGGCCAGCTTCGTCACTTTCAAGGTCCCGGCGGTGTCACCCAGAAATTCGCGCAAACCCGAAACAAACACTTCGCGAAACAGGATCATCGTCGCCGGCAACACCAGCCAGGGCGACATGGATGAATAGCCCAGGATCACCGCCAGCGCGATCACGACCATCGCCTTGTCGGCGATCGGGTCCAGCATCGTGCCAAGTTTCGTCGTTTGTTTCCAAAGCCGCGCCAGGTAGCCGTCGAACCAGTCGGTGATCGCCGCGCTGACAAACAACACCAGCGCGAACCAATCCGCCCAGGGCCGGTTGAAGTACAGAAACATCACCGCCACCATCGGCGCCGCCAAAAGACGCAACACGGTCAGCACGTTGGGGATGTTCCAGGTCATGCGACCTTACTAGAGCGAACCGCCCCCCTTAGAAAGCCCCGTTCTACGCCGTGCTGGTCCAACGTCTCACGGCTTTTCGTGATCTGAATATCGCGGGCTCATGCCGGCGCGTCGGCCTCAACCTTTCTCGTGGAAATGGTCATACACCTTCTGCGCCAGCGCTTCCGACACGCCCTCCACCGCCTTCAGATCGGCCAGGTTGGCGCGGCTCACCGCCTTGGCCGATCCGAAATGCGCCAACAGCGCCCGCTTGCGCGATGCCCCGACGCCTGCGATCTCGTCCAGCGGGGAAGCGCTCACCGATTTGGCCCGCTTGGCCCGGTGCGTGCCGATGGCAAACCTGTGCGCTTCGTCCCGCAGCCGCTGAATGAAGTAGAGCACCGGATCATTGTGCCGCAGTGCCATGACGCGTTTGCCCATGCGGTAAAACTCTTCCTTGCCGGCGTCCCGGTCCACCCCCTTGGCCACGCCCACCATCGGCACGTCCGTCACGCCCAGCTCGGTCATGATCTGGTGCACCGCGCTGACCTGCCCCTGTCCGCCATCGATCAACAGCAGATCGGGCCACAGACCCTTGTCACGCTCGGGGTCTTCCTTCTGCAACCGCTTCAGACGCCGGGTCAGCACCTCTTTCATCATCCCGAAATCATCCCCCGGGGTCAGGTCGCCGCCCTTGATGTTGAACTTGCGATACTGGTTTTTCATCAACCCCTCGGGTCCTGCCACGATCATCGCGCCGACCGCATAAGCGCCCTGGATGTGGCTGTTGTCATAAACCTCGATCCGCTCCGGCGGGCCCTCCAGGTCGAACGCCTCTGCCACGCCCTTCAGCAATTTGGCCTGGGTTGCGCTTTCGCTCATCTTCCGCGCCAGGCTTTCGCGCGCGTTGCGCAGCGCGGCCTCGACCAGCTCGGCTTTTTCACCGCGTTGGGGAACCAGAATCTCCACCTTCCGGCCCAGCTTGCCCGCCAAAGCCTCACACATCAGATCGGCGTTTTCGATCTCGTGGCTCAGGATCAGCTGTTTCGCCGGTTCCTTGGTGTCATAGAACTGGCCGATGAACGCTTCCAGCACTTCTGCCGCATCAACATCCGCGCCCACCCGCGGATAGAAATCCTTGTTCCCCCAGTTTTGCCCCGCGCGGATGAAAAACACCTGCACACAGGCCTGCCCCTTTTCCAGATGCAGCGCGATCAGGTCTGCCTCGCCCACGGTCCGCGGGTTGATACCCTGCGCGGTCTGCACCTGCGTCAGCGCCTTGATCCGGTCCCGCAAGGCGGCCGCCCGCTCGAACTCCATCGTTTCCGAGGCCGCTTGCATGTCACGGGCCAGCTTCTCCTGAATCTCGGTCGACTTGCCCGCCAGGTACCGCTGCGCATCCGACACTTGCGCGGCGTAGTCATCCTTGCTGATGTACCCCACGCACGGCGCGGTACAGCGCTTGATCTGGTATTGCAGGCAAGGCCGCGTGCGTGTCTCGAATTGCGTATCGGTGCAATTGCGCAACTGAAACACCCGCTGCAACTGGCCAAGCGTGCGGTTCACCGCCCCCGCGCTGGCGAACGGGCCGTAATACCGGCCCTTCTCCTTTTTCGCACCGCGATGTTTCTTGATCATCGGAAACTCGTGCCCGGTCACCAGGATGTTGGGAAAGCTTTTGTCGTCGCGCAAAAGCACGTTGTAGCGCGGCTTCAGCTGCTTGATCAGGTTCTGTTCCAGCAGCAGTGCTTCGGTCTCGGTCGCCGTGGTCAGGAACATCATCGACGCGGTTTCGGAAATCATCCGGGCGATGCGCGGCGTGTGCCCGGTGGGGCGCGCATAGCTCGATACCCGCGCCTTCAGGCTGCGCGCTTTGCCGACATACAGAACCTGGCTTTGCGCCCCCAGCATCCGATAGACACCCGGCGACCCGTCCAGCGTCTTGAGATACGACTGGATCACCGTGTAACCCGTTTCTACCGGCTCGGGTGTTGGGGAGGTGGTGTCGGCGCTATCGGACATAAGGACCAGATATGATTCTGTGGTTGGCCTGCAATCTTATCGAACCGGGGGCAAGAAGAAACATGTCCACGAAACTTGTGGATAACTCTGCAGATAACTTTCCATGATCCCGAATTTTCCTTTTTATTTGCCCGATTTCATTGAAATGCCTAAAAAATAGGCAGTATTTCAAGGAATTGTTTTTGAAGGGAAAAAACTTTCCGGAACTCCAAAACACTGAAAACATTAAAGATTTTGTAACGGTTTGTTAACGCTCATGTGTCCGGTGAACAACTTTGATCAGGGTGACTATACGTCAACTCCAAGCACGTCCGGCGTCTGCCACGCAAGGTGCTGTCCGCCGTCTACACACAAAAGCTGTCCGGTGATCGCCGGGGCATCCAGAAAATAGCCCAGGGCGCCGACGATGTCTGACGTGTTCACGCCACGCTTCAACACGGTTCGTGCTCTTTGCTTGGCAAACTGTTCGGCGGTTTGCTCGGTGCTTTGCAACGTCGGGCCGGGTCCGATCCCGTTTACCCGCACACGCGGTGCCAGCGCCTGTGCCGCGGTTCGGGTCATCGCCCACAAGCCCATCTTGGCAATGGTGTAGCTTGCGAAATCCGGCGTCAGCTTGCGGACCCGCTGGTCGATCATGTTCACCACCAGCCCCTGTGCCACCGGTTCATTCATGTCGTCCATCACAGGGTCGGGGATTTGTGCCGCCAGCGCTTGCGTCAGGACAAACGGCGCGCGCAGGTTCGATTCCATGTGCCGGTCCCAACTATCGCGCGTGGCGCCCTCAAACGTCTCGTGCTCAAAGATTGATGCGTTGTTGACCAGCACGTGCACCGGCCCGCCAAGCTGCTCTGCCGCCTGCGGCAGCAGGGCCTGCACGGCGTCTTCCTTCAGCAGATCGGCCTGTAGCGCGATGGCCGTTCCACCGGCGTTCTTGATCTCGGCCACGACCTCTTCCGCGCCTGTGCTGGACGAGGCATAATGCACCGCCACATCATAGCCCCGCTTGCCAAGGTAAAGGGCCATGGCACGCCCAAGCCGTTTGCCCGCACCGGTCACAAGCGCGCGGCGTGTCGAAGGATCAGGCATCATTGGGTTGGCTCCGGTCAGAAACGCTTCAAGTCAATACGACGACAACATAGACCAGATAAAGCGTCGTCAAGCCAATGCCCCAGATGCGTGTGATGTCCTGACGCAGGAACACGAACGGGATGATCAGCAGCGACGCGGCCAGCATCACCCAAAGGTCAAACTGCAGAAACTCTGGGTACACTGGGATTGACCCGACAAAGGTGGTGATCCCGATGATGGCCAGCAGGTTGAACATGTTCGACCCGATGACGTTGCCCAGCGCCACATCGGCCTGTTTGCGCAGGGCCGCCATCACGGTGGTGGCCAGTTCCGGCAAGGATGTCCCCAACGCGACAAGGGTCAGGCCGATGACCGCGTCGCTCACCCCGAATTCCTTGGCGATGATCGACGCGTTATCAACCAGAAGGTCCGCACCCAACGGCAGACCGACCAGACCCAGCACCAGAAACACGATGATCTGCCACCATGGCATATCCGGGTCGGCGCCCTCGACCTCTTCTTCATCCTCGCCACAATCCGGCGCGGCCGCGCACGCCTTGCGATGGCGATGCGCGTCCCGAAAGGCGTCGCCCAGCACGTAGGCCAGAATCGCCAGCAGAACGCCCCCCGCGATCATGTCGAACTGTCCGCGGAATGCCAGCGCGATGAACACCAGTGTCGAGACGATCATGAACACATAGGTCTTGCGGGTGTTGCACTCGGATGTGTGCAGCACGGCCAGAATGGCCGGCACGCCCATCACCAACAGGATGTTCGCGGTATTCGAGCCCACCACATTGCCCAAAGCCAGCCCGGGCTTGTTCTCCAACACGGCATTGATCGAAATCAGAAGCTCAGGCGCCGACGTGCCAAACGCCACAATTGTCAGGCTGACGATCAGCGCGGGAATCCCCACCCGCAAGCTTAGGTTCACGGCCCCCTTGACCAGCGCGTCGCCCGCCAGCAGCAAGATCAACAGACCCAGGCCAGAGAGCAGCCAAGGCATCATCCGCGCTTGCCCTTCTTGCAATTGCACGGGCCCTTGCCGATCTTGAATCGCCCGCAATCGGGGCATTTTGCGGCGGCCAGCTTCTTTTGTCCCGGAAAGCGCAAACGTCCGAACATGGC